>NZ_JARUVM010000047.1 GCF_029763755.1 Luteimonas sp. 8-5
GCCGCCGGGGCGGCACCGTCGGTCACGCGGCGGCGCGCGAAGCGATGGCGCGGGCGAACGACATGGTGTTGCCGTTGCCGCCGAGGTCGGGCGTGAGCGAATCCTTCGCCTCGAGCGTGGCCTCGATGGCGTCGCGCAGCCTGGTGGCCTTGTCGCCCATGCCCAGGTGGTCGAGCATCTGCGCCGCGCCCAGCAGCAGCGCGCAGGGATTGGCCTTGCCCTGCCCTGCGATGTCCGGTGCGGAGCCGTGCACGGCTTCGAAGATCGCCGCGTCGGTACCGATGTTGGCGCCCGGCGCCAGGCCGAGGCCGCCGACCAGGCCCGCGCACAGGTCGGAGATGATGTCGCCGAACAGGTTGGTGGTCACGATCACGTCGAACTGCTCGGGGCGCATCACCAGCTGCATGCAGGTGTTGTCCACGATCATCTCGTTGGTCTCGATCTCCGGGTACTGCGCGGCGACTTCGCGGGCGACGTTGAGGAACAGGCCCGAGGTCGACTTCAGGATGTTGGCCTTGTGCACGATCGTCACCTTCCTGCGGCCGGTGCGGCGCGCCATGTCGTAGGCGTAGCGGACGATGCGCTCGGAACCGCGACGGGTGGTCTTGGTGATCGACGTGGCGGTGTCGCCGTCGGCGGACAGTTCCTGGCCTTCGGCGCTGTAGGCGCCTTCGGTGTTCTCTCGCACGGTGATGAGGTCGACGCCGGAGGCGTAGCGCGACTTCGTGTTCGGATGCGACCTGGCCGGACGCACGTTGGCGTACAGGTCGAAACGCTTGCGCAGTTCGACGTTGATCGACGAGAAGCCGCCGCCGACCGGCGTGGTGAGCGGGCTCTTCAGGGCGACGCGATTGCGGCGGATCGAATCCATGGTCGCCGCCGGCAGCAGTTCGCCGGTCTTCTCCAGCGCCACCAGGCCGGCGTCGGCGAACTCGTAGGCCAGGCCGACGTCCATCGCGTCGAGCACGTGCAGGGCGGCTTCCATGATCTCCGGGCCGATGCCATCGCCACGGATGACCGTGATTGTCTGGGTCATTTGCAGGTTCCGAACTGGTGCGCGACGCCGCAGGGGGCGCCGCGCGAGGGGGGAGTCAGCCGGCAATTATGCCAGACGCCCCGGTACGGAGCCTTCAGCCGTGGTCGTGCGCGCCCGGCCCTGCCGCCTCTCCCGCCTCGAGGCGATCGAGGAAGTCGACGGCCCGGCGCAGGTGCGGGATCACGATCGATCCGCCGACCACCAGCCCGACCGAAAACGCTTCGAACATTTCGTCGCGGTTCAGCCCCGCATCCTTGCACTGGGCCACGTGGTAGCTGATGCAGTCGTCGCAGCGCAGCACCAGGGAGGCGACCAGGCCGAGCAGTTCCTTGGTCTTCACGTCCAGCGCGCCAGCCTGGTAGGCCTGGGTGTCCAGGGCGAAGAACCGGCGCACGACCTGGTTGGGCTCGGCCAGGATGCGTTCGTTCATGCGCTGGCGGAAGGCGGTGAACTCCGCGACCCGGCTGTCGCCGGAACGCCCGTTGCCGGAACCCTCGCCGGCGCTCACTGGCCCGCGTCCAGCAAGGCTTCCAGCTTCCCGGCGCGATGCAGGGCCATCAGGTCGTCGTAGCCGCCCACGTGGGCATCGCCGATGAAGATCTGCGGCACGGTGGTCCGCCTGGCGCGGGCGACCATCCGCTCGCGCTCGGCCGGATCCAGGTCGATCCTGACCTCGTCCCAGGTCAATCCGCGGCTCTTGAGGAAGTTCTTCGCCGCCACGCAGTAGCCGCAGGTCGCCGAGGTGTAGAGGGTGATCGGCGGGACGCCGGAAGGGGAAGAAGCGTGGGCAACCATGGCGGATGATCCTGAAACTCGGGCGGCTTTGGAATGTCCAATATGGGACCGGCCGCCGGGCTTTTCCAGCCCGCCCCATCACGATTCGCTATCCTCGGACCGCATGCGCACAGCCACTTCCGTCTTCCTGCTCAGCCTTGCCCTGGGTGCCGTCGCCGCGACCGGCGGCGTGGCCGCGCAGGAAAGCCGGCTGCCCGACATCGGTTCCTCGGCCGGCAGCATCCTGTCGCCCGCGCAGCAGGCCGAGTACGGCGCGATGACCCTGAGCCAGCTGCGCAACTACGGCTACACCCTGGAAGATCCCCTGATGGGCGCCTGGCTGCAGTCGATGGGCCAGCGCCTGGGCGCGTCCAGCGACAAGCCGACCCAGTCGTTCACCTTCTTCATGATGGGCGACCGCCAGATCAACGCCTTCGCCACGCTGGGCGGCTACATCGGCGTCAACGCGGGCCTGGTGCTCGCCGCCGACAGCGAGGACGAGGTGGCGGCGGTGGTCGCGCACGAAATCGCGCATGTCACCCAGGAGCACGTGCTGCGCGGGGTCGAGCAGGCCCAGCGCGACAGCGTGCCGATCCTGCTGGCGATGCTCGGCGCGATCGCCATCGCGCAGAGCGCCGGCGGCAGTTCCAGCGACGACGCGACCATGGCCGCGCTGATGTCGGCGCAGGGCCTGATGGCGCAACGCCAGATCGACTACACGCGCAGCAACGAAGCCGAAGCCGACCGCGTCGGCATCCGCACCCTGTCGCGCGGCGGCTACGACCCGGAGGCGATGGCCGGCTTCTTCGAGCAGTTGCAGTCGGTGGTGCGCACCAGCGACAGCCGCGAGAGCATGCCCGACTACCTGCGCACCCACCCGGTCACCACCACCCGCATCAGCGAGGCCCGCGACCGTGCACGGCAGCTTGCCGAGGCGGCTCGTCCCTTCGTGCCGGCCAGCCGCGCCAGCGACAACCCGATGCTGCCGGCGTCGCTGCGCATCGCGACCACGACCAGCCATGGCCCGGGCGGCGATTTCCCGTGGGCGCGCGAGCGCCTGCGCGTGCTCAGCGCGAACTCGCCGGCGCAGGCGGTGCGCGAATACGAACAACTGTCCAGGCACAAGCCGCTGGACGATGCGCAGCGCTACGGCCTGGCGCTGGCGCACTACCAGGACGGCGATCCGCGGCGCGCCGCCCGCGAACTGGAGGCATTGCTCGGAGCGCATCCAGGCCAGTACTGGCTTGAACTGGCGCTCGCCCAGGCGGAAGCGCGCGCGGGCGACACCGAAGCCGCGGACGCCCGCTTCGAGGCGCTGGTGGCGCGCATGCCCAACAACCGGGCGGTGGCGCTGACCTATGCGGCAACGCTCAACGAGCGCAACACCCGGGCCGCCGGGCAGCGCGCGCAGGCACTGCTGCGGCCCCTGCTGGCCAGCGCCGGCGACGACCCGCTGTTCCAGCGCACCTTCGCCCGCACCAGCGAGATCGCCGGGGATCCGGTCAGGGCCGGCGAGGCCTACGCCGAAGCCGCGTTCCTCAACGGCCGTGCGGAGCAGGCCCTGGTCCAGCTCAACACGCTGAGGAAGCGCGACGACCTGGACTACTACGCCCGCGCCCGGATCGATGCGCGGATCGCGGCGATCACGCCGGTGGTGCTGGAACTGCGCCGCCAGGGCATCCGCGACCCCGACCTCGACCGCCGGTAGGCAAACGCCTCGCGCACGAAGGTCTCTCGCGCGCTTACGCTGGAAAGGCGGTCCGCTTGGGCAAGGCCATTCCACGGCGCCCCGCACGTGAGCGGGCGGTTCTGTTGCTGCTGCCGCTACGCGGAGTGTCACCCGGGTGTCACAAATCTGTCGTCTAATGGCGTGCATGCAGAAGCGCATCCTTATCGTGGACGATGAACCGGCGATCCGCGACATGGTCGCGTTCGCATTGCGCAAGGGCGATTTCGAGCCGGTGCATGCCGGCGACGCCCGGGAAGCGCAGGCCGCGATCGCCGACCGGGTGCCGGACCTGATCCTGCTGGACTGGATGCTGCCGGGCACCAGCGGCCTGGAACTGGCCAGGCGCTGGCGCAGGGATGCGCTGACCCGCGAGGTGCCGATCATCATGCTGACCGCGCGCGGCGAGGAGAACGATCGCGTCGGCGGTTTCGAGGCCGGCGTCGACGACTACGTGGTCAAGCCGTTCTCCGCGCGCGAACTGCTCGCGCGCATCCGTGCGGTGATGCGGCGGGCAAGCGAGGACGACGAGGACGGCAGCATCGGCGCCGGCGACCTGCGCATCGACGGCGCTGCGCACCGCGTGTTCGCCCGCGGCCCCGACGGCATCGAAGTCCCCGTCGCCGTCGGCCCCACCGAGTACCGGCTGCTGCATTTCTTCATGACCCACCCCGACCGCGTCTACAGTCGCGCGCAGTTGCTCGACCACGTCTGGGGCGGCAGCGTCTATGTCGAGGAACGTACCGTCGACGTGCACATCCGGCGATTGCGCAAGACGTTGGAACCGACCGGACTGGACACCATGGTCCAGACCGTACGCGGCGCGGGCTACCGCTTTTCCGCCGCACGATGATGCGACAATCGGGCGATGCCGACGGAATCCCGCCCCGCCTGGTCCAGGACGTACGCACCCACCGCGTTGCCGCTGGCCGCGGCGCTGGTCGTGGGTATGCTCGTCGGGTACCCGTGGCAGGCATTGGCGCTGGCCTCGCTGGCCGCCGTCGCATGGCTGGCCCGACAACGCCAGCACCTGCTGGCCGAGCGTGAGCGCGAACGGCGCGAGTCGCGCGCGCGCAAGCGCCGGCTGGTCACCATGCTGCGCGCGTACCGCGCCCTCGCCGATGCCTTGCCAGACGCAGTGATCGTCGCCGAGCGCGACAGCCAGCGCATCGCCTGGTTCAATCCCGCGGCGCGCAGGCTGCTGGGCCTGCACTACCCGGCCGACCTCGACGCCCCCCTGGGCGAGCGCCTGCAGCCGTTGCCGATCGCGAGCTGGCTGGCGGCAGGACGCATGGCCGAACCCCTGGCCGACATCGCCTCGCCGGTGGATCCGGCGGTGCGCCTGAGCCTGCGCCTGGTGCCCTACTCCGAGGACCTGTGGCTGCTGATCGTGCGCGACGTCACCCGCCTGAGCCGGCTGGAGAAGGTGCGCCGCGATTTCGTCGCCAACGTGTCGCACGAACTGCGCACCCCGCTCACGGTGGTCCATGGCTACCTCGAGATGCTGGATCCGGCCGACCAACCCGAATGGGCGCCGATGCTTGCCGAGATGCAGCGCCAGTCCGGGCGCATGACCCAGCTGGTCGAGGACCTGCTGACGCTGTCGCGGCTGGAATCACGCGAGGCCCTGGACGAGGAACAGGTGCCGATGGCGTCCATGCTGTCGACCCTGCGGCGCGAAGCCGAGGCGCTCAGCCAAGGCCGGCATCCGGTCGCCGTGGTCGACGATTCCGGCGTGGACCTCTGGGGCTCCACCCGCGAACTGCACAGCGCGTTCTCCAACCTGGTCAGCAACGCGGTGCGCTACACGCCCGCGGGCGGCAACATCGAACTGCGCCTGGCGCGCAGCGAAGACGGTGGCGCGGTGCTCTCGGTGCGCGACACCGGTTACGGCATTCCCCCGACGCACCTGCCCCGCCTGACCGAGCGCTTCTACCGCGTTTCCGCCAGCCGCTCGCGCGAGAGCGGCGGCACCGGCCTGGGCCTGGCCATCGTCAAGCACGTGCTGGGCCTGCACCAGGCGCACCTGCGGATCGACAGCGAGGTCGGCCAGGGCAGCGTGTTCTCCTGCGTGTTCGGGCCCGAACGCGTGCGCAGCCGCGAAGGACAGCCATGAACATGCGTACCCGCCAGCGCGCCCCGGTGCACGATCCGCTGCTCGACCCGGCGCTGTACGCCAACCGCGAACTGTCGCAACTGGACTTCAACTTCCGGGTGCTGGCGCAGGCGCAGGATCCGTCGGTGCCGCTGCTCGAGCGCCTGCGCTTCCTGTGCATCTCCTGCACCAACCTGGACGAGTTCTTCGAGATCCGCGCGGCCACCGTGCGCCATGCGCTGGATTTCGACCTGCCGCTGGCACCCGATGCGCTGCCGCCGCAGGTGGTGCTGAAGCGCATCCACGAACGCGCGGCGGAACTGGTCGAAGGCCAGTACGCGTGCTGGAACGATGTGCTGCGGCCGGCTTTGGCGGAAGCGGGCGTGCGGGTGCTGGCGCGCGACCACTGGAACGCGCGCCAGGCGCGCTGGCTGCGCAAGTATTTCCGCGAGGAAATCCTGCCGGTGCTGTCGCCGCTGGGGCTGGACCCGGCGCACCCGTTCCCCAAGATCCTCAACAAGTCGCTCAACATCGTGGTCGTGCTCAAGGGCAAGGATGCCTTCGGCCGCGCGGGCAACCTGGCGATCGTGCGCGCTCCGCGCTCGCTGCCGCGCATCATCCAGTTGCCACCCTCGATCTCGGGCGGCGACAACGACTTCGTGTTCCTGTCGGCGATGCTTTCGGCCTTCGTCGACGAGCTGTTCCCGGGCATGGAGGTCAAGGGTGCCTACCAGTTCCGCGTGACCCGCAACTCCGAGCTGATCGTCGACGAGGAAGAGGTCGAGAACCTCGCCCTGGCATTGCGCGACGAACTGGTCGGCCGCGGCTACCTGCGCGCCATGCGCCTGGAGATCGCGCGCAACTGCCCGAAGCCGATCGTGCGCACGTTGCTGGAGAATTTCGACCTGGCCGAGGAAGCCGTGTACCGCATCGACGGGCCGGTCAACCTCAACCGGGTGATCCAGGTCTACGACATGGTCCAGCGCCCGGAGCTGAAGTACCCGCCGTTCCAGCCGCGCAAGCTGGCCGGCAGCGACGCGATCTTCGAACGCGTACGCGAGGGCGACGTGCTCCTGCACCACCCCTACGACGCGTTCACCCCGGTGCTGGAACTGGTCAAGCAGGCCGCCGATGACCCCAACGTCCTGGCGATCAAGCAAACCCTCTATCGCACCGGCAAGGACTCGGCGATAGTCGAAGCGCTGGTCCAGGCCGCGCGCAACGGCAAGGACGTGACCGCGGTGATCGAACTGCGCGCGCGCTTCGACGAGGAAGCCAACCTCGGCTTCGCCGACCGCTTGCAGGAAGCCGGCGTGCAGGTGGTGTACGGCGTGGTCGGGTTCAAGACCCACGCCAAGATGCTGCTGGTGGTGCGCCGCGAAGGGCGCAAGCTGCGCCGCTACGTGCACCTGGGCACGGGCAATTACCATGCCGGCACCGCGCGCGCCTACACCGACCTGGGCCTGATCACCTGCAACGAGGAGATCGGCAGCGACGTCCACCAGGTCTTCCAGCAACTGTCGGGCATGGCGCCGGCCACGAAGCTCAAGCGCCTGCTGCAGTCTCCCTTCACCCTGCACGCGGGCGTGCTCAAGCGGATCGAGCGCGAGTCCGCGCATGCACGCGCCGGGCGCCCGGCGCGGATCATCGCGCGCATGAACGCCCTGAACGAGCCGCGCGTCGTGCGCGCGCTCTATGCCGCATCGCAGGCCGGCGTCTCCATCGACCTGGTGGTGCGCGGCGCCTGCGCCCTGCGCCCCGGCGTCCCGGGCGTTTCCGACAACATCCGGGTGCGTTCCATCGTGGGCCGCTTCCTGGAACACAGCCGCGCCTACTGGTTCGGCAACGACGGCAAGCCCGAACTGTTCTGTTCCAGCGCCGACTGGCTGGAACGCAACCTGCTGCGACGGGTCGAAGCCTGCTTCCCGATCCTGGATCCGGAGCTGGCCGCGCGGGTCAAGGACGAAGCGCTGGACAACTACCTGGCCGACAACCTCAACGCCTGGGTGCTGCAACCCGACGGCAGCTACGTGAAGCTGCAGCCGGATGCCGACGCCCTCCCGCACTCGGCGCAGGCCGCGCTGCTGGCAAGGATCTGCGGACGCCCATGAACGACAACACCCCGCACATGCGCCTGCGCTCCCCCGCCCTGCCGCTGCAGGACGGCGACCTGCTGGCGGCCATCGACCTGGGCTCCAACAGTTTCCACATGGTGGTCTCGCGCTACGTGCTCGGGCAGCTGCGCACCGTCGACCGGATCCGCGAAATGGTGCGCCTGGCCGAAGGCCTGGACGGCAAGGGCGGGTTGCGCGCCGACGTGCGCCAGCGCGCGCTCGAATGCCTGGCCCGCTTCGGCCAGCGCCTGCGCGACATTCCGCCGCAGCGGGTGCGTGCCGTCGCCACCAACACGGTACGCAAGCTGGCCGCGCCGCAGGGGTTCCTGGTGCCGGCCGAGACCGCGCTGGGCCATGCCATCGAGATCATCTCCGGCCGCGAGGAGGCGCGCCTGATCTACCTTGGCGTCGCCCATGCGCAGCTGCCCAGGCCCGGCCAGCTGCGCCTGGTGATCGACATCGGCGGCGGCTCCACCGAATGCATCATCGGCAGCGGACTGGACGCGATCGAGCGCGAAAGCCTGCAGCTGGGGTGCGTGGCCACCACCGCGCGCTTCTTCGGCGACGGCAAGCTGTCGCGCAAGCGCTGGGACGAGGCGCTGATCGAGGTCGCCGCCCAGTTCCAGCAGTTCGCCGGCGTGTACCGCCACCTGGGATGGCAGGAAACCATCGGCGCCTCCGGCACGATCAAGGCGGTCGGCGAGATCTGCGCGAGCATGAAGCTGACCAAGGGCGCGGTCACCGCCCAGGCCCTGCCGCACGTGCGCGATCGCCTGCTGGCCGCCCGCAGGATCGACCAGATCGACCTGCCCGGCCTGTCCGGCGAACGCCGTCCGATCATCGCCGGCGGCCTGCTGGTGCTCGAGGCCGCCTTCGCCACCCTGGAGCTGGAACGCATGGGCGTGAGCAAGGCCGCGTTGCGCGAAGGCGTGCTCCACGACATGCTCGGCCGCGGCGGCGCCGACGATCCGCGCGACGCCTCGGTGCTGGCGCTGATGCAGCGCTACGGCATCGATGCGACCCAGGCCGAGCGGGTGGCGGGCACCGCCCTGCAGCTCTTCGACCGGGTCAGCCGCGACTGGTCGCTGGATGCCGAGGACCGCCTGATGCTCGCCCGTGCGGCGCGCCTGCACGAACTCGGGCTCGCCATCGCGCACAGCCAGTACCAGGTGCACGGCGCCTACGTGCTGCAGCACTCGGACATCGCCGGCTTCTCGGTGCCGGAGCAACGCGTGCTGGCCGCGCTGGTGCGTAACCACCGGCGCAAGGTCGCCAAGTCCGCGCTCGACGTGGTTCCGGACCGGCTGCTGCCGGCGACCCGGCGCCTGACCGCGCTGCTGCGGCTGGCGGTGCTGCTGCACCGCTCGCACGATCCGGCGCCGTTGCCGGACCTGCGGCTGTTCGCCGACGGCGGCACCTTGACGCTGTCGCTGCCCGCCCAATGGATCGAGGTCCGACCGCTGCTGCAGTCGGACCTCGTGGAAGAACCTGCGGCATTCGAACCGCTGGGCATCGCCCTGCGGTTCGAGTTCCGCCAATGACCTAGTCGACCATCGCCTTGCGCGGCATCTTCTGATCGCGCATCGCCGCGTGGTAGACGACGCTGGCGACGATCGCCGCGGCCTGCTTGAGGTCCTGCGCCGAGGCGTGGTCGTAGGTGTCCAGGTTGGTGTGGTGGACGTTGGTGCCGTAGTCCAGGCGGTCCTGCACGAACTGGAAGCCCGGCAGGCCGACCCGGTCGAACGAGATGTGGTCGGTGCTGCCGGTGTTGCGCGAGACCACCACGGTGGCGCCGACGTCGGCGAACGGCGCCATCCACGCTTCGAAGATCGGCATCGCCGCCAGGTTCTCCTGGGCGTAGACGCCACGGATCTTGCCCGAGCCGTTGTCCAGGTTGAAGTACGCCGAGAACCTGTCGTACGCAGGCTTGCGCTGCAGCGTGCCGTGGTCCTCGCGCAGGAACGAAGGCAGCGCCTTCTGCGCCGGGTCGGTGGGTTCCGGGTACGAGGCGAAGGTGCGCGCCACGTAGTCGGCCGAACCGATCAGGCCCTGCTCCTCGCCGCTCCACAGGGCGATGCGGATGGTGCGGCGCGGCTTGACGCCGATCTTCTTGAGGATACGCACGGCCTCCATCATCACCGCCACGCCGGCGCCGTTGTCGGCCGCGCCGGTCCCGGTGTGCCAGGAATCCATGTGCGCGCCCAGCATCACCACTTCGCTGGCCTTGGGGCCGCTGCCCGGGATCTCGGCGATGGTGTTGTAGCCGTCGCGGTCCTCGTCGGTGGTGAAGCGCGAATCGACGTCCACCCGCAGGCGCACGGTTTCCCCGTTCTCCAGCGCGCGGATCACCTGGTTGTAGTGCTCGGCGATCATGCCCAGCTCGGGCACGCCGACCGGCTCGCCCGCCTTGCGCGAACCGCCACCGGTGGAACGGACGATGCCGTTGTCGCGGTCGCTGATGCTGAAGGAGGCGAGCACCCCTTCCTCGACCAGGAACTTGCGCACTTCCTCGGCCAGCTCGCGGCGTTCCATGTACTGCTTGATCCGCTTGTCGCGATCGGCGTCGCGGTCGGCGGGCACGGAAAACTCCTGCAGGCCTTCGAGCGTGGCCTCGTCGTGGCGATGGAAGTCGGGTTCGGTGCCGGGCTTGTATTCGCGCTCCGGGTCCAGGAACACGATCTTGCCGCGCAGCTGGCCCTTGTGCTTCTCGATGTCGGCCTTGCTCTTGAAGTCGATCGCGATCGCTTCGCCCTCGACCGGGCCGCTGGTGCCCGGGGTCCAGGCCTTGGGCAGCGCGAACAGCGGCAGCGCGCGCGGCGCCAGCAGTTCGACCTTGGCCTTGCTGAATTCCCAGCCGCGGCCGAAGTCGGCGAAGGCATCGTCATGGACGTTGGACAGGCCCCAGGCCGAGAGCTTGGTCCGGGCCCAGGCGTTGGCCTTGTCCATGTTCGGCGAGTTGGTCAGGCGCGGACCGATGTCCTCGGTCAGCTCGGCAAGGGTCTGCATGACCTGGGAATGGTGGAATGCCTCCTGGCGGATGCGGCTGACCATGTCCAGGTCGACCGGTTCGGCACGCTGTGCAGCCAGTGCAACAGCAGGTTGGGCGGCGCTGCCCACGGTGGCCAGCGCGACGGCGGCGGCCAGGAGATATTGCTTCAAGGTAGTTCCCCAAGGGTGGATCGGTGACCCGAGTCTAAGCGGCCGGCAATGGCCCCACCCCGGGCCTTTGGTCATGGTCGGCGGCCGGTAGACTGGGGCCATGAACTATCGCCACGCCTTCCATGCCGGCAACCACGCCGACGTGCTCAAGCATGTCGTGCTGCTGGCCCTGTGCGATGCCATGATGCGCAAGCCGGCGCCGGTGTTCGCCCTGGACACCCACGCCGGCCGCGGCCTGTACGCGCTGGACGCGGACCAGGCACGGCGCACCGGGGAGGCCGAAGGCGGCATCTCCCGCCTGCTGGCAGCCCCGCCAGCCGATGCCACGGTGCAGCGCTACCTTGACATGGTAGGAGCCTGCCGGTCGGCGCACGGCGCCCTGGCCTATCCGGGTTCGCCATGGCTGCTGGCGCGAGCCCTGCGCGAGGACGACCGCATCGCCGGCTGCGAGCTGCAGGACGAGGAAGCCGCCGCGCTCAAGGCCACGTTCGACGACGATCCCCGCGTGGCCGTGCACCGGCGCGACGGCTACGCGGCGATGAAGGCACTGCTCCCGCCGGTAGTCGCCGGCCGCCGGTATGCGCGCGGGCTGGTCCTGGTGGACCCGCCCTACGAGGCGCAGCTCGCCGAGTTCGACATGGCTCGCACCGCCCTGCGAGAGGGCCTGCAGCGCTGGCCGCAAGCCACGTATGCGCTGTGGTACCCGATCAAGCAGCGCCGGCAGCTGCAGCCGTTCTACCGCATGGCCGGCAACCTGCCCTCGGCGTCGACCCTGGTCGTGGAGTTGCTGGTGCGGGCCGACGATTCGCCGCTTCGGATGAACGGCAGCGGGATGCTGCTGCTCAATCCGCCGTACCAGGTGGATGCGGTGCTGGGGCCGGCGCTCAAGGCGCTGGCCAGCGCCCTCGCCGAACCCGGCGCTCCGCCTCCGCGCATCGACTGGCTCAAACGCCCCGCGTAAGCGCGGCGGCGGCCGCGGCCGCGATGTCCTGGCGCGCTTACGCTGGAAAGGCGGTCCGCTTTGGCGAATGTCCCCGGGCCGGGCCTGCGGCCCGGCCTCCTCCGTGATTTCGCCAAAGCGCACCACCGTTCCCGCGACGCCCGGAGCCCCCTCGCGGCCGCAGCATCGATCCACCCGCTTGGCTCCGCGTCGTGGAATGGGTTTGCCCAAGCCGGGCCCGTCGGAGGCATGGATGCCGAGGACGAGGCTACAGGGACGTACTCGCGCCGTGTCCCGGCTTGGGCAAGGCCATTCCGCGGCGCCCCGCACGTGAGGGAGCGTTTGCTTCGCGCGCAAGGCGCGCTCCTACGGCTATCCCGAGGGGTGTTCTTCGGCGGTGGGGACGCGGGGGAGTTCGGGTTCGAAGAAGCTCCAGCGGACCTCCGGGAACTCCTTCTTCAGGCTGCGCTCGACCGACGTGATGTTGCGCAGCATCTCCTCCGCATCGTGCTCCTCGCGCATCCGCGCCTGCACCGATACCAGCGCATCGTTGCCCAGCTGCAGGGTGATCACGCTGATCACGTGCGCGATCTCGGGGCGGCCGTCGAGGAAGGCGCGGATCTGCGACTGCCGGTACGGGTCCACGCTCTGCCCGATCAGCATCGCCTTGACCTCGATCGCCACCAGCACGGCGACCACGATCAGCAGCGCGCCGATGGCCACGGTGCCCAGCGCGTCCCAGATCGGGTTGCCGGTGACCACGCTCATCATCACCGCGACCAGGGCGAACACCAGGCCCAGCAGCGCGGCGAGGTCCTCGCCGAAGATCACCACCAGTTCGCTCTGCCGGCTCTGGCGGAACCACTGCCACAGGCTGCGGTCGCCGCGCACCTTGTTCACTTCCTGCAGGCAGGCGCGCATCGATACGCCTTCGGCAGCGATGCCGAACACCAGCACGCCGGCGGCCCACCACCACTGCCGCAGCTGTTCCGGGTGCTGCAGCTTGTGCAGGCCCTCGTACACCGAGAACATGCCGCCGACGGTGAACAGCATCACCGCGACCAGGAACGACCAGAAGTACACCGCCTTGCCGTGGCCCAGCGGGTACTCGGGCGTGGCCGGGCGCCGCGACTGGCGCATGCCCAGCAACAGCAGCAGCTGGTTGCCGCAGTCGGCCAGCGAGTGCACGGTCTCGGCCAGCATCGCGCTGGAGCCGGTGAAGAAGGCCGCCACGCCCTTGGCCACCGCGATGGCGAAGTTGGCGCCGAGCGCGAACAGGATGGCGCGTGAGGAGTCGCCGCTGGATGCCATGGTCCCTTCCGATGGGGAAAGGAGTTCAGGTTACTCCTTCTCCCCCAGGTACAGCGAGCCGACCTGCAGCGCGGTCCGGTAGGGTTCCGGGTCGTTGCGGTTGCTGAGCAGCACCACGGTGAGCCGCTGCTGCGGCCAGCGCACGATGACGTTGCGGAAGCCGATGGTCTCGCCCGAGTGCCACAAGGTGTCGCCGGTGATGCGCCAGCCGAAGCCGTAGCTCGCGTCGTAGGGCTCGCCGGTCACCTTCGACTGCGGGCTGAAGGCGAGCGCGCGCGAAGCATCCGTCAGCAGCCGGTCGTCGTACAGCGCCGCGTCCCAGCGGGCCAGGTCGTCGATGGACGAATAGATGCCGCCGTCGCCGAGCACCGCGCTGGTGGTGCTCTGGTCGGTGCGCTGCCAGGCGCCGTCGACCCGACTGTAGCCCCAGGCACGGTTCGGCACTGCGGGACCGCCCGCCACGTAGGCGATGGTGTCGTGCATGCCCAGCGGCTCGAAGATGCGCTGCTCGAGGAAGGCGGGATAGTCGAGTCCGGACGCCTTCTCCACGATCAGCGCGAGCAGCGCGTAGGCGCCGTTGCTGTAGCGATAGGCGCTGCCGGCGGGGAAGTACAGCCGATCCTGTTTCTCCAGCAGTTCGAGCACGCCGGCGTCGCGGATCTGGCCCTGCCAGTCGTCGCCCATCAGGTCCTCGTAGTCGATGAGGCCGGAAGTGTGCGAAAGCATGTGGCCCAGGGTGATGGCGTCGGCGGCCGGCGGCAGCGACGGCAGCCAACGGCGCACGGGGTCGTCGATCGACAGCTTGCCGTCCTGGGCCAGGAGCAGGACCGCTGCCGCGGTGAACTGCTTGCTGACCGAGGCGAGACGGTAGTTGGTGGCAGGGCCGGCTTCGGTGCCCGCCTCCAGGTCGGACAGGCCGTAGCCGCGGCGGACGACGGCCTCGCCGTCGCGCAGCACCAGCAATGAAGCCCCCGGACCGAGACCCTGGTAGCGCTGCATCAGGGAGTCGACGGTCATGGGCTCGATCGGAATGTCATACAGGGTTCCCGGGGTCGGTTCTGGCTTGAAGGTGTAATGCCACCACTCCAGCGGATAGTTGGCGAAGCCGTGCGCGGACATCGCCTTGCGCAGCACGTCGCGGTTGGCGCGCCGGGTGGCGTCGACCTCGTCGCTGTCGGTGTTGGCGCGGGTGCCGAAGTAGTCGAAGTCGGTGCCCATGTCGAGCGGCGTGCAGCCGGTGCCGTGATCGTCGCAGCGCAGCACGGTCAGGTCGAGGGTGGCGCCGCGGCTGTGGCCGGAGGACTCGGCGATGTAGCCGTCGAGCAGCTTCGTCTTGTCCAGTTCCGGGTAGTGCGCGGGCTTGGTGCGCTGGTCGGACAGGTCGTGCGCCCAGCGCACGAAGTGGGCGACCGCGCGCGCCGGCCGGTAACAATCGAACAGGCGCAGTCGCATGCCCTGCCCGCGCAGGTCGCGCTCGACCTTCGCCAGGGCCTGCGCCACTTGTTCCTTGAGGAAGCAGCGCGGCGCGCCGTAGCCGTCGACGGGCGCGCCGACGAAGTTGTCGTTGCCGTAGTACTTGATGTCCTGGTCGATGTCGGGCACGTAGGCACGGATGTCGACCAGGCCCGCCTCGTCCATGGTCTTTGCCGGCGAGAGCTGCGGCGTGCAGCCGCCCACGCGGGCGAACGCGAGGTCCTCGTAGTCCGAACTGAAGTCGCCGTCCGGATCGAGCTTGGCCATGTGCAGGCGGCGGCCGTCGCCTTCGCCGGAGAAGTCCAGCCAGGCGTCCATGTCGACGCCCGGGTCGTCCCAGTGCAGGAAGTGGCGGCCCTCGAGGGTCGAGACCATGCCGTGCATCTTCGGCGACTTGGCCGAGCGCCATTCCACGCCGTCGCCGACCGGGCAGATGCGCACTTCGCCGAACCAGGGATCGCGCCAGGTGCCGAGCCACTCCTTCATTTCGGCGGCCGACACCGGCTTGCGCGCCGCCGGATCGGGCAGCGCGGGCGCCGCGTCCGCGGCTTCGGCGGTGGCCGGCGCGTCCCTAGGGCCGTAGATCGCATCGGCGAAATCGTCGAAGCCGCGCTCGTCCATGGGAGCGGTGAACAGCTTGGTCAACGCCGTGCCCAGCACGGTGCGCGCGCGGCTGCCGGCGCCATTGATCATGAACACGAAACCGGACTTGCTGCCGGGCACCAGCATCATCATCGAGTACATGCCGCCCAGCGTGCCGGTATGCGACACGGTTTCCTGGCCGTCGACGTCGGCCAGGCGGAAGCCGAAGGCGTAGTCGTAGTGGGTGGTGCCGTCCATGTCGCGGCGGAATTGCGACAACGGCATCGGCGTGCGCGGCTTCCACATTTCCGCGCGCTGTTCCGGGCCCAGCCACTCGAGCTGCGCCGGGGTCGGGGCCAGCCAGTTCATGGCCCAGGCGAGCATGTCGTCGAGGCCGCAACGGATGCCGCCGGCCGCGGCGGAAGTGATCGCCGGCACGATCGCCGGATCCTGCCGCATCGGCAGGCTGCGCTCGCCATCGTGCCAGTGCGGCTGGGCGACGCTGCCGGCTTCGGCGCGACTGAACTCGCCGACCCGACAGCCTTCCAGGCCGAGCGGCTCGAAGATCTCGCGGCGCACCAGTTCCTCGTACGAGGCGCCACCGGCCGCGGCCGCGACTTCGCCGGCGACCACGTACAGCAGGTTGTCGTAGGCGTAGCCCGCGCGGAAGCCGTAGGCCGGCTTGATGTAGCGCAGGCCGTGGATGATGTCGCCGCGGGTGAACAGGTTGGGCTCCGGCCACAGCATCAGGTCGCCGCCACCCTCAGGCAGGCCGCTGTTGTGCACCAGCAGGTCGGCGACGGTCATCTCGCGCGTGGTCGCCGGGTCGTGCATCGCAAAGTCCGGCAGGTGCTTCGACACCGGGTCGTCCCAGCGCAGCTTGCCGGCCTGGACCAGCCGCGCCAGCACCGTGGCGGTCATCGCCTTGGAGTTGGAGGCGATCTTGAACAGCGTGTCCGTGGTGACCGGATCACCGCTGCCGGCGACGGTCTCGCCGAAGCCGCGCGCGTAGACGACCTTGCCGTCCTCGATCACCCCGACGGCGATGCCGGGCAGGTCGTAGCGTTCTATGGCGGCCTCGACGGTGGCGTCGAGCATCGGGTCGGCGCCCGCAGGCGTGGCGCCGTTGCCGGTGGTGGGAGCCGCGGCTGCCGCCGCTCCCATGAACAGGAACAGTGCGAGAGCGAGGCTCCTCGTCATGGCAATTACTCCGTGGCCGTGCTGTCGGCGGCAGCGACGTCGATGACCTGTTGCCAGACGCGCAGCAGGTTGCCGCCCCAGATCTTGGCGATGTCGGCGTCGCTGAAGCCGCGCTTGCGCAGCTCGGCGGTGACGTTGCCGGTCTCGGTGGCGTCCATCCAGCCGGTGACGCCGCCACCGCCGTCGAAGTCGGCGGCGATGCCGACGTGGTCGATGCCGGCGACCTTGGCGATGTGCTCGATGTGGTCGACGTACTCCTGGACGGTGGCCAGCGGGTGTTCCTGCTGGATCCTGGCCATGCCTTCGGCCATGGCCGGGAGCGAGTCGTGCTTGCTGTCGTCGTACTCGGCGTCGCCCGCCAGCGTCGCGCCTTCGGCCGGCCGCGCCGTCTCCGCGGCCGCGCGCGCCGGGTCGTGCGTGACGAATTCCTTGTAGGCCACGGCCTGGATCACGCCGCCCTTCTCGCCGATGGCGCGCAGGATGTCGTCGGGGATGTTGCGCTTGTGGTCGACCAGCGCGCGCGCCGAGGAGTGCGACGCGATGATCGGCGCCTTCGACACCTCGAGCGCGTCGCGCATGCAGTTGTCGGAGGCATGGGATACATCGACCATCATGCCCAGCGCATTGGCGCGGGCCACGGCCTGGCGGCCGAAGTCGCTCATGCCGGTATCGCCCGGGCTGCCCCATTCCGGTTCGCCGCGCTCGACGTTCGGCGCGGAGCTGGTGCACAGGTCGTTGTTGCCGGCGTGGACCAGGCCCAGGTAGCGCGCACCGCGCGCGTACGCGGCGTCGATGCGCGCCAGGTCATGGCCCAGCGAGTAGCTGTTCTCGATGCCGATCATGGCCGAGAGCAGGCCGGCGGCATGGTTGTCGCGCACCTGCTGAGGGGTGGTCGCCGCGCGGATCCGGTCGGGATACTTCTCCAGCATCATCTCGATCGCCGAGTACTTGCGTTCGGCCTGGGCCACGGCCTTCGCATAGCCTTCCGGCGTCAGCGGCCCCTGCCCCACGTAGATCACGAAGAACGCCGCGTCCAGCCCGCCGCGTTCCATCTTGCCCAGGTCGACCTGGAGCGGCGTGTCGGTGCCGACGTCGAAGCGCGGATCGCGCATGTAGTCCAGCGGGATGTCGACGTGGGTGTCGATGGTGAGGATGTCGACGGGCTCTGCGGCTGCGGCCGCGGGCGCGGCGTCGGCCGCCTGCTGGGCGGGTTCGGCGGCGCAACCGGCCAGGACGAGGGCCGACAATGCGGCGGCGAGGCAGTGCTTGCGTACGGTCATGGTCTCTCCCAGTCGGTGGCCGGTCGTTCACCGGCGATCATCTCATCGAACGATTGCCGGCGCCGGACCACGGCGTAGCGGCCGCCGTCGACCAGCACTTCGGCCGGCAGCGGGCGCGAGTTGTAGGTGGAGGCCATCGACGCGCCGTAGGCGCCGGCGCCACGGATGGCCACCAGGTCGCCGGCGTCGCAGCGCGGCAGCAAGCGGCCCAGGGCGAAGGTGTCGCCGGTCTCGCACACCGGGCCCACCACGTCATAGGCCACCGTGGGACGCCCGGCGTTGTCGCCGATGCGTTCGATGTCGTGCCAGGCGTCGTACAGGCTGGGCCGCAGCAGGTCGTTCATGGCCGCGTCCAGGACCAGGAAGTCGCGCTGCTCGCCATGCTTGGTGAGCAACACGCGGGTCAGCAGCACGCCGGCCTCCGCCACCAGGTAACGCCCCGGCTCGAGCAGGATCCGGCCCTTGAAGCCGTGCAGGGCGCTGCGCACTTCGGCCACGTAGTCGGCGGCCGGCAAGGCCTGTTCGCCCTCGCGGTAGCGCACGCCCAGGCCGCCCCCCACGTCGATGCTGGCGATGGCGTGTCCCGCGGCCTCGAGCTCGCGCCAGAACGCGGCCATGCGCTGCAGGGCTTCGCGGATCGGCGCCATGTTCAGGATCTGCGAGCCGATGTGCATGTGCAGCCCGTCCAGGCGCACGGCCGGCCGCTCGCCGGAGGTGGCGAACCACGAGCGCGCCTCGGTGATGGACACGCCGAACTTGTTCTCGGACTTGCCGGTGGAAATCTTGGCGTGGGTCAGCGCGTCCACGTCCGGGTTGATGCGTACCGAGGCGCGCGCGACCTCGCCGCGCGCGGCGGCGATCTGCTGGATGAGCTCGAGTTCGGCGCGCGATTCGACGTTGAAGCGGGCCACGCCCGCGTCCAGCGCCTGCTCGATCTCGTCGGCGCGCTTGCCGACGCCGGAGAACACGATCCGGTCCGCCGGAATGCCGGCGCGCAGGCAGCGCCGGAGCTCGCCGCCGGAAACGATGTCGGCGCCCGCACCGACATCGGCCATCAGTTGCAGGATCGCCTGGTTGCTGTTGGCCTTGACCGCGTAGCAGACCAGCGCGTCCATGCCGTGCAGTGCGGACTGCAATCCCTGCAGGCGGCCGTGGATCGCTGCGCTCGAGTAGACGTAAAGCGGCGTGCCCTCGCGCCGTGCCAGTGCCTCGAGGTCGACGCCTTCGAAATTCATTGTCTTCGCCCAAAAAAATGGCGGCCCGACCAGCGGGCCGCCGAGGGGGTATGGCTCAGTAGTTGTAGGTCACGACGAGCTGCATGTACCGCGGCGACTGCCACACGGTACCTTCGCCGAAGTACGGCATCTTGTTGCCCGGCGTGCTCTCGTAGCGCGAGTGGACGTTGATGACGGTCTGGTTGTTGAACAGGTTGAAGACGGAGAAGCGCGCCTTCAGGTCCACGCCCTCGACCGGCAGCGTCCAGGTCACGTTGGCACCGACGTTGTAGACCCACGGCATGCGGCCGAACGCGCCACGCTCGCTGTAGACGAGCTCACGGGTGGTGTAGTCGCCGCAACCCGACACGCACAGCCAGCCGGAACCGCCGCCGCTGAACTCGCCGGGGCCGCCGGCGCTGCGGTTGTCGTTGGGCCAGCGCACGCCGAACGCGGTGATCGGGCCGCCCGAGCGCGCCGAAGCCGTGGCGCCGAAGGTCCACATCTCGTTGAGCTTGTAGCTGCCGCGGAACTTGAACTGGTGGCGCGAGTCGTTGAACAGGACGCCATAGCGTTCATTGACGGCCGGGTGGTCGTAGAACTGCACCAGGTTGGTGTCGTTGTAACCGGTATCGGAGTTCACCGGTCCTTCGATATTGCCTTCCGAGTACGACAGCAGGTAGCTGGCGTTGAACGCCCACTTGTCGTCCCACGCACGGTCGAGCTGGAACTCGAGGGCCTTGTAGGTGCGCTTGGGACGCTTGTAACCCATGATGGCGCCACTACCGGTGGCCTGGTAGCCGTCCTCGGAGCTGTCGAAGGTCACCCATTCCTCGGTGGTCGGGCACCACAGGGTGTTGGTCTCGCCCGGGTTGATGATCGGCCAGTCGCCCGAGTACCACGGGCAGCCTTCGACGTGGTTGATGCGCACGTCCTCGACCGCGCGGTTGACTTCACGATAGGTGGCGTTCACGCCCCACGACCAGGCCTGGTCGATCGCCTGCTGGAAGCCGAGGATGAACTCGTCCTGGTAGACCTGCTTCAGGTCGCGGGCCACCGCGGTCCGCATGTCGGTCGGCGCCGGCACGTTGCCGGTGGTGTTCACCGGACCGATCTGCGCGCCGATGTTCGGCGCCAGGTAGGTGTTGCCGGTAACCGGATCGATCTGCTCGGTCCAGCCGTTGAACACGTAGTAGGTGTGCTCGTCGGTGGTGCCGCCGCCGAAGTAGTCGGTCAGCTTGTTGGTGATCGGAATGTAGTAGCGGCCGGCGTTACCGAACAGCTTGGTGGTGCCGTCGCCCCGCATATCCCAACTGAAGCCGAAGCGCGGCGCGATCATGTCGCCGAAATCGGACTTGGCGAAGGTCGCGCCCGAAGCCAGCTTGTTGTGGAACTTGTCGGCGCGCACGCCAAGGTTCAGCAACAGGTTCGGGGTGATCTGCCAGTTGTCCTCGAGATAGATCGCCTGGGCTTCGGTCGAGACCGGGGCACCGGTGATATAGCGCCGCGCGTCGACATAGGCGGTGACGCCGAGGGGAATGTCCGCGTCGTTGGGCAGCTCGCGATCCGGTTCGTCGGCCTCGATGCCCTTGATGGTGTAGCTCACGCCGTCGCCCGGGTAGATCCTGAGGCTGTCGGAGTCCATCACTTCCTGGTCCGCACCGAAGCGCAGCAGGTGGTCGCCGAGCGTCCACTCGAAGTCCAGGCGGGCCGACTCGCGCGTGTCGACGCGGCTGCTCACGCTGCTGTTGGTCGGGTGGCAGCCCTCGGGCTGGGTCGCCGGGCCGAACAGGCGGGTGTATTCGCTGTCGCGGCTGACGATGCTGCAGCCCGCGTCCCAGGGACTGCCGCCGGTCGCGCTGCGCTCGTTCTCGCCATACATCGCCTTGGCGGTGAAGTTGTCGCCGAAGTGGCCGGTGTAGGTGACCGACCAGTTGTCGCCACCGGAACCCGAGGTGCTCTCGCCGGTCTTCTCGCCCAGCGCCGCGCTCTCCCAGTCGTACAGGTAGCTTCCGGTCTCGGAGTCGGCCTTGTCGGAGAACGCCAGGAACTCCAGCAGGTGGTTGTCGTTGATCTGCCAGTCGATCTTGCCGCCCCAGAAGTCGTTGTTGCTCTCGGTGATCCAGGCTTCGGTCTCGTCGATGTCCTTCGGGTTGCTGTCGCGGACCTCGTACATGGCGAAGAAGAACAGCTTGTCCCTGATCAGGGGACCGGACGCCCACACGTTGGCCTTGTAGAACGACCCGCCGTCGCGGCTGGTGAGGTTGCGTTCGTCGACGGTGCCGTCGGAATGGAAATGATCCTTCTTGTCGGCCACCCATGCGCGCGGCTCGAGGGTGACCTGGGCGCCCGCATGGAACTCGTTGCCGCCGGAGCGGGTCACGGCGTTGATCACGCCGCCGGTGCTGCGGCCGAACTCGGCCGAGTAGCCGCCGGTCTTGACCTGGAACTCTTCGTAGAACGCGAACGGCACCGACGAGAAGCCCTGCCGGCGGTACGGGTCGGTCACGTTAAGGCCATTGATGTAGGCCACGTTTTCCGCCACGGACGAACCGCCGAAGCTGAGGCCGCCGAAGGTGGCGCCGGAAGACACCACGCCCGGAGCCAGCAACGCCACGGAACCCAGGCTCTGGTCCACGGGCAGTCGCGCCAGCTCCTCCCGGGTCACGTTGGTGGCCGACTCGGTGGAGTAGACGTCGACGCGGTTGATCACCTGGGAGCCGACGACCTCGATCGCTTCCAGGTTCACCAAGCCACCGCTGCTGTCCAGGTTGACCGACGTGGTGCCACCCAGGGAAACGGCCACGGAAATGGGCGAACCCACGGTCTGGCCGTCCCGCGTGACCTGCAGGGTGTAGTCGCCAACCGGCAGCTGTGCGACGCGGTAGCTGCCGTCGGCGTTCACGGTGACCGACCGCGACAGGCCCGTCGCGCTGTTGACCAGCGTGACCTGCGTGCCGGCATCGGCACGGCCTGCCACCGCACCCGTAGCGCTTTGCGCGAACGCCGGCGCGAGGGCCATCGACGACAGGCAGACGCCCATCGCCATGCAAAGTACTGACTTGCGCAAGTTGCGGGTGCTGCTCATATCCTCTCCCCGGTGCTCATGGTTGTTGTGGCGTGGCTACGAAGTCGTAGTCCCACTGGTCGAAGTACAGGTTGCCTCCGCGCCATTCGGCTTCCCCGCGCTGCAGGTCCACCGTCTCGGAGCGGAAATGGGTCTTGGCCGGCTCGAACGGCCGGCTGTAGTCGTCGTTGAAGGCGATGCGCCAGGCATCCAGGCCGCCCAGGTAAAAGCCGGCGACCGCGGGATCCGCGTCGTCGAGGCGGCCGAAAGTGACGTCCATCGGCATCCAGCCGTAGGGCGCGATGTAGAGCTGGCCCCAGTCGTGCAGGTTCCAGTAACCATTCGGGGCGAACATCATCCCCGACTGCCAGCGCGCCGGGATTCCATTGAGTCGCAGCAGCGCGACGAGCAGCAGCGTCTGCTGGCCGCAGTCGGCATGGCCGGCATGCAGCGCGTAGTCGCTGATGTTGGTGATGGTGGAGTACTCGCGGGCGCCGGCCCACGGAATGCGGTCGACCGCGGCGAACAGCTTCTGCGCGACCTTCCACGGGTTCTTCTCGTCGCCCACTACCTGGCGCGAGAACTCGCGCAGGTCGTCGGTGAACACCACGTGCGGCGCTCGCTCGGCCACGAACGGCGCGAGTTCGGCGGTGGTCTCGGCGGGCACCACCTTGTCGGCGTCGACCTCGACGCGGCGTGGGTGGATGGTCAGTTCGTAGGTGACCTGGAACGCGGTCTTCTCGCCGGCCACGGCCGGCTTCTCGAAATAGATGGTCCGCTGCAACGCGGACTCGGGTGCCAGCACATGTTCGGCCGGCTCGCTGGCGACGAAGACGATGTCTTCCTGCTGGCCGGGGATCGCGCGCGGATACGGGATCCAGGCGCGCACGGTTTCGCCGGCGGGTACCGCATCGGCGTCCACGGACAGGGATTGCACGATGCGCACGCGGTTGGGCGTGGCAGTGCCGGCCACCACCGCTCGGTGGTGCGGATGCACCGACTCCAGCGGGCTCTGCACGAAGGGCCTGGGATCGGCCCGTCGCGCGCGCGCCTCGGCGCTGATGCGGAACAGGTTGGATGCGGTGCGATCGAAGTAGAAGCGCTGGCCGTCGATGTCCATGCGCTCGAACAGGCCTTGCGCGTCCCAGCGCGCGAACTCCTCTTCGGTCAGGTCCGGGATCTGCCGGCGCACGCGCTCGCGCACGTCGTCGACGTCGTGGTCGAAGTCCATGCGGATGCGGCGCATGCGCTCGCGCTGGTATTCCAGTTCGCGGGCCTGCGCCGGCGCGGCGGTGGCCAGTGCCGAAGCGATCGCCGCTTCGGCCGCGGCGAAGTCGCCTGCGTCCACCCGGGCGATGACCGATTGCAGGATGTCGTTGTTCGCATCGGACGCCGCGGCAATCGCGACCGCCACGCCACCGGTCAGCAACAACAGCAATGCTGCAACGCGCAAAGACTTGCGTCGCATTGCAACCTGGTTGCGAACAGTGTGGACGATCAGATGTTGCACCCCGCGCGTCTCCCCCGCTTCGGCGATTCCATGCCTGTGTAACATGCGTCCGAGGACTGGTCAATAATTTATTCTTAGCGTATAAGTTTTACGAATCAGCTATTCCGCACTGCACAAAATTCGGCGGCGACGTGCGCTGTAAAATGATGTTGCGGTGCGACATAAAGGGGATTGAATGATCCAGACGGTGTGGCCCTACCTGGCAGTAATGCTGCTGGCGGCGGGCATCTTCCCGGCACTCGAACGGCGCACCGGATGGAAGTTCTTTTCCGTATTCCCGCCGATCGTCCTGGTGTACCTGTCGATCACCGCGCTGGCGGTGATCGGCCTGTGGCAGGTGACGCCGGAGATCAAGACCGCGCAGGGCACGCTGATCCGGCAGCTGGTACCGGCGCTGATCTTCCTGTTGATGATCAACTGCGACCTGCGCGCGATCTTCGCGCTGGGGCCGCGGGTGCTCGCGGTGTTCTTCTGCACCACCCTCAGCCTGTTCGCGGGCTTCGTGCTGACCTACCTGGCCATCCGGCACTGGTTGCCGGCGGATGGCTGGCAGCCGCTGGCCGCGGTCAGCGGGAGCTGGATGGGCGGCACCGCGAACCTGGTCGCGGTCAAGCAGTCGATCGGCATGTCCGATGATGCGCTGGCACTGGCGCTTCTCACCGATGCGGTGTGCTACTCGATGTGGGTGGCGCTGCTGTTCTCGGTGGCCAGGCTGGCGCCCGCGTTCAACCGCTGGACGCGCGCGCGCTCGAGCGCCGACACGATCGTGGCGTCCGTGCGCACCACCGGCCCGGTGACCGGCGACGCGGTATTGCTGTGGCTGGCCATGGCGATCGGCGCGACCGTGGTGTCCGCGACGCTGGCGACGCTGCTGCCCACATCCGGCATGATCAGCGCCACCACCTGGACGATCATGATCGCCACCGTCATCGGCCTGGTGATCGCGCACACGCCACTGGCGCGCTTTCCCGGCGCCAGCCAGATCTCCAGCGCGCTGCTTATCTTCGTGGTCGCGGTGATGGCCTCGCAGAGCAACTTCAGCGGCATTTCCACCGCCCCGCTCTACCTGCTGGCCGGGGCCAGCATCCTGGCCATCCACGCCGTGCTGATGCTGGCGATGGCAAGACTGTTCCACTTCGACATGTACCTGTGCGGAATTTCCTCGCTCGCGCACGTCGGCGGCGTGGCCGCGTGCCCGGTGCTGGCCGCGACGTACTCCGCGTCGCTGGTGCCGGTGGCGGTGCTGCTGGCCCTGCTTGGCTATATCCTTGGTACCGGCTTCGGCCTGTTGATGGCCACGGTGCTGTCCTCCCTCGCTCCCGTGCCCGTCTTTTGAGGTAATCCAGCATGTTGCGCCTTCCCGTTTCCGTCCTCGCCCCGGCACTCGCGCTGGCGCTGCTGGCCGTTGCCCCGGCCAGCGCACGCGACGCTTCGACGGCAACGCTGCCGGTTCCCGCCCACGGCGTCATCGGCGTCCAGGACGCCTATTTCTCGCCCGGCTTCTGGGTGTCGCGCCTGCAACACCCCGACCAGGTGCTGATGGATCGCGCCGCGATCGATGCGCAGAACGCGGAGCTCGTGCGCGCGGACAAGTCCATGCACGACCTGCGCGCCCTGCCCGCGACGCTGGACGGCAACACCGTGCGCGGCTGGATCGAAAACCTGTCCGGGCGGCCGGAACGCCCACGCTACGACCTCGATGGCGTCCGCGTGCCGGAAGCGAGCCTCGATGCGCTGGTCGCCAACCTGGCGCTCGACGCGGTGCCGGCATCGCAGACCACCCGCTTCGGCATGGTTCTGCACCGCTCGGCGTTGCGCACGTTCCCGACCGACCTGCGCGTGTTCAGCAACGCCGGCGACACCGACATCGACCGCTTCCAGGAAAGCGCGCTGTTCCCGGGCACGCCGGTGGCGATCGTGCACGCCAGCAAGGACGGCCAATGGCTGTTCGTGGTCAGCCCGCGCTACGCGGCGTGGATCGCGGCTGACGCAGTGGCCGAGGGCGACCGCGACGCCGTGTTCGCGTACGCCGACAAGGCGCCGTACCGGGTGGTGACCGGCAGCAAGGTGGAGACCGTGTTCACCCCCGAGCAGCCGCAGCTGTCCGAGCGCCAGCTCGACATGGGGGTGCGCGTCCCGCTGGCCAACGTGGCCGCCGACAAGCCCGTCAACGGCCAGCATCCGTATGCCTCCTGGATCGTCGAACTGCCGATGCGCGGCGACGACGGCAAGCTGGCCTTCGCGCCGGCCCTGCTGCAGAAGATCGCCGACACCCAAGCCGACTACCTGCCGCTGACCCGCGCCAACCTGATCACCCAGGCGTTCAAGTTCCTGGGCGAGCGCTACGGCTGGGGGCATTCGTACAACGCCCGCGACTGCAGCGGCTTCGTCTCCGAGATCTACCGCAGCATGGGCGTGCAGCTACCGCGCAACACCAGCGCGCAGTCGGTGAGCCCGGCGTTCCAGCGCATCCACTTCGAAGCCGGCGACGCCCGCGACAAGCGCATGGCCGCCGTGGCCGCGCTCGACGTGGGCGACCTGATCTACATCCCCGGCCACGTGATGATGTACGTCGGCGACATCGACGGCATGCCCTACGTGATCCACGACACCAACGGCGGCAGCTACCTCGGCGCCGATGGGGAAATCCATTCGATGCACCTCAATGGCGTGTCGCTGACGCCCTTGCTGCCGCTGCGCTTCGGCAAGGACCACGACTACGTCGACCGCATCACCAATATCGTCCGCGTGGCGAGGCAGAAATGAAAATCACCGATATCCGCTTCGGCATGCTCCGCGTGCCGTTGAAAACGCCCTTCAAGACCGCCCTGCGCACCGTCGAGCAGGTCGAGGACGTGGTGGTGATGGTGCACACCGACACCGGCCAGGTCGGTTACGGCAGCGCGCCCGCCACCGCCGTGATCACCGGCGACACCCACGGCTCCATCGTCGACGCGGTGCGCCACTACATCTCGCCACGGCTGATCGGGCAGGACATCGCCAACCTCAACCGCATCACCCACCTGGTGCAGGGCGCGATGGAGAAGAACTCCAGCGCCAAGGCCGCCGTCGAGATCGCGGTGCACGACCTGTGGGGACAGCTCTACGGGGCGCCGCTGTACAAGCTGCTGGGCGGCGGCGACCCGGTGATCACCACCGACATCACCATCAGCGTCGATTACATCGACAAGATGGTGGCCGACTCGATCGCCGCGGTGGAACGCGGGTTCGAGTCGCTGAAGATCAAGGTCGGCAAGGACATCGGCGTGGACATCGAGCGGACCAAGGCGATCCATGCCGCTGTCGAGGGCCGCGCCCTGCTCCGCCTGGACGCCAACCAGGGCTGGAGCGCCAAGCAGGCGGTGTACGCACTGCAGACCCTGGAGGATGCCGGGGTCAAGCTGGAACTGGTCGAGCAGCCGGTCAAGGCGCACGACCTGGAGGGGCTGCGCTACGTCACCGAGCGCGTGCATACTCCGGTGATGGCCGACGAGAGCGTGTTCGGCCCGATGGAGGTCATCGAGTTGATCCGGATGCGCGCGGCGGACATCGTCAACATCAAGCTGATGAAGACCGGCGGCATTTCCAATGCCGTGCGCATCGCCGACATCTGCGGAATGCACGGCATCGACTGCATGATCGGCTGCATGCTGGAGTCCAGCATCGGCGTGGGCGCCGCCGTGCACCTGGCCGTGGCCAAGTCCGACGTGATCACCAAGGTCGACCTGGACGGCCCTTCGCTGTGCCAGTTCGACCCCGTCGACGGCGGCGTGCTGTTCAACGAGTCCGAGATCACGGTGACCGACCGCCCGGGCCTGGGGATCAAGGAGATCCGCGGCCTGAGTCCGATCGCCGGCGAAAAGGCCGCCTGAGGCTTGCCTATGTCGGCGCTGGTGAAGATCCGCTCCGAACGCGACAGGATGTCGGCGATCGAGCGGCGCATCGCCGACTTCGTGCTGGAAAACGCCCAACTGCTGCGCGACTACTCGTCGCAGCAACTGGCCAACGCACTGGGAATCAGCCAGTCCAGCGTGGTCAAGTTCTGCCAGAAGCTGGGGTTCAAGGGTTACCCGGACCTCAAGTTCTCGGTCGGCGAAGCGCTGGTGCGCGCCGACAACGGCAACGGCGAGGTCGCCGCCGAATCCACGCCGCAGGACCGCAAGTCCACCCTTGCCTCGAGCCTGTGGAAGCACAAGTCCGAGGCCGAGGAAGCGACCCGGCTGATCAACCCGCCCGATGCGATCGAAGCGGCCGCCGCGACGATCGCGGACGCACGCGAAGTCTTCATCATCGGCCTGGGCGAGGACGACATCCACGCGCGGGCCCTGGCGCTGAAACTGTCGTTGCTGGGCATCCTCAGCGTGCACAACTTCGATCCGGCGCACATGACCGCGAGCATGTCCGCCGCCGGCCCCGGCGACGTGCTGCTGGTGTTCTCCGAGCACGGCAAGCAACCGGCGCTGTGCCAGATCTGCCGCTATTTCCGCGAGCAGCGCGGCAAGGTGATCACGATCACCCGCCACACTTCCAACGCGCTGCGCGCGCATGCCGACATCGCCCTGCTGGTGTCGGCCCACGACGAACGCGCGCACATCGAACCCCTGCTCTACCACTCGGCGCTGCAGCACCTGCTCGACGTGCTGTTCGTGACCCTGTGCGAGGCCGACGGCGAACGCCATGCGCGGCTGCTCGCCAACCTGGAGCGGATCCTGCCGCTCCTCGAATCCTGACCACCACACACGCATGGGCAACACTGCATGAGCGCAACCGCACGCATCCTGACCGGCCTGGCCGCCGGCGCCATCCTCGGCCTGCTGCTGGCCTGGCTCGATCCGGCGACGGGCGTGCGGGTGGCCGACATTGTGCAGCCTTTCGGCAAGCTGTGGCTCAACGCGCTGCAGATGACGGTGGTGCCGCTGGTGCTGGCGCTGGTGATCGTGGGCGTGAACACCGCCAGCGACGCCGCGGCCTCCGGCCGGGTGGCGCGACGCGCGATCCTGGTGTTCCTGGCCATCCTGGCCGGGGCCGCCGCGTTCGCGGCCATCGCGGCGCCGGCGCTGCTGTCGCTGTTCACCCCGGATCCCGAACTGGCCGCGGCCCTGCACCAGGCATCGGGCGGCGACAGCGCCGTGGCCAGCGTCGCGCCCGCGAGCTGGGCCGATTCCCTGACATCGATGGTGCCGAGCAACGCCATCGCCGCCGCCGCGGCCAGCGCGATGCTGCCGCTGGTCGTGTTCGCGCTGTTCTTCGGTTTCGCCCTGACCCGGATCGGGCCCGACCACCGCGCGAAGATGGTGGACTTCTTCCAGGCCATCGCCGACGCGATGATCGTGATCGTGCGCTGGGTGCTGTGGGCCGCGCCGGCGGGCGTGTTCGCCCTGATCCTGGCGGTGTGCGCGCGTTCGGGCCTGGGCATGATCAGCGCGCTGGGCATCTACATCGCGCTGGAATGCGTGCTGTACCTGGCCGCGACCGTGCTGATGCTGCCGCTGGCGGTGCTGTGGGGCGGCGAGCGCTTGCGCCGCTTCGCCATGGCGCTGCTGCCGCCGCAGGCGGTGGCCGCCAGCACCCAGTCCTCGCTGGCTTCGCTGCCGGCGATGCTGCAGAGCGTGGACCGCAACCTGGGCTACCCACGCGAGGTCGCCTCGCTGGTGCTGCCGATGGCCGTCTCGCTGTTCCGCATCACCAGCCCGATCCAGTACATGGCCACGGCCTGTTTCATCGCCTGGGCCTTCGGCATCGACCCGACCCCGGCCCAGCTGGCCACCGGCGCCGCCCTGTCGGTGCTGATCAGCATGGGTTCGGTGGGCCTGCCCGGGCAGGTGAGTTTCATGGCCACCAACCTGCCGGTCACTACCGCGATGGGCCTGCCGCCGGGGCCGTTGGGCCTGTTGCTGGCGGTGGACACCATCCCGGACGTATTCGCCACCGTGGGCAACGTCAGCGCCGACATGGCCGCCACCAGCGTGGTCGTGCGCAAGACCCGCGCCGACACGGACTGACGTCGAGGCCGCCTTGGCCATCCTCGTCCTCGGCATGCACCGCAGCGGGACGAGCTGCCTCGCCGGCAGCCTGCAGCAGCGCGGGCTGCACCTGGGCCAGGTGTACGAATCGCGCCCATACACCCAAAAGGGCAATCGAGAGAACCAACAGGTCATGGACCTGAACGATGCGGTGCTCGCGTACAGCGGCGGCAGTTGGGACCGGCCGCCGGCAAGGCTGGCCTGGTCGGCCGCGCATGCGCACGAACGCGACGCCCTGGTCGCCGGTTTGCGCGGCGACGGGCGGCGCCCCTGGGGATTCAAGGATCCGCGCACGCTGCTGACCCTGGCGTTCTGGCGCGAAGCCCTTTCCGACGCGCGCCTGGTCGGGACCTTCCGCCATCCGCTGGCGGTGGCACGCTCGCTGGCCGCGCGCGATCGGTCGATGAGCCTGGACCGCGGGATGGAGCTTTGGCGCGAATACAACCAGCGCCTGCTCGATTGCCATGACCGGGCCCCGTTTCCGCTCCTGGACTTCGACGCCGACGAGGACGACTACCGCCGCGGCATCGAGGCGATCTCGGCCGGGCTGGGCCTGGGTCTCGCGCCAGCCGACGAGTTCTTCGAACGCGGGCTGCGCAACCAGGCCGCGGACGCCACGACCGCCCTGCCCGGACCGGTGGAAGCGGTGCATCGCCGCCTGCTCGGGCTCGCCCTGGCATGAGCGCAACGACGCCGCGCCTGAGCGTGGTCGTGAACTTCCACGACATGCGCCGGGAGGCGGCGCGCACCCTGCACACGCTCTCGCCCGACTACCAGCGCGGCGTCGATGCCGTCGACTATGAAGTGCTCGCGGTCGAGAACGGCTCCAGCGCCCCGCTGGACCCTGCCGACGTCATCGTGCACGGTCCGAACTTCCACTACCTCCGTATCGAGCGCGGCGGGCCGTCGCCCTGCGCGGCGATCAACCACGCCGCGGCCACGGCACGCGGCCAATGGCTGATGGTCTGCATCGACGGCGCCCGGATGCTGTCGCCCGGGCTGCTGCACCATGCCCTGGCGGCGCTGGCGTCGCACCATCGCCCCTTCGTCTACACCCTGGGCATGCACCTGGGGCCGAAGCCGCAGAACGAGTCGATGGAGGATGGCTACGACCAGCGGGTCGAGGACGCGCTGCTGGAATCGATCGACTGGCGCGGCCAGGGTTACCGCCTGTTCCGGGCCTCCAGCGTGGCCTATTCCTCGCACAACGGCTTCTTCTCCCGGCTGAGCGAAAGCAACTGCTTCGCCCTGCGCCGCGAGGACTACCGGGCCCTGGGCGGCCTCGACGAGCGTTTCGACAGTCCCGGCGGCGGCCTGGCGAACCTGGATTTCTTCAATCGCGCGCATGCGTTGCCGGGGGTCGAACCGGTGATGCTGCTGGGCGAGGCCACCTTCCACCAGTTCCATGGCGGCGTTGCCACCAATGTCCCGCGGGCCGAGCATCCTTGGCCGCGGATGGCGGCCGAATACGAGCGGATCCGGGGCCGCGCCTTCGCCAGCGACCCGCCGCTGCCCGAGTACCAAGGCTGGTTGTCGCCCGAATACCACGCCGGATTGGCGGTACTCGGCGACGGATCCTGCGATAATGGGGGTTCTGCCACCCAAGGCAACCGCCCCCGTAGCTCAGCTGGATAGAGCGTCCCCCTCCTAAGGGGAAGGTCGTGCGTTCGAATCGCGCCGGGGGCGCCAAGACACCCATCGGAGCAACGCAATGACCCATCCCGTCCTTACTGCCCTCGGCCTCGGCGACAACGAGTCCGGCACCTTCCTCGGCAACGGGGAGTGGTCCACGACCCGCGACGCGGGCGTGCTGGAGCCGGTGAACCCCACCGACGGCAAGGTGCTGGCGCGGGTCCAGGCGTCCTCGCAGGAGGACTACGACACCATCGTCGAGCGCGCCCAGGCCGCCTTCAAGGTGTGGCGCAGCACCCCCGCCCCGCGCCGCGGCGAAGCGATCCGCCTGTGCGCCGACGCGCTGCGCGCGCACAAGGACGCGCTGGGCTCCCTGGTCGCGCTGGAGATGGGCAAGTCCAAGCCCGAGGGCGACGGCGAAGTGCAGGAGATGATCGACATCGGCGAGTTCGCCGTGGGCCTGTCGCGCCAGCTGTACGGCCTGACCATGCACTCCGAGCGCCCGGGCCACCGCATGTACGAGCAGTGGCACGCGATCGGCATCGTCGGGATCATCTCGGCGTTCAACTTCCCGGTCGCGGTCTGGGCCTGGAACTCGTTCGTGGCCGCGGTGTGCGGCGACATCTCGATCTGGAAGCCCTCGCCGAAGACCCCGTTGTCGGCGATCGCGTCGATGCGCATCTGCAACGAAGCGCTGAAGAAGGGCGGTTTCCCGGACCTGTTCTTCCTGTTCAACGACGCCGGCAGCGACCTGGCCCAGGGCTTCGTCGACGACAAGCGCATCGCGCTCGTCTCGTTCACCGGCTCGACCAAGGTGGGCCGCATGGTCGGCGAGCGCGTCGCGCGCCGCATGGGCCGCTCGTTGCTGGAGCTGGGCGGCAACAACGCGATCATCCTCGACGAGACCGCGGACCTCAAGCTGGCGATCCCGGGCATCGTGTTCGGCGCGGTCGGCACCGCCGGCCAGCGCTGCACCACCACCCGCCGCCTGTTCGTGCACGAATCCATTTACGACGACGTGCTGGGCAAGCTGGTGTCGGCGTACAAGCAGGTCGAGGGCAAGATCGGCGACCCGACCGACCCGAAGAACCTGATGGGTCCGCTCAACAGCCAGGACGCGGTGCAGGCCTACCTCGACGCGATCGCCAGGGCCAAGGCGGCCGGCGGCAAGGTCGAGACCGGCGGCGCGGCCATCGAGCGCGCGGGCAACTTCGTGCTGCCGACCATCGTCACCGGCCTGTCCAACGATGCCGAAGTCGTGCAGACCGAGACCTTCGCCCCGATCCTGTACGTGATGAAGTACAAGGACCTGGATGACGCGATCCACATGCAGAACGACGTGCCGCAGGGCCTGTCGTCGGCGATCTTCACCAACAACCTGAAGTCCGCGGAGAAGTTCCTGGCCGCCTCGGGATCGGACTGCGGCATCGCCAACGTCAACATCGGCACGTCCGGTGCCGAGATCGGCGGCGCCTTCGGCGGCGAGAAGGAAACCGGCGGTGGCCGGGAATCGGGCTCGGACGCGTGGAAGGCCTACATGCGGCGGCAGACGAATACGATCAATTATTCGGATTCGTTGCCGTTGGCGCAGGGGATCAAGTTCGACCTTTGATGCAAGGGCGGGAATGAAGAGCGGGAATGGGGAACAGGGAATGGCGGCAGCGAGGCTGACTTGATGTATTCGGTGCTGCGACCTCTACTGTTCTCACTCGAGGCCGAGCGCGCGCACGGGATGACCTTGCGCTCGCTCGAGGCCGTGCATCGGGCGGGACTGGGGGGGCTGGTCGCAACGCGGCCGGCCCCTTTGCTTACCAAGCTGCTGGGGCTGGAATTCCCGAATCCGGTGGGGCTGGCGGCGGGGCTGGACAAGAACGGGGCGCACATCGATGCGCTGATGGGGCTGGGGTTCGGCTTCGTGGAGGTCGGCACGGTGACGCCGCGGCCGCAGGCGGGCAATCCGCAGCCGCGCATGTTCCGGCTGCCGAAGCACCAGGCGGTGATCAACCGGCTGGGCTTCAACAACGACGGCGTCGACGTCCTGGTGCGCAACGTCGAGCGCGCGCAGCGCAAGGGCCACGCGTTGCTGGGCATCAACATCGGCAAGAACAAGGACACGCCCAACGACTTCGCCGAGGGCGACTACCTGCATTGCCTGGAGCGGGTGTATCCGCTGGCCGACTACGTCACCGTCAACATGTCCTCGCCCAACACCGCGGGCCTGCGCGAGCTGCAGGAGGAGCAGGCGCTGCGGCGGCTGGTCTCGACCCTGCGCGAGGCGCAGGAGCGCCTGGGCGCGCAGCACGGCAAGCGCGTGCCGATGCTGGTCAAGATCGCCCCGGATCTCTCGGACGACGACATCGAGGCCGCCGGCCGGGTGCTGGGCGACCTGCAGGTGGACGGCGTGATCGCCACCAACACCACGGTCTCGCGGCTGGCGGTGCAGGACGACCCGAAAGCCAGGGAAACCGGCGGCCTGTCCGGCGCGCCGTTGATGGACAAGTCCACCGCGGTGTTGCGCATGCTGCGCACGCGGCTGCCCGAGTCGATCCCGCTGATCGGCGTCGGCGGCATCATGAGCGGCCCGGACGCGGTCAAGAAGACGGCAGCCGGCGCGAACCTGGTGCAGCTCTACACCGGCCTGGTGTACCGCGGCCCCGTCCTGGTCGGCGAATGCGTCGATGCGATGCGCCGGCGCAAGGAAGCACCGAGCCGGGGGACGCTGCCGCCCGATGAGTGAGGCCGCACGCCTGCCGGGCTGCCGGATCAGCGAGGATGCGCCGCTGCAGGCGCGCAATACCTTCGGCGTGCCGGCGCGCGCGCCGATGCTGGTCGAGGTCACCGACGCTTCCGTGCTGCCCGACCTGCTCGGGCAGCGGATGCTACGCGACGACGCGCTGCTGGTGCTCGGCGGCGGCAGCAACCTGCTGTTCGCCGGCGATGCGCCGGGGGCGGTGCTGGCCCTGGACACGCGGGCGATGGCGATCACCGACGACGACGGCGACCGCGCGATCGTGCGCGCCGACGCCGGCGGCGGATGGCACGACCTGGTGCTGTGGACGCTGGGCCACGACCTGGCCGGGCTGGAGAACCTGGCATTGATCCCCGGCACGGTAGGCGCCGCACCGATCCAGAACATCGGCGCCTATGGCGTGGAGGTGCGCGAGCACATCCACGTCGTCGAAGCCTTCGAACGCGCCACCGGCGCGCTGCGCCGGCTCTCCGCGGGGGAATGCGGTTTCGGCTACCGCGACAGCGTGTTCAAGCGCGAACCCGGGCGCTACGTGGTGACCGCGGTGGAGTTCGCGCTCAGGCGTGCCGCACGTGTGCGCCTGGACTATGCGGGCATCGGCGAGGAACTGGCGGCGATGGGCATCGTAGGCGCACCGCGCGCATCGCAGGTGGCCGAAGCCGTGTGCCGGATTCGGCGGCGCAAGCTGCCCGACCCGGCGGTGATCGGCAATGCCGGCAGCTTCTTCAAGAATCCGATGATGCCGGCGGCGCAGGCCCGGGCACTGAAGGCCGGCAATCCGGCCCTGCCCGTCTTCCCCACCGGCGACGATGCCGTCCGCAAGCTCTCCGCGGCATGGCTGATCGATGCCTGCGGCTGGAAGGGGCACCGCGACGGCGACGCGGGCGTCGCGGCCAGCCACGCGCTGGTGCTGGTCAACCACGGCGGCGCCAGCGGCGGGCAACTGCTGTCGCTGGCGCGGCGCATCGCGGCATCGGTGCACGATCGCTTCGGCGTGAGCCTGGAGCCGGAACCGCGGATCGTCGGAGCAACATGGTGAACACGCCCGCGCGTAGCGAACAGCCGGCGCCGTTCCTCAAGGCCGCCGGCCTGATGCTGCTCAGCACCACCTTCTTCGGGCTGATGGCGGTGGCGATCCGGATCGCGTCGGATGCGGGCATCTCCACAGTGGAGATCGCCTTTTTCCGCAATTTCTTCGGCCTGCTGGCGCTGCTGCCGTTCCTGCACCGCAGCGGCCGGGCCGTGTTCCGCACGCAGCAGCTGCCGCGCTACCTGGTGCGCTGCCTGATCGGCGTGGCCTCGATGCTGTGCGGCTTCTGGGCCATCGGCCACCTGCCGATGGCGCAGGCGATCTCGCTGTCGTACTCGGCGCCCCTGTTCGTCACCATCTTCGCGGTGATCTGGCTGGGCGAGATCGTGCGGCGCCGGCGCTGGACCGCCGTGCTGCTGGGTTTCATCGGCGTGATGGTGATCGTGCGCCCGGGCACCGAGGGCTTCAGCGCAGGCTCGCTGGTGGCGGTGCTGGCGGCGGTGCTGAGCAGCGTGGTCGCGATCCAGATCAAGCAGCTGTCACGGGTTGATGCGCCCGATACGATCGTGTTCTACACCTATGTGTTCTGGGTGCCGCTGTCGCTGGTGCCGGCGCTGTTCGCCTGGCAATGGCCGCAGGGCCTCGACTGGCTGTGGCTGGCGGCGATCGGCGTGATGGGCACCGGCGGCCAGCTGTTCTGGACCCGGGCGCTGAAACTCGGCGAGGTGTCGGCGCTGACCCCGATCAGCTTCATGCAGCTGCCGCTGGTGACGTTCCTGGCCTGGCTGCTGTTCGGCGAGGTCATCAGCGCGTGGACAATCGCCGGCGCGCTGATCATCTTCGGCGCCAACGGTTACATTGCCCATCGCGAAGCCCAGTTGTCCCGCCGCGCCGCCACCACCGCCCCGGTGGAAGCGGCCAAACCAGGAGAGTGATCCCATGCGCGCCACCCTGATGCTGCTTGCCGCCCTTGCCGCCGCCCCCGCGTTCGCGCAGCAGCCCGCGCCGGCCGCGCCGCCCGCGCAACCGGTGAACTTCAACGTGCCGGCCGCCGCCGACGCCGACGTGGCCAGCATCGACGCGATCATCGCGGCGCTGTACGACGTGATCTCCGGGCCGGTGGGCCAGGCCCGCGACTGGAACCGGATGCGCTCGCTGTTCGTTCCCACCGGCCGGCTGATGCCGGTGGGCGTGCGCCCCGACGGCAGCGCCGGCATGCGCTTCCTGGAGCCCAACGACTACATCGCCACTTCCGGGCCGTTCCTGGTCGAACGTGGTTTCACCGAGAAGGAGCTGGCGCGACGTACCGAACAATTCGGCAACATCGCCCACGTGTTCAGTACCTACGAAGGCACCGTCGCCGGCGACGACCACGCGATGCGCGGCATCAACACCATCCAGCTCATGCACGACGGCAAGCGCTGGTGGATCGTGTCGCTGATGTGGCAGGCCGAGAACGAGACGCTGAAGCTTCCGGCGCAATACCTGCCGAAGAATTGATTCAGCCGCCCGGCTGCACCGCGTACCGCCGCTCGACGTAGTCGTCCACCAGGGCGACGAACTCGGCGGCGATGTTGTCGCCGCGCAGGGTCACGGTCTTTTCTCCATCGACGAACACCGGCGCAGACGGCGCCTCGCCGGTGCCCGGCAGCGAGATGCCGATGTTGGCGTGGCGCGAGTCGCCGGGGCCGTTGACCACGCAACCCATCACCGCCAGGGTCAGGTTCTCCGCGCCGGGGTGGCTGATGCGCCACTCCGGCATCTTCGCGCGCACGTGCTCCTGCACCACCCGCGCCAGTTCCTGGAAGAACTCCGAGGTGGTGCGGCCGCAACCCGGGCAGGCGGTGACCATGGGCGTGAACGCGCGCAGGCCCAGGGTCTGCAGCAGCTCCTGCGCGACCACGACTTCCTGCGTGCGCGCGCCGCCGGGTTCGGGCGTGAGCGAGATGCGGATGGTGTCTCCGATGCCTTCCTGCAGCAGCACCGCCAGCGCGGCGCTGGAGGCGACGATGCCCTTGCTGCCGATGCCGGCCTCGGTGAGGCCCAGGTGCAACGCGAAGTCGCTGCGCGCGGCCAGGTCGCGGTAGACCGCGATCAGTTCCTGCACGCCGCTGACCTTGGCCGAAAGGATGATGCGATCCGGCGGAAGGCCCAGTTCCACCGCCCGCTGCGCCGATTCCAGCGCCGACAGGATCAGCGCCTCGCGCAGCACCCGGCCCGCATCCCAGGGATCGGCCCGCTGCGCGTTCTCGTCCATCAGCCGCGTCGCCAGCGACTGGTCGAGCGAACCCCAGTTGGCACCGATGCGCACCGGCTTGTCGTAGCGGATGGCGAATTCGACCAGTTGCGCGAACTGGGTGTCGCGCTTCCGGCCGAAACCGACGTTGCCCGGATTGATGCGGTACTTGGCCAGCGCCTGCGCACAGGCCGGTTCATTGGCCAGCAGCTGGTGGCCGTTGTAATGGAAGTCGCCGATGACCGGCACCTCGACGCCCATCATGTTCAGGCGCTCGACGATCCTGGGCACCGCAGCCGCGGCTTCGGGCGTATTCACGGTCACGCGCACCAGTTCCGACCCGGCGCGCCACAGCTCCGCGACCTGCCTGACGGTGGCGGCGACGTCGGCGGTATCGGTGTTGGTCATCGACTGCACGACGACCGGCGCATCGCCGCCGACCAGGACGTTGCCGACCCGGACCTGGCGGGTGCGACGCCTGGCCGCAGGGCCGAAACTGTCCGCTGGGATGCTGCTCATGCGCATATTGTGGCCTATCCTGAGCGCATGGACAGCGCGGACACCGGCGAAATCCTGAGCCCCAGCCAACTGAACACCCTCGCCCGCGACCTGCTGGAGGGCGCGTTCCCGCTGGTCTGGGTGGAGGGCGAACTGAGCGGCGTGTCGCGGCCGGCGTCCGGGCACCTGTACTTCTGCCTCAAGGACGCGCGGGCCCAGGTCCGGTGCGCGATGTTCCGGCCAAAGAGCACCTGGCTGAAGTTCGCCCCGCGCGAGGGCGTGCGCGTGCTCGCCCGCGGCCGGCTGACCCTGTACGAAGCCCGCGGCGACTACCAGCTGGTGCTCGACCACATGGAGGAGGCCGGCGAAGGCGCGTTGCGCCGCGCCTACGAGGAACTCAAGGCGCGGCTGGAAGCCGAGGGCCTGTTCGATGCTGCGCGCAAGCGCCCCCTGCCCGCCTACCTGCGCCGCCTGGCGGTGATCACCTCGCCATCCGGCGCGGCGGTGCGCGACGTGCTCAGCGTGCTGGCGCGGCGATTCCCCCTGGTCGAGGTCGAGGTGCTGCCGGTGCTGGTGCAGGGTTCGACCGCGGCTGCGCAGATCACCGCGATGCTGCGCAAGGCCGCGGCCAGCGGGCGCTACGACACGATCCTGCTGGCCCGCGGCGGCGGCTCGCTGGAGGACCTGTGGGCCTTCAACGACGAGGCGCTGGCACGCGCGATCGCGGCGGCGGATGTGCCGGTCGTCTCGGCGATCGGCCACGAGACCGACTTCAGCCTGTCGGACTTCGCCGCCGACCTGCGCGCGCCCACGCCCTCGGCGGCGGCGGAGCTGCTGGTGCCCCACGCCGACGACCTGTCACGGCG
>NZ_JARUVM010000048.1 GCF_029763755.1 Luteimonas sp. 8-5
AGCGGCAACTCGCAGCGCAGGACCAGGCGGCCGCCGGCCACCGTCGCGCTGAGTTCGCCCCCATGCGCGCGCACGATCTCGCGCGCCAGGGGCAGGCGCAGGCCGAGGCCTTCGTCGAAGGGGTCGGCCTGCGGCTGGTCGAACAGGGTGGCGACCTCCGTGTCGGCGGGGGGCGGCCCGGACAAGGTGAGCTCGAGGCTGGAGCGGCTGTCGTCGCGACGCAACGCAAGCGCTGGTGCCACGCCATCGCGGGCCAGGCTGTAGTCCAGGAGCGTGCGCAGTACCTGGGTCATGCGCTGCGCATCGACGCGCACACCGGCGGCGACGCCGTCGTCTTCGACCGGCGTGCCGGCCAGGCCGCTGGCTACCAGCGCGTGATCCAGCAGCAATGCCAGCTCGCTTTCCTGGCGGGTGCCGAGGAGGTTGCCGCGGCCGATGCGCCGCCAGTCGTCGAGTTCGTCGAGCATGCGCGCCAGGCGCTGCGCCTGGCGCTCGAGCATCGCAAGCAGTTCCGCGCGCCGGGCCGGATCCAGGTCCTCGCGTTGCAGCAGGTAGGTCGCGGTCTGCAGCGGCGCCAGCGGTCCGCGCAGGTCGTGCGCCAGCCGGTCCAGCCAGGTGTTCCCGCCGCCGTCGTTCATGCCGCGTCCTCGCCCAGTTCCAGGCAGATCTCGCGGATCTTTTCCAGTTCCGGCGGCTTGACCAGGTGGTGGTCGAAGCCCGCCGCGCTGGTGCGCTGGCGATCCTCGGGCTGGCCCCAGCCGGTGACCGCCACCAGCAGCACGTCGTCGCCCCCCGGCGCGGCGCGTACGGCCGCGGCCACGTCGTAGCCGCTGCGCCCGGGCATGCCGACGTCCAGGAACACCGCATGCGGCTCGAAGGTGGTGAAGGCCTGCTCGAATCCCGCCGGGTCGTAGAGCGTGCGCACGTCGAAGCCGAGCAGGCCGAGCATCATCGACAGCGTGTCCGCCGCATCGCGGTTGTCGTCGAGGACCAGGGCGCGGCGGCCGTGCGCGCGCGCCGAGCGCGGGGCGGGCGGCAGCTCGCTCGCTCCAGGCTGGGTCAGCATGCCGGGCAGCCGCACCTGGAACTCGCTGCCGCGGCCGAGGCCAGGGCTGGTCACGGTGACGGTGCCGCCATGCATTTCCACCAGCTGCCTGACCAGGGTGAGGCCGATGCCGAGCCCGCCGTGCGCGCGATCGATCGCATTGTCGGCCTGCACGAACAGGCCGAAGATCGTGCGTGCCTGTTCCGGCCCCAGGCCGATGCCGTGGTCGCGCACGGTCACCTCGATGTCGCCGTTGTCCAGCCGCGCCACCATCTCGATCGGGCTGCCGGGATCGGAATACTTGGAAGCGTTGTTCAGCAGGTTGGAGAACACCTGCGACAGGCGCGGGCCGTCGCCGTGCAGGTGCACCGGTTCGGGCGGCATCTCGACGCTCAGCTCGTGGCCGCCTTCCTGCAGGTGCGGCCGTACGGTTTCGACCGCGGCGTCCAGCACCTGCTGCAGGGTAGTGTCCTGCTGCCGCAGCGCCAGCTTGCCGCGGGTGATGCGGGCCACGTCGAGCAGGTCGTCGATCAGCCGCACCAGCAGCGCCAGCTGGCGTTCCATCAGGCCCTGCATCGGGTCCTCGCCGCCGGTTCCGGACAGGCGGCGGATGTTGAGTGCGTTTAGCAGCGGCGCCAGCGGATTGCGCAGTTCGTGCGCGAGGGTGGCCAGGAATTCGTCCTTGCGCCGGTCGGCCTCGCGCAGGCGCTGCTCGGCACGGCGGCGCTCGACGATCTCGTTGCGCAGGTCCTGGTTGCGCGCGGCAAGTTCCGCGTTGGCCGCGCGCAGCGACGCATTGAGCCGGTCGAGTTCGCGCGCCTTCTCGGCCTCGAGCGCGGCGTTGGCCTGCTGCAACTCGCGACGCTTGCGGAACAGCTCGGCCAGCACCACCACTTTGCTGCGCAGGATCTCCGGGATCACCGGCACCATCACGTAATCGACGGCGCCGAGCTTGTAGCCGCGCAGTCGATCCATGTCGGTGACGTTGACCGCGGTGACGAAGATGATCGGCGTCTTCTCGAAGCGCGGGTGCTGGTGCACCAGGCTCGCGGTCTCGAAGCCGTCCATGCCGGGCATGTTCACGTCCAGCAGGATGACGGCGTACTCGTCCTCCATCAGCAGGCGCAGCGCTTCGTCGCCCGACGAGGCCTCGACCAGGCGCTCGCCCAGCGGCTCCAGGATCGCCCGGTAGGTCATCAGGCGCCCGGGCTGGTCGTCGACCAGCAGGATGTTTACCGGTGCAGCCATTGCCGCAGCACCCCCAGGAGCTGGTCGGTGACGACCGGCTTGGCCAGGTAGTCGGATGCGCCCGCCTCGAGGCATTTCTCGCGGTCGCCCTTCATCGCCTTCGCGGTCAGTGCCACGATCGGCAACGCCCGCGAGTCGGGGTCCTCGCGGATGGCGCGCATGGTGTCGTAGCCGTCCATGCCCGGCATCATGATGTCCATCAGCACCAGGTCGATGCCGGCGTCGCCGGCGACCTTCTCGATCGCTTCCTGGCCGGTGCCGGCGGTGATGACTTCCATCCCGTGCCGTTCGAGCACGCTGGACAGGGCGAAGATGTTGCGCACGTCGTCGTCGACCACCAGCACGCGCTTGTCGCGCAGCGTCTCGTCCGATTCGTGCAGGCGCTGGACCATGCGCCGCTTGGCCGCGGGCAGGTCGGCGATGACCCGGTGCAGGAACAGGGCGGTCTCGTCGAGCAGGCGTTCGGGCGATTCCACGCCCTTGATGATCACCGACTTGGCCGCCTTCTTCAGGCGCCGGTCCTCCTCGGCGCTCAGGTCCTTGCCGGTGAAGACCACGATCGGCAGTTCCTGCAGTCCGGGAATCTCCTGGATCCGGTCGAGCAGTTCGAAACCGCTCATGTCCGGCAGGCGCAGGTCGAGCACGGCGCAGTCGTAGCCGCCCTCGCGCAGCGCCGCCAGCGCGTCGGCGCCGTTGCCGACGGTATCGATGGCCACGTCGTCGTGGCGGATCAGCTCCTCGATGCCCATGCGCTCGGCGGCGTCGTCCTCGACCACCAGCAGTTTCTTCACCCGGGGCAGCGTGTATTCCTTGATCCGCTGCAGGGCGGCGGCGATGGTCTCGTTGTCGGCCGGCTTGGCCAGGTAGGAGAACGCGCCGCGCTCGATGCTGTGGTGGCGCTCTTCCTCCACCGTGACCACCTGCACCGGGATGTGGCGCGTGCTCGAGTCCTGCTTCAACCGCGCCAGCACCGTCCAGCCGAGCATGTCCGGCAGGAAGATGTCCAGGGTGATCGCGTTGGGCTTGTATTCGCGTACCAGGCGCAGCGCATCCGCGCCGCGTTGCGCCACCAGGACCTTGAAGCCGAGGCCGCGCGCGTGGTCGCGCAGCACGGCCGCGTAGCGCGGGTCGTCCTCGACCACCAGCAGCACCGGCTCGCCGGCGGCGATGTCGGTGCGGTCGTCCTCGATCTCGACCTGCGGCTCGGCGCTGGTCTCGGCGGGGCGCGGCAGCATCCGCGGCGTGCGTTCCCGCGACGTTTCCTGGTTGCCGCCCATGTAATGCAGCGGAAGGTACAGGGTAAAGGTGCTGCCCTTGCCGGGCTCGCTCTGCAGCTTCATCTCGCCGCCGAGTAGGCCGGCGATCTCGCGGCTGATCGCCAGGCCGAGGCCGGTACCGCCGTACTTGCGCGAAGTGCCCGCATCGGCCTGCTGGAACGCCTCGAACACGATCCGCTGCTTCTCCGGCGAGATGCCGATGCCGGTGTCGCTGACCTCGAAGGCGATCACGGTGGGCGCCTTGCCGAGTACCGGATGGTCCGGCGACCAGCCGCCGCGGGCGACGCTGGCGGAAAGCCTCACGCTGCCCTGTTCGGTGAACTTGAAAGCGTTGGACAGCAGGTTCTTGAGGATCTGCTGCAGTCGCTTGGGGTCGGAATTGAGCTCCTTGCCCAGTTCCGGCCCGAAGTCCACCGAGAAGTCCAGGTGGCGGCGTTCGGCCTCGTGGCGGAACCCGCGCTCCATGTTCTCGCGCAGGTGGGCGAAGGTGATGTCCTCGCTGTCGACCGTGACGGTGCCCGATTCGATCTTGGACAGGTCGAGGATGTCGCTGATCAGGTGCAGCAGGTCGGTGCCGGCGGCATGGATGGTCTTGGCGAATTCGACCTGGCGCGGGCTCAGGTTGGTGTCCGGGTTCTCGGCCAGCTGCTGGCCCAGGATCAGGATCGAGTTGAGCGGCGTGCGCAGCTCGTGCGACATGTTGGCCAGGAACTCGGACTTGTAGCGCGAGGTCAGCGCCAGCTCGGCTGCCTTCTCCTCGAGCGCGCGGCGCGCGTGCTCGATCTGCTGGTTCTTCTGGTCCACCTCGGCCTTGTGGTCGGCCAGCAGGGCGGCCTTGAGCGCGATGTCCTCGTTGGTCTGCTGCAGTTCCTTCTGCTGCGCCTGCAGCTCGCCGGCCAGCTGCTGCGACTGGGCCAGCAGGTGCTCGGTACGCATCGTGGCTTCGATGGTGTTGAGCACGATGCCGATGGAGTTGGACAGCTGCTCCAGGAACGTACGCTGGGTCGGGGTGAATTCCGACAGCGAGGCCAGTTCCAGCACCGCCTTGACCTGGTCCTCGAACAGCACCGGCAGCACGATGACGCTGCGCGGCGCCGCGTTGAGCAGGCCGGATTCGATCTGCACCGTGCCCGGCGGCACGTCGTCGATGAGGATCAGCTGCGCCTGCGCGGCGCACTGGCCGACCAGGCCTTCGCCGAAGCGCAGCGAACGCGCGGCCGGCGAGCGGTCGGCGTCGGCGTAGCCGGCGAGCTGGCGCAGGCGGCGGCCGTCCTCACCCCCGGGGCCTTCGCCCGGGTTGCCCTCGACCACGTACATCAGGCCCTGCTGCGCATCCATCAGCGGTGCGAGCTCGCTCAGCAGCATGCGTCCCAGGGTCAGGAGGTCGCGCTGGCCCTGCATCATGTCGGAGAACTTGGCCAGGTTGGTCTTCAGCCAGTCCTGCTCGCGGTTGGACTCGGTGGTGGCACGCAGGGTGCCGATCATCGAGTTCATGTTGTCCTTCAGGTCGGCCAGTTCGCCGCGCACGTCCACCGTGATCGAGCGGGTGAGGTCGCCCTGGGTCACGGCGGTCGCCACCTCGGCGATCGCGCGCACCTGGGTGGTGAGGTTGGCCGCGAGCTGGTTCACGTTCGCGGTCAGGTCCTTCCAGATGCCGGCGGTGCCCGGCACTTTCGCCTGGCCACCGAGGCGGCCCTCCACGCCGACTTCGCGCGCCACCGTCGTCACCTGGTCGGCGAAGATCGCCAGGGTGCCGGTCATCGCGTTGATGGTGTCGGCCAGTTCGGCGATCTCGCCCTTGGCTTCCACCGTCAGCTTCTTGTGCAGGTCGCCGTTGGCGACCGCGGTCACGACCTTGGCGATGCCGCGCACCTGCGCGGTGAGGTTGGTCGCCATCGAGTTGACGTTGTCGGTGAGGTCCGTCCAGGTACCGGCCACGCCGGGCACCTGCGCCTGGCCGCCGAGCTTGCCCTCGGTGCCGACGTCGCGGGCCACGCGCGTCACCTCCGCGGCGAAGCCGTTGAGCTGGTCCACCATGGTGTTGAGCGTGTCCTTGAGCTGGGCGATCTCGCCCTGCGCGTCCACCATGATCTTGCGCGACAGGTCGCCCTTGGCCACCGAGGTCGCCACCTCGGCGATGTTGCGCACCTGGGTGGTGAGGTTGGTCGCCATCGAGTTGACGTTGTCGGTCAGGTCCGTCCAGGTGCCGGCGACGCCGGGCCCCTGCGCCTGGCCGCCGCGCTTGCCCTCGGTGCCGACGTCGCGGGCCACGGGCGTCACCTCCGCGGCGCAGCCGTGCTTCTGTGCGAGCATCGTGGTGCTGGTCTCCTTGAGCTGGAGGATCTCGCCCTGGGCGTCCACGGTGAGCTTGCGCGACAGGTCGCCGCGCGCCACCGCGGTGGTCACCTCGGCGATGTTGCGCACCTGGGCGGTGAGGTTTGACGCCATCGAGTTGACGTTGTCGGTCAGGTCCTTCCAGGTGCCGGCGACGCCGGGCACCTGCGCCTGTCCGCCGAGCTTGCCCTCGGTGCCGACCTCGCGTGCCACGCGCGTGACCTCCGCGGCGAAGCCGTTGAGCTGGTCGACCATCGTGTTGACGGTTTCCTTCAGCTGCAGGATCTCGCCCTGGGCGTCCACGGTGATCTTGCGCGACAGGTCGCCGCGCGCCACCGCGGTGGTCACGTCGGCGATGTTGCGCACCTGCAGTGTCAGGGTCGACGCCATCGAGTTGACGTGGTCGGTCAGGTCCTTCCAGGTGCCGGCGACGCCGGGCACGATCGCCTGGCCGCCGAGCTTGCCCTCGGTGCCGACCTCGCGGGCCACGCGCGTGACGTCCGCGGCGAAGCCGTTGAGCTGGTCGACCATGGTGTTGATGGTGTCCTTGAGCAGCAGGATCTCGCCGCGCACGTCCACGGTGATCTTGCGCGACAGGTCGCCGCGCGCCACCGCCGTGGTCACGTCGGCGATGTTGCGCACCTGCAGTGTCAGGTTCGACGCCATCGAGTTGACGTGGTCGGTCAGGTCCTTCCAGGTGCCGGCGACGTCGGGCACCTCGGCCTGGCCGCCGAGCTTGCCCGCGGTGCCGCCCTCGCGGGCCCCGCGCGTGACTTCCGCGGCGAACCCGTTGAGCTGGGCGACCATCGTGTTGACGGGTTCCTTCAGCAGCAGGATCTCGCCGCGGCCGTCCACGGTGATCTTGCGGGAGAGGTCGCCCTTGGCCACCGCGGTGGTCACCTCGGCAATGTTGCGGACCTGCGAGGTGAGGTTGGACGCCAGCGAGTTCACCGAGTCGGTCAGGTCCTTCCAGGTGCCGGCCACGCCGGGCACGATCGCCTGGCCGCCGAGCTTGCCCTCGGTGCCGACCTCGCGTGCCACGCGCGTCACCTCCGAGGCGAAGCCACGCAGCTGGTCCACCATCGTGTTGATGGCCTCCTTGAGCTGCAGGATCTCGCCGCGCACGTCGACCGTGATCTTGCGCGACAGGTCGCCGTTGGCCACGGCGATGGTCACGTCGGCGATGTTGCGCACCTGCGCGGTCAGGTTGGAGGCCATCTGGTTGACCGAGTCGGTCAGGTCCTTCCACACGCCGGACACGCCCTTGACCTTGGCCTGGCCGCCAAGCAGGCCGGCGGTGCCCACTTCCAGCGCCACGCGCGTGACCTCGGACGAGAACTCGCCCATCTGCTCGATCATGCGGTTGACGATGTTGGCCGAGCGCAGGAACTCGCCCTGCAGCGGCCGGCCATCGGCCTCCAGCGGCACCGTGCGGGTGAGGTCGCCCTTGGCCACGCCGGCCATGGCCTCGGTGATGGTTTCAACCGGGCGCACCAGGTCGTCGATCAGGTGGTTGACCGACTCTTCCATTTCCGCCCAGCAACCCTGGCGCGCCGCCGGCAGTACGCGTTGCCGGGTCTGGCCCTGGCGGCCGACCTTCTGCCCCACCCGGGCCAGTTCGGCGGCCAGGCGGCGGTTGGAGGCGACGATCTCGTTGAAGGCGTTGGCCAGCTTGCCCTCGATGCCGTCCCAGTGCAGCGGCAGCCGCACCGAGAAGTCGCCCGCATTGACGCCCTGCATGGCGTCGAGCAACTGCAGCAGCGGATCGGCGGGCGCAGCGGCGGACTGGCGTGCCTTGGTCGTGGCGGCGCGGGTGCGCCGACGTGTGGTGGTGCCTTCATCGCTCACGCAAAACCCCCCGTGCGGCTCCGCTGCCGAAAGGGGCGGAACCGATTCCTTAAAGGTAGCCCATGGGGTACCTGCGACCCGTGCACGTGGCCTTCACGCGCAGGGCCGCATCGCGCCTGGTGTAAGCTCCAAGCCTGCCCGGGGAGCGATCGATGCCTGAAAACGAGAAGCCCGTCACGCAGCGGGGCCGCATGCCGCTGCACTGGAAAATGGCCATCGGATTCGTCGCCGGCCTGTTGCTCGGCCTCGTGGCCCATTACGCCGGCGGTGCCGACGCGGCCTGGGTCGACGGCCTCACCACCTGGGTCACCCAGCCGGTGGGCACGCTGTTCCTGCGCCTGATCTTCATGCTGGTGATCCCGCTGCTGTTCTCGGCCCTGGTGGTCGGCGTGGCGGAGATGGGCGATATCCGTTCGCTCGGCCGGATCGGCTGGAAGACGCTGGCCTACACGGTCATCGTCTCCGGCATCGCGGTCATGATCGGCCTGTTGCTGGTGAACTGGATCGAGCCGGGCGCCGGCGTCGACGCCGGCGTCGCGCAGGAGTTGCTGGCCTCCAGCGCTGACCGCGCCCAGGCCATCGTCGCCGGCACCGCCAACCAGCCGCGCGGCCTGGACATGGTCCTGGAAATCGTTCCGTCCAACATCGTCGGCGCGGCGGCCAACAACGCCATCCTCGGCGTCATGTTCTTCGCCCTGATGCTGGGCATCGGCCTGGTGCTGACCGACAGCCCCGCGTCGCGTACGCTGCTGCGCGGCATCGAGGGGCTGTTCGAGGTCTCGATGGTGCTGATCGGGCTGGTGATCCGGCTTGCCCCGTACGCGGTGTTCTGCTTCATGTTCAACCTGGCTGCGCTGTTCGGCTGGGACCTGCTGGCGCGGCTGGGCGCCTACGTGGGCGTGGTGCTGCTGGCCCTGTCGATCCACATGTTCGTGGTCTACTCGCTGGCCCTGCGCCTGGTGGCCCGGCGTTCGCCGCTGGCGTTCTTCAAGGGCGTGCAGGAAGCGATGGTGATGGCGTTCTCCACCGCCTCCAGCAATGCCACGCTGCCGACCGCGCTCCAGGTTGCCGATACCGAACTGAAGTTGCCGGGCAAGGTGTCGCGCTTCGTGCTCACGGTGGGCGCCACCGCCAACCAGAACGGCACCGCGTTGTTCGAAGGCGTGACGGTGCTGTTCCTGGCCCAGTTCTTCGGCGTCGACCTGTCGCTGGGCCAGCAGGCCATGGTGATGTTCGTCTGCATCCTCGGCGGCATCGGTACCGCCGGCGTGCCGGCCGGTTCGCTGCCCGTGGTGGCGTTGATCTGCGGCATGGTCGGCGTCCCGCCCGAGGGCATCGGCCTGATCCTCGGCGTCGACCGCCTGCTCGACATGTGCCGCACCACCCTGAACGTCACCGGCGACCTGGTGGCCGCGACGGTGGTGGCGCACGGAGAGCAGGACACCCACGGGATCGTGGCCGCGGACGGCCGATGACTGCGTAGTAGACTCTGCGGTCCGGGTGGAAGCGGGCTGGGGAGGCTGGCGCACCATGACCTGGCTGGACTTGGCCTTGGCCGGGCTGGACGAGACCCGGCGGATCACCGTGCGGGCATTCATGCAGGAGCTGGGCGGGCAACCCCGGGATGCCTGGCGTTCGCGCCTGCGGGAAATGACCGGCGACGCCGAGACCATCGCATTGGTGGAGACCCTGCTCGAGCAGGGCGCGGTTGCGCCGTCGGTGCGGCCGGCCACGGAACTGGAGCCGGGCGATGTCGTCGGCAACTGGCGGTTGCAGGAACGCCTCGCCAGCGGCGGCATGGGTACGGTGTTCGTCGCCGTGCGTGCAGACGACCTGTATCGGCAACAGGTGGCGATCAAGCTCCTGCACGGACGCCCGGACAACGCCACGGCCGAACGCCTCGCAGCCGAGCGGCAGGTACTGGCTCGGTTGCAGCATCCGGGCATCGCGCGCCTCTACGACGGCGGCACCACGCCGGCCGGCGATCCCTACCTGGTGATGGAGTACGTCGACGGCCTGCCGCTGCGCCAGTATTGCCGCCAGCATTCGCCGGGACTGGCCGAGCGCATCGCCCTGTTCCAGGGCATCTGCGGCGCGGTCGACTATGCGCACCGGCACATGATCGTGCATTGCGACCTGAAGCCGGCCAACGTGCTCGTCGACAAGGCCGGCAATCCGGTGCTGCTCGACTTCGGTGTCGCCCGCGCGCTCGGGAGCCAGGACGGGCAGGCGGGTTATTGCACGCCGTCCTACGCGAGCCCGGAACTGCTGGCGGGCGAAGCCGTCAGCGCGGCCAGCGATGTCTACAGCCTCGGCATCATGTTGCGGGAACTGCTTGCGCCGCTGCGCGTGCCCGCGGACCTCGACGCGATCGCCGACAAGGCCTGCGCGCCGGAACCCGCCGCGCGCTATGCCTCCGTAGGCGATATGGCGGCGGACCTGCGCTGCTACGTCGAACACCGCCCCGTGCGCGCACGCGCGGCTCCGGCCGGCTACCGCCTGCGCAAGCTGTTGCGCCGGCGCTGGGGCGAGGCCGCAGCACTGGGCATCATCGGCCTGCTCAGCGCCGTGTTCGTGTGGCAGCTGGCCGAGCAACGCGACATCGCCCGGGACGCCGCGCAGGCCGCCGACCAGGTCACCGACCTGCTGGCCGATGCCTTCGTTTCGGCCGATCCCAAGTCCAGCGGCAACAGCGTCGACCTCACCGCGCGGGACATCCTCGACTCGGCCGTCGAACGCCTGGACGAAGTGGACGACCCGGCGGCACTGGCGCGCCTGCGCGACGTGCTCGGCAATGCCTACCTGCACCTGGGCCAGCCGGTGCTGGCCGAACCGCTGATGAGCGCCGCCGCGGAAGGCTATCTCGACCCCGAGGTCGCGCAGCCGCTGCACGCGGCCTCGGTGCTGGCGGAACTGTCGGTGCTGCACGCAAACTCCCGCAACAGGCAGAAGGCGATCGAGGTCGCCAGGCGCGCGGTCGACATCGACCTGCGCCACCATGCGCCGCCACTGACCACGGCCAACGTCCTCAACTCGCTGGGCATCGCCTTGGCCGGCATCGACAACGAGGAAGCCGAGCGCGTGCTGCTGCAGTCGCTGTCGCTGCGCAACGAACATGCCGGCGTGCTGACCATGGACACCGCCTCGACGCTGCACAACCTCGGCATGCTCGCGCGCTACCGCGCCGACTGGAAAACGGCCCGGGACTATTACCTCGCGGCGCTGGCGGTCAAGCGCACGCTCGGGCACAACCCGGCGCGCAAGCTGTCGAGCCAGTCGGGGCTGGCCCAGGCCCTGCGCGGGGACAACCGGCTCGAGGAGGCAGCGCGCCTGCAGCGCGAGATACTGGACGAAACGCTCGCCGTTTACGGCGACGGCAAGTATGTCGGCGACGCCTACAACGAGCTCGCCTACACCCTGCACGACCTCGGCCGCTGGCACGAAGCGAGGCCGCTGTACGTCGCCGCCCAGGAAGTCCATGCCGCTTCATCCGGCCCGGAGAGCCTGGACTACGCCGTCAGCCTCAACAACCAGGGCGTGCTGGACGAAGATCGCGGGGCCTTGCGCGAAGCGGAAGCGGCGTACCGCCGTTCGCTGGAGATCCGCAGCGCGGCGCTGGCCGCCGACAGCGAAGGCGTATTGAAGTCGCGCCTGAACCTGGGCCGCCTGCTCTTGCGCGAGGGACGCCTGCAGCAGGCCGGGCCGCTGATCGAGGACGCTTGCGACCAATGGCTGCAGCGCCACGACCTGCGTCATCCGCGCAGCATCGACTACCGTCTTCTGCATGGCGAATGGCTGGTCGCCAGCGGCCGCCCGGCCCAGGCGCGCGCCGAGCTCGACGCGCTGGCCGCCGACATCACCATGGAAAAGCACGTGTCCCGGCGCCAGTCCCTCATGGCCGACATCGCCCGCGCGGCCGGCGATGCGGCTGGCGCGGCCGGATCGCGCCGGCTCGCGGTGGACGCGATGGCGCGTGCGCTAGGCCCGGACCACGTCGAAGTCGCGCGCCTGCGCGTGGCCTACGCCGACGACCTGCTGGCCACGGGCGATGCCGCGGCGGCGCGCGATCAGCTGCAACGCGCCGAAACGGTGCTGGCCCCCGGGCTGGCGCCCGCAGCGCCGCTGCGCGCGCGCATGCGCCTCATTGCAGGCCGTATCGCTTCGGTTCCCGGCGATGGCCATGGCTGAGGCGATGCTGTCGCTGAAGCTGCTCGGCGAACGCTCGCTCTGGCACGGCGAACACGACGCCAGCGGCGAGATCCACTATCGCAAGGGCTGGGCGCTGCTCGGCTACCTGGCCGTCGAGCGCGGCAGGCTGCACGCGCGCGAGCAGATCGCCAGCCTGCTGTGGCCCAACCTGGCGCCCGCCTCGGGGCGGACCAACCTGCGGCAGGTAGTCGCCGACCTCAACCAGCTGTTCGAGTCGCGCGACGCCGGCGCGGTGCTGGACATCTCCCGGGAGTCCATCGGGTTGTTCCCGGAAGCCGCGTCTGGCGTGTGCATCGACCTGATGTCGATCGAACGCGTCGCGTCGCTGCCGGCGGCACCCACCGAAGCCGATGTCCTGGCAGTGGAGTGCGATTCCGCCGCCGTCGGCGGTGAGTTCATGTCCGGCCTGGAGCTGGACGATTGCGCGGACTTCGGCCAATGGCTGGCCGCGGCGCGCCGGCAGCTGGCGCATGCGGCCCAGGAAGCGCTGGCCCGGCTTGCACGCGCGCAGCAGGCGCTCGGGCGCCTGCCGCAAGCGATCTCGACCACGCGCAAGCTGGTCGCGATGGACACCTGGCATGAAGGCTACGTGCGCCAGTTGATGGCGCTGCTGGCCGCGTCCGGCCTGCATGCGCAGGCACTGGAGAGCTACCGGGTGCTCGAAGCCAGCTTGCGTTCCGAGCTCGGGATCACCCCGGAGGCGCGTACCCAGGCGCTGCGTGCGGAAGTCGAAGCCGACCAGCGGCGCCTGCTGCCGGTGTCCGGCTCCGGCGCGCCGGCCCCGCATTCGCTGGCCGCACAGGTGCGGCGCTGGCTGGATGAGCTGGCCGGCAACGGCATCGACGGTAGTGAAATGGCCGTGGACCTGCGCACCCAGCGCACGCTGGCGCTGACCGGATCGCCGCGCAGCGGCAACACGGCCAGGGGCTGGCTCGAAGTCGAGGGCAGCGGCGGTACGCCACGTCGTGTCGAACTCTCAGCCACGCCGGTGGTGATCGGCCGTTCCCGCGACAGCGACGTGTGCATTGCCCACGACACCGTGTCGCGGCAGCACTGCGTGGTATGGGACGACGACGGCGTATTCCGCGTCCGCGACCTCGGATCGACCAACGGAACCCGGGTCAACGACGCGACCGTGCAGGAAGCCGCGCTCGGCAACGGCGACCGCATCCTGCTCGGCGGCACCGTGTTGCGCTTCCGCTGCCGCGCGCTTACTGGTTCATCCGGATGTAGCCCGTAAGCTCGGCGACCTGGTCGTCCGGGTCGGTGCCACCGCCCATGGTGTCGTCGGACTGCAGGCTCCAGGGGCCGCCGGTGGCGGTGTTGGCCGCCTGTTCGCCGGCTTCGCGGAAACGTCCGTGCAATGCGTCCACGCGGCCGTCGATCCTGGCTTCGAGCAAGGTCGCCAGCTCCGGCGTCAGGCCCTCCAGGCGCAACACGTTGCGCGGCCGCGACGCGTAATTGCCGACGCTGCCATAGGGTTCGGCCCACTGCACGGCACCGAAGCACGCACGCAACTCATGCGGCACGCCGCGGCCGTCCTGGTAGACGTAACGATCGTTGGCGCCCTCGGCGCGCCCGGCGGGCAGGGTGATGCCGCGTGCGAGCATCTCGTCGAGCAGCGCGTCGTCGCACAGGAACGAACCGATGCTGTCGTTGACCTGGCCGCTGGGATCGTCGAAGTCGTCGCCGGGCACGCCGCCGGAGCCGGCGACGTACTGGTCGTACGCGAGCACCCAGGCCTGCACGAAGTCGCTGCCGATGCGCTCGGCCGCCGCCGCGCGGTAGACGTCGCGCCCCACCGTGACCGCGCCGGCGATCAGGGCGATGACCACCAGCACGACGGACATTTCGACCAGGGTGAATCCGCGGATCGGTGCGCGGTCGATTGCGGATGGACGACGGGGCATGGCGGACTCCATGGCGGGGCGTGGGCGTGCGTTGGACGGATCAGTACAGGCCGAGGGCATCTGCTTCCTCCGCGTTGGCGCGGGATTCGGTGGACAGCTGCTCGGCGGCGTCGATCTGCGGATCGATGTCCGCGTACGCCTGGCGCGCGGAATCCTCCGCGCTGATCGCGTAGCCGAGCATTACCCCGGCGGTGATGGTCACGCCGACCGCCGCCGCGGTGGCGACGGCTGCGATGGCGACGCGGTAGCCGACCACGCCCGTGGATGCCAGGCCTTCGGAGACGGTGTCGGCCACGCCGCCGGCCGCGTCGGCGACGCCGGCCACGCCACCGGCGACCGCGGCACCGGCATTGAGCGTATTGGCTTCGGCCATCTTCAAGGCGACCTCGAGTTCCTTCTTGTAGTCGAGCATGGACTTGTGCATCAGCGCGATGGTCGCGGCGCTGTTGAAGTGCGCGAAGCCGGCGGCGGCAATGTTGTCGCCGCAATGCATGCGCGCCCACAACTGGTCGAGCCCGACGGCCAGCACGCGGTCGTGGTAACCGGCCTCCGTGCCGCGCCTGGGCGCATCGAAGGCGACGCCACCGGCGGCCTGCTCGCCGCCGAAGCCGTGGTCCGCGCGCGGCAGCGCGACCGCGTACGCGACGTGGGTGATGCCGCTGGCGGTGGAAGGCGAGACAACGTGGACGAAGGCGGGATCGTCGTCGGCTTCGAGCGCGTTGCGCAGCGCCCAGCACATGTCCAGGCCGTTGCTGTTGCCGATAGGCCAGAGGGTGGCGGTGTCGGAGCTGACGACCACCAGCGGATGGAAGCGGTCGCGGATCGTGCCGAGGTCCGCATCGAACCGCGCGGTCGCCAGGTCGGGCCGCCGCAGCACCCCGTAGCGGACCAGGCGCGCGCGCGCGTCGGGCAGCCCGATGGTGCGCCAGGGCAGGCGGCCGACCTGGCCTGCACTGCAGTCCTCGTTGCCGTCGATGCCGCTGTCGGGGCAGGGCAGGCGGCTGTGGACCATGGCGAAGGCGAGCAGGGCATCGTCGGCGCGTTGCAGCAGGTCGCGGCCGATCTCCTCGCGCTGCTGTTCCTGCGCCGTGCCGAGAAAGCGCGCGAGCAGCACGGACACCAGGCCGAGCGCGATCAGGACCGCGGACAGTTCCACCAGCGAGAAACCACGCGAGCGACGGCGCAGGTTCATCGCTGCAGACCCTGCTTGTCGTAGTGCTGCGCCTGCAGCAGGGTGCGTGCGGCCAGCCCCTGCATGGCGGCGAGTTTGGCTTCGGCAGCCGCCTGTTGGTCCTTGGCCTCCTGCAGGTCCTCGTCGGCGGAGACGCGGTCCTCTTCGGCGTCCACCAGGTTCTTGATCGCCAGGCCCAGCTGCACGGTGGCGCTGATGTGGGAAACGATGCCGGTGGCGATGCCGACCGGATCCGGCGGCCAGCCGACGGCTTCCTGCAGGATCGACATCGCCTCGCCGAAGACGCCCCAGGCGACGTCGAACGCGGCAAAGGTCACCCCGACCTGGGAATTGTCGCGGTTCACTTCCGCGACCTGCACCGCGAACACGCGCAGCTCCTTGTACTGCTGCGAGGTGCGCATCATGTCGTAGGCGGCGTGCGCGGCGTGCACGGCGGCCTGGGTGCGCGACACGCGATCCGGGCAGGCCAGGCGGCTGGCCAGTTCGCCCGGGCCGATCGCGAGCACGTGGCGCGCGCCGATCTCCGCGCTGCCGGGCAACGCGAACGCAGCGTCGGCCAGGCTGTCGTGTCCGGCCGGTCCGGTGTGCATCAGCGCGAACGCCGTCGGGATCCCGTCCATGCCGGGCAGCGTTCCGGTGCTGGCGTTCTTCAGCGCCATGCAGAAGTCCAGGCCGTTGGTGACCGCCGAAGTGGTTTCGACGCCGCCGGCAAAGGCCGGCGGAAGCGTGGGCGAGAAAAGCTCGCCCGGCGTCGCGGCGAGCGCGGGCAGCACCTGGTAGCGCAGGCGCAGGGTGGAGGGGAGGCCCAGCGCCTCCACTGGCAACATCTCCTGGCCGTCGACCACTACCGGCGTCGGCAGGCCGTTGTGCGCGAGCGCGTAGCCCACCAGCGCCTGGCCGGCGGCTGCGAGTTCGCGATCGGCGGCGCCGGCTTCGGCCACCTTCGGCGCCAGCGGCAGCAGCCGCCACAGCACCATGCCCAGCAGGCCGAGCACGGCCAGGACCACCGACAGCTCGACCAGCGACCAGCCTTCGGTGCGCTTGCGTGCACCGCTCATGGCTTGGCCTCGCAGGTCAGCGGCTGCACCGGGCCCGTCGCCCCGCGACAGTCCGCGGCTTCCAGGATCGCGGCCGCGCCGCTCCAGACCGGCGGCATCGTGGCGCCGTTGCCGGTGCCGGTGTTCATGGCCCGGAGCGCATCGCACTGCGCCTGCGCCTTGTCGTAGGCCTGGATCTTGTCGGCGAGTTCCGTTTCTTTCAATCCCAGCAGATTCTGTAGTTCCATCCACTTGTAGTACGTGGCGGCGTAGGTTTCGCGATCGTCGTCGTCGAAATCCTGCATCGGGATGATCAGCATGTTGCACAGGGTGAACCAGAATCCGCAGCCGGGGTTGAAGATGTAGTTGATCAGCGGCGGATCGGGGAGGCCGGCGGCGCTGTACTGCAGGCTCCAGAACTTGTTGTAGGCGGCCTGGCGCGCCTTGTTCGCATCGGTGGACGCCTGCTTCACCGCGGCCAGGCACTGGCGGACCAGGTAGCCGCCCTTCTTGATCGTGCTGGTGTATTCGCTGTCGCAGTCGAGCAGCCCGGCCAGCGAGTTGCGGGCGTTGTCGCAACGCAGCCTGCCGTCCGGCGTGCCGGGCGGGCTGGCATTGCACTCCAGCACGTCCTCCTGCAGCGAGGCGATCGCGGTGTTCATCCGGTCCAGCTGCGCGGAAGCGTCCTTCGCAGCCTGGTCGGCCAGGTTGTATTCCACCCGGGCCTGCTCGGCCTTCTCGATCGCGGCGAGCTTTTTCGTCAGGCGGGTTTCCCACTCCTGGATGATGGCCGGCTGCTCTTCCTTCCACTTGTCGTAACGCTTCTGGTAGTCCTCGTCGGACTCCTTCTCGCCCTGCGTCGGCTTGTTGTAGTCGTAGTCGATCAGGAGGCCGCCCAGCGGCACCTTGTATTCGCGGATTGCCTTCAGGGTCTTGTATGCCTCGGCGATCTCGGCCTTGGTTTCGTCGATCTCCTTTCGGACCTCCTCGACTTCCTGCTTCAGGCCGTCCTGCCATTGCGGCGGATCCAGCGGGATCTTCTTGCCGTCCGAATCGACGGTATAGGTGCGCCAGCCGCCTTCGGCGGTCATGCAGGTCTGCTCGATCAGGTCGCTGATGTCGGTGGGGCCGCGCGGGATCGGGGTGTGCGCCAGGTCGCGGGCGATGATGGTCTTGGCCAGCGCCGCAGTCGTCAGGCCCAGCGCGGTGGCGGCGACCACGGTAGCCGCGGTGGACAGGCCGATGGCGACGCCGGCCGCGGTCACCGCCGCGGTGTAGATCGGGATGAAGGCGCAACCGACCAGGACGACGCAAGAGGCAATGGCGCCGGCTAGCTGGCCGGACGCGGTCGCCAGGGTGGAAACGGAGTTGGAGATGTTGGCGGCGGAAAGGGCGACGTTGATGGTCGCGAACACCTCGGACACGGCGGCCATCGCCACCGCCAGGTCGGTGTCCTCGATGTTGCCGGCATGCTGGTCGTCGACTTCGTCGCTGACGTCGACGGCCAGCGCGAGCAGGTCCACGGCCGCCAGCGCCACGCGCTTGTCGGCAGGCGCGCCGTTGCAGCCAAGGCTGCGCGCCAGCGCTTCGAAATCGCGCACGCGCACGCGGTCGTCGTAGCGGGCGTCGACGCCACGCGAAGGCGCTTCCATGACCGCGCCGGACAACGCGTTGTCGCCGTCGTGGCGTTCCCCGCCCTCGCCGGGCGTGGGTCCCGCCGCGCTCAGGCCGTAGGCGACGTTGACCAGGGAACCGTCGATGGCCTTGGTTCGCGCCCGGTCCCCGCGCACGCCGGCGGCCATGGCGTTTTCCAGTGCCGCGCACAGGTCGAGCCCGTTGACGGCGGTGAAATCGTGTTCCTCGTCGTCCCACTTATGCGGGTTGAACAGGTTTGCGGCCGTCGCCAGGTCGCTGTCGGTGCCACCTCGATAGACCATGTAGCGCAGCGGTAGCGTCGGCGCATCGCCGCCCGGGTGCACGGCCTCCAGGTCCCGCACCGGCAGCCAGCCCTTCTGTCCGGGGCCCACGCAATCGTCCATCGCGCTGGTCGGGGTGGAGACCGCGCAGGGCAGGCGGGCGTTGCGCGCGGCGTAGGCCAGCAGCGCCTCGTCGGCCCACTGCAGCGCACGGTCCTGCGCCTGCACCTGGCGCGCAGGCTCGCGCATGCGCACCACCAGGAAGGCCACCGCCATGGCGCTGCCCACCAGCAGCACGACCAGGGCGGTCTCGAGCATGCTGAAGCCACGTTGCCGCGTACGCATCACCGTCTCCGCGTTCAGAACTGGGGCCCGGACATCGCCTGCTTCACCAGGTCGTAGACGGGCAGCAGCAAGGCGACGATCAGCAGCACGAACATGCCGCCGGCCAGCAGCACCACCAGCGGCTTGATCACTTCCGACAGGTTGGTGATCAGGCGCTGCAGGCGCAGGCTGTATTCGTCGGACAGGCGCGCAAGCTGGCGGTCCAGGGTGCCGGTGTCCTCGCCGACGGAGATCATCCGGACCATCATCGGCGGGAAGCCGCCGACCTGGCGCATGGCCGAGGACACGCGGTCGCCGCGCTCGAGCACCTGGCGGATGGCGACGACGCGCTCCCTGTAGTATTCGTCGCGCATCGCCCGTTCCATGACCTTGAGGCTGCTGACCATGTCCACGCCGGCCTTGATCAGCAGCGACAGGTATTCGGTCAGGAAGGCCAGTCCGCCGGATTTCATGATCGTGCGGGCGATCGGCAGGCGGTGCAGCAGGTAGTGCACCCGTCGCCGGAACGCCCGGCTGTAGCGCCAGGTCACCCACAGCACGAATCCGGTCGCGGCCATGCCGACCAGCACGCCGACGATGTTGCCGGTGAACCATTCGGAGAACGCGATCACCGCGATGGTGAGCGGTGGCAGGTCGGCGTTCATCTGCTTGAACAGCGAGGTCAGGTTCGGGATCACGTAATAGATCCAGAACCCGCCGGCGGCGAAGATCGCGGTGAACACGAAGCCGGGATAGATCAGCGCCTGGCGGGTGTCGGCGCTCATGCGCGCGACGCGCTCGACGTGGTCGGCGGCTTCGGACAGCATGTGGTCCATGCTGCCGGTCTCGTCGCCGATCATGATCAGGTTGCGCACCGTTTCAGGAAACGTGTCCGGGTAGCGGTTGAAGGCCTCGCTCATGCCGGCGCCGGCGTCCAGCTCGTCGAGCAGGTTGCGGGCGATGCGTGCGGCGTTGGAGGCACGGCCGGTGCCGACTTCCTGCGAGACCGCGCGCAGCGCTTCCAGCACCGGGATGCCGCTGCTGGTCATCACCGCCATGTCGCGGAGCATGCCGGCCAGTTCCGGCGGGCGGATGTTGGGGCTGAACAGGTGCGCCAGGCTGCGCTGGGTTTCCGCCAGCCAGCCGGGCAGCTTCTGCAGGTGCACGACCGTGGCTTCGAAGGTCTTCTCCAGCCACAGGCGCGCCGAGCTGTCGTGCTCGACGGACAGCTGGGCGATGCCGCTCTTGACCCGGCCATTGGGCAGCAACAGGCGGTAGTAGTAGACGTTCATGCGGCCACCCTGGCCGTCGCCGGTCCGTCGCCGACCACGCGCAGGACCTCTTCGGGCGTCGTCTGTCCCATCGCCACGCGCCGCTTGGCGACGTGGACCATGTCGCGGAAGCCGCTGCCGTAGGCGAGCGTGCGGACCGCCTCGCGGCCGGCATCGTCGGCGATCGCGTTGGCGATCGCGTTGTCCAGCACCAGCACCTCGTAGACCGGCAACCGGCCGTAATAGCCGCTGTTGCGGCAGCGCTCGCAGCCGCTGCCGCGGCGGGCGCCCGTGGTGCCGGCAGCCAGGTCGCCGAGCCATTCGATCTCGGCCCCGTTGAATTCGACCGGCTGGCTGCAGAACGGACAGTTCTGGCGCACCAGGCGCTGGTTGACCACCGCAAGCAGGTTGTCGGCGATGACCTGCGCCTCCAGGCCCAGCGGACGCAGGCGAGGGACCACGCCGAACACGCCGGAGACGTGCAGGGTGGACAGCACCAGGTGGCCGGTGGCCGCCGCCTCGACCGCGGCCTGCGCGGTTTCGGCGTCGCGCATTTCGCCCAGCAGGATCACGTCGGGGTCGTGGCGCAGGAAATGGCGCAGCGCCGAACCGAACTCGTAGCCGGCGCGGCGGTTGACCTCGGTCTGGCAGGCGCCGGGGACGCGATACTCGATCGGGTCCTCGACGGTCAGTACGTTGCGCTCGATCAGCGACTGCATGCGCAGCGCCGCGTGCAGCGAACTGCTCTTGCCCGAGCCGGTCGGACCGGTGATCAGCACCAGGCCCGCGGGCTTGGCGAACATGCGTTCGAGCAGGGCGATGTCGTCGTCGAAGAAGCCCAGCTCGGCCAGGCCGGAAAGATCGCTGTGCTCGGGCAGCAGGCGCAGGACCATGCGCTCGCCCTGGTCGCTGATCAGGGTCGAGACGCGCACGGTGAGCGCGCTGTCGAGCACGCTGGCGCGGAAGCTGCCGTCCTGCGGCCGGCGCTGCTCGGAGATGTCCATCTCCGCCTCGAGCTTGATGTAGCCCAGCAGGCGCTGCAGCGAGGAGTGCATCGCCAGCATCGGGCGCAGCACGCCGTCGACGCGGAACAGGACGTGGATGCTTTCCTCGGCTGGCGCGATGTGGATGTCGGTGGTGCGCTCGCGCACTGCGAGGTGGAGCAGGTAGTCGAGCAGCTTCTCCGGGCTGTAGGCGTGGTCCTCGTCCGCGGTGATGCGCTTGATCTCGCGGTCGAGCAGGGTCTCGATCGGGTTCTGGGCGAAGTAATAGGTGTGGCGGATGAGCTGGTTGACCTTGGTGAACTCGCCCTGCAGGAACGTGCAGCGCAGGCCGCAGCGCTGCAGCACCAGTTGCGCCACCGCCTCGGCGTCGGCGTCGCCGAGCAGCACCTCGAGGGTGTCGTCGGCGCGGCGCAGCGGCAGGAAAGAACGCAGCAGGCACAGCTCGCGGTTGAACAGGGCCAGCACCTGGCGGTCCGGTTCGGGCAGGGTTTCGACCTGGACGTAGCGGGTGCCGTAGAGCTCGGCGAGGACCTTGACGATGTCGGTCTCGCTGGCCAGGCCGTGCTTGATCAGCAGCGGGCCGAGGCGGCGCTTCTGCGCGCCGGAGTTCTCGATGGCGTGCTTCTGCAGCGCGTAGTTCAGCTGCGCGCCACTGAGCATGCCGCGCTCCTGCAGGATCGCGCCCAGGCGCGACTCCTCGGCAGGCCGGGTGGCAGCGGTAACGGTGGAATCAGCCATGGCCATCTCGGGTTCCCGTCGTCTTGGTGGTGAGCAGCAGCAGGGTCAGCGCATCGGAGCCCGCGGCGGGGTCGATGCCGTGGTCGACCTGGAAGCGCGCCAGCGCCGCGCGGGTGCGCGGGCCGAACCTGCCGTCGATGGCGCCGACGCTGCCGTCGCGCGCGAGCAGGTACAGCTGCAGCCTGCGCACGTCGCCGGCGTCGAAGGGCGGGTGCCAGGCGACCATCCAGCCGGAGCCGGCGCGTTGCAGGCACAGGTCGCTGCGGCCGGCGATCGTGTCGTGGTGGCGCGCCGGGACCTGCAACAACTGCAGCGGACCGTCGCCGGCCAGTTGCTGCGTGCATGCCTGCCAGGGCGATTCCGCCGGCACGTGCATCGTCGCGATCGGGGCCTCTGCCGTAGCGACGGGTTGCGGATCGCTGCGCCACGCGAACGTCGCCGCAGTGGCCAGGCCGGTGGCGACCACCAGCGCAGCCGCGGCCAGTGGCCAGTGGCGATGGCGCAGGCGCGCGGGCAGGAAGCCGGTCTCCGCGGCAGCAGCGCGCACCAGCCCCGCATCGACGCGGCTGCTGTCCTGCGCCACCAGCCCGTACAGGCAACGATCCATGACCAGGTGCACGCGGCGCGGATTGCCGGCGCTGAGCCGGTGCAGCAGCGCATGCGCCTGCGGTTCGACGCGGATGCGCCCCGCGGCGCCGGCGCCTGCCAGGCGGAATTCGACGTAGCGCGCGCAGTCGCCCGCATCCAGCGGATGCATGCGGATGTGCTTGACGATGCGGCTGGCGAGCTGGCGGATGCCGTGGCCGGCCAGGGTGGCGACAAGTTCGGTCTGGCCGGCCAGGACGATCTGCAGCAGCTTTTCCTGTCCGCTTTCGAGGTTGCTGAGCAGGCGCAGCAGTTCCAGGCTGGCCACGTCCAGGTTCTGCGCGTCGTCGATCACCAGCACGCAGGTGCGGCCGTCGTGCCAGCAGCGGAGCAGGAAGCGGTTGAGCGCGTCCAGGTTGGCGGCGGCGTCGGTACCGGCCTTGACCCCGAAGTCGCGGCAGATCGCCGCCAGCAGGTCGGGTCCCTGGAGGAAGGTGTTGAACAGCAGCGAGACGATCGCGCCGCGATCCTCGACTTCATCCAGCAGCTTGCGCAGGAAGGTGCTCTTGCCGGTGCCCACGTCGCCGGTCAGCAGCACGAATCCCTTGCGCGCGAGCACGCAGTGCACGGCTTCCGCCAGTTCGCCCTCGATCGGGCCGGTGCTGAAGTAGTTCTCCGCGTCCGGGGTGGTCGGGAACGGCGACCGCTCCAGGCCGAGGCGCTGCAGATAGGCGCGCGGGGCGGCGGCGTCGGGGGTGCTCACCTCAGGCTGGCCTCGACCAGGGCGATGGCGTCCTCGACCGCGCGGGAGTTGCCGTCGGCCTGGCGCAGGTGCTGCAGGCGCTGGCGCGCGCTGGCGGCCTGTCCGTGGGCGGCCTCGAGGATGGCGAGGTTGATCACCGCGGTCTGGTCGCTGGGGACGCGCTCGACGATGGAGCGGTACAGCGACAGCGCGCTCGCGGTATCGCCACGCTGGTGGGCGACCCAGGCCTGCATGCGCAGCAGGGTGAGGCTGCGCGGCGGGAGGATCGCTGCCAGCGCGTCGACGCCCGCCTGCGCGCCGTCCAGGTCGCCGTTGCGGACCGCGGCGCCGATCGCAGCCACGTCGCGGGCGATGGCCGCGTCTTCGGGCGCACCGGCATCGTTGGAAGCTTCACGCGCATCGCGCACGACGATCCCCGGTGGCCTCGCTGTCGCGGGCTCCGCGGCAGGAGCCACGGCGGACTCGGCAATGTGTTCCGCGACCGGTTCGGCCACGGGTGGAGGCGGCTGCGTCGTGGCGGCCGTTACGGCAGTTGCCGGTGTCACGGTTGCCTCAGCCGGCACGGGCGCATGAACGGGCTCGGCGACGTCGACCGGTGCCTCCAAGACGACGGGCGTCGCCGGTGCGGCTGCGGTGCCGGGCCGCGCGCCCTGCCAGGCCAGGGCGGCCGCGGCGACGAGTGCACCTCCGCAGAGCGCGGGCACCAGCCAATGTGGTGCAGCGCGGGGCGCTGCGGTCGGGCGCGCGGTACGCCCCTGTCCGGCAGGCGACTCCATCCGCTTCAGGGCGGCGAACATGAGACTCATCAGATCACCGTGACCCGCAGCACCATCACCAGCTCGCGGCTGCGGTGCGAGTTGGCCTCCGAGCCGAACATCTTGCCGAGGCCGGGGATGTCGGACGCGCCGGGCACACCGGTGTCGGTGTCCTGCGACTGCTGGTCGATCAGGCCGCCGAGCAGCACGGTGTCGCCGTCGGCCAGGTTAAGCGTCGTGGTCATGCCCTTGAAGCTGATCACCGGCAGGGTCACCGCGTTGCCGTTGCCGACCTCGACCAGTTCCAGGCTGCCGGGCGCGACCTCGGTCTGCATCGGATGCACCAGCAGTTCGACGGTACCGTCGCTGTGCACCAGCGGCGCGACGCCGATCACCACGCCCGAGAACAGCGATTCGGTCTGCACGTCCGACGAGGTGTTGGTGGCTCCGCCGCCGGGGTTGCTGAAGCTGGTGGTCGACTTGCTGACGTAACGGATGTTCTGGCCGACGCTGAGGTAGGCGGGCGTGGCGTTGCGCACGCGTACGCTGGGGTTGGACAGCACCTTCACGCTGCCGTATTCGCGCAGCATGTTCAGGGTCGCGGTGAAGCTGTCGCCGATGTAGCTCAGGCCCATGCCGCGGCCCAGGGCGGAGCCGATCGTCTGCCGCGGAATGGTCAGGATCTTGTCGAGCGTGTTGTGCTCGCTGTCCGGGAACATCGGGTTGGTGATCGGGTTGCCATCGGCATCGCGGCCGTAGAACGGATCGCCGTAGATCGGGCTGTCGCCGATCACGCCGGCGACGTTGTCGCGCAGCTTCACCCAGTCCACGCCGAAGCGGAACTGGTCGCTGAGCTGCACGTCGATCAGTTGCGCCTCGATCAGCACCTGGCGGCCGAGCACCGCCTGGTTGCGCTCGACGAGCTCGGACACGGCGCGTACCTGCGACGGCCGGGCGCGCACGAACAGCGAACCGGTCAGCGGGTCGAGGCTGTAGCGCGGTTCCTCGACCGGCGGGCCGTCGCCGGTCTTCATGCCCGGATCCACCTTCAGGATCGACTCGACCGAGGCGGCCAGCTGCTTGTACGGATCGTTCTGCTTGCCGACGGAGCCGTCGAGGATGAGCTTGCCGCGCAGCGTGTCGCCGCCACCGCTGCCGCTTGCCCCCGCGCCGAACACGTCGCCGCCGGTGCTCATGTCCAGCGAGGTCGTGGTGTTGAGCATCTCCACGTTGAAGATGCGTTCCTCCATCGCCGTGACCACCAGTGCGCCGCCGCGGATCTCGCCATGCAGGTCGAACGCGGTGAGGATGTGGTTGTAGACCTCGCGCGCGGTGACGTTGGCCAGGTACAGGCTGGCGCGCTGGTTGCGGCCCATGACCGCCGGATCCACGATCAGGTTCATGCCGAGCTGGCTGGCCAGGGCCCAGAGCAGGCCGCCGACGTCGGCTTCATGCATGTTGATGGTGACGATCCGGTTCTCGAGCGGGTCGTACTCCGGCGCGACCGGGGCCAGCGCCGGCGGTGGCGGCTGCACCCGTTCCAGCGCGGCGCGCAGCCGCGCATGCTCGGCAGCGAGTTTGGCGGACTCCTCGCCCACGCGCGCGCTGATCGTCTCGAGCGTCTTGTACTCGGTCTCCGGCAGGTTGCGGACGTTCTGCTGGCTTGCGCAACCGGCAAGCAGCGTGGCCGCGGTCGCCAGCGGCATCGCCAGCCTGCGCAGCATGGGGGACCGGGTTGTGTCTTGGGCTGTCATCGGGCGTTCCGCCTTGTCGAGGATTGGAAGTGCACTAGCGCGTGCTCGTCGCCAGCCAGCCCAGCAATGCGCTGGCGCTTTCGGCGACGACCACGTCGTCGTAACCGGCATCCATCGCCCTGCCGGGCGCGGCGATGCACAGCGCATCGCTGTCGGCCATGGCCTGGTTGATGCCGTCGAACCTGGGATGACTTCCGCCCGCGTCGTCGCGATCGGCGACCGGCGCGATGATCGCGAAGGCGGGGTTGGCCACCACGTGGGCGCAGCTCTCGGCATCGGCCGCAGTGCCCTTGCCGGTGACGAACGGACGCGCGGTGCCGGCAGGCGCCTGCGCGGCCGCGATCAGCGCGTCCTGCAACCGGCCGATGCCGTCGATGTCGACGCCGTCCGCGGCGCTGCCGGTGGGAACCACGAGGTCCGCGCCGGTGCCGCGCGAGACCGCGTAGCGCATGCGCCGGGCGGGCTCGGGCCGGGCAAGGCCGATGCTCTCGTAGGGCAGCCAGCCGACCTGGAGGCCGCCGGGGCAGGCACCGGCAGGCTCGCGC
>NZ_JARUVM010000049.1 GCF_029763755.1 Luteimonas sp. 8-5
GGCAGGCTCGCGCGCGCCGTCGCCGCCGCTGCTCGGGTCGGGGCAGGGCAGCCGCTTGTGCTGCAGCATGAAGGTGCGGATGGCGTGGCGGGCGGTGTCCGCTTCGGCATGCGCACGCGAGCGCGCGCGCACGTCGGCCATGCCGGAGTAGGCGGTCGATGCGATCGCCGCGAGCAGGCCGATGACGGTGACCGACACCGACATTTCAAGCAGGGTGAAACCGGAGGTGCGGGCGGCGCCGGCCATGCTCATCGCCTCGCGGCGGCACCGGGGACGGTACCGAGCGGCGGGAGGGTGGAGCCCGGCGCGCGGACGTCGGCGTGCATCTGCGCCTGCAGTGCCTCCATTTCCGCGGACGTGGCCTCGATGGCGGCCTGGCGTTCGGGCGAACGCGGCTGCGCCGCGATCTGCTGCAGCCGGGTTGCCAGCGCCTGCATGCGCACGCTGATCTCGAAGTTGTCGCGGACCGCGTCCAGGTCGAGCTGCGCCTTCACCGCGGGATCGTCCAGCGCCTCCAGCGTGTCCAGCGCCTCGCGCAGGTGGCGGTTCCTTTCCTCCACGCCGATGTTGCTCGCGGCGACGAGACCGCGCACGGATTCGTCGAGCTTGCGCAGCTGCGCCTGGCGGCGGCTATCGTCCGCACCGGCCGCGGCCGGGGCCTGTGCGTCTTCCGCTTCGGAGCGCATCCACGGCGGCAACGATTCATTGGGTCGTGGTACCGCGTCGCGGTCGGTCGCGGCACCCGCCTCGCTGCGCATCGCGTCCGCGGGCGCCGCGTCGCCGGCAGGCGCCTGCACGTTCCCGCGCGATCCGGCCGGAGCGGTGTCGCCGTACCAGCGCAGGCCCAGGACCACGACGCAGCCAAGGGCGATGGCCAGCAGAGCAAGGGCGACGATGGCGTTGCGGTTGCTCACCGCAATCCCTGTCCGGCGGTGGCGAACGGAGGCGGCATGCGCAGCGTCATCGGTTGGCCGAGCACGTCCTCGATCACGACGTGGTCCTTGCCGATCAGGCGCACGTGCGAGCCGTCGGCGAGCCTGCTGCCGGTACCCGCGAGCTGACCGTCGATGATCGCGCGGCGGCGCCGGCCTTCGCTGACGATCAGCGTGAGCTTGTGTTCCGGTCGTACCTCGTCGGTGTCCTCGCCGGCACGCCCCGTGCTGCCGGGTTTATCGCTGCCGGGCGCAACCGCAAGGCCGCGCAGCGAGTCGGCCTCGACCGCATCGAGCGCGTCGATCGCGGCCAGCATCGAGCGGTTGTGGTTGAGCGTTATCTGCAGTTGCGCGATCGCGGCGGAATCGTCCTCGTCCGGGAAGGAGCGGACCACGCTGGGCTTGGCGACGATCATCGCGCTTACCCACGCGACCACGCCCAGCCACAGGACCAGGGCAAGGCTGGCTGAATACTTGACCTTCACGAGGCCTCCCCCGCCGGCGTGGCATCGGCGCGAAGCAACTGGTAGGAGAACGAGCCGCCCGGCGACTGCGAACGGGCGCTGCCCATCTGCGGATCGATCGCGACGGGAATGTAGCCGGCCGCGCGCAGGCGCTCGACGAAGCGCGCTATCTGCATGCCCTGCAGTTCCGGATCGACGTCGTGCTTGACCATGCCGTCCACGCGCAGGCTGTCGGGCTTGGTGGCGTCGCCGTGCTCCAGGCGCAGGCGCAGGATGCGCACGTCCTCGCCCGCGGCGTCGCGCATGTCGTGGAGCGCAGCGGCCGGATCCAGTGCCGATTCCAGCGCGGTGGCGCGTTCGATGAACTTCAGGATCGCGGGATAGGGTTCGGGCACCGCCTCCTCGACCTGGAGCCCGGCGATTTCGGCCTCGATCTGCGCGATCTGGTCGTCCAGCGCGGCCGCCTGGCGATGCGATTCGTTGGCGGCCAGGGTCCAGCGTCCGCCGAGCGCGGCCAGCGCCAGTGCCAGGACCAGCGATGCCGCACTCGCCCACGGCAGCACGCGCTCGGCCAGGTACATCAGGCGGCTGGCCGGCGGATTGATCGCGGCCACCGCGGATGCGTGGGCCACCAGGCGCGGGGCGCTGGTGCGGTAGAGCACGCCGTCCGGGTCGCGCACCATGGTGTGCGGGCCGAGGCGCCCCTGGGTGCCGCTGTTGGCGCAGAAGATTTCCAGCAGCGCTTCGTCCGTCCACCGGCTTTCGGCAATCGCGGCCGGCGCCGGCGTCGGAGCGGGCGCGGCCGGTGCCGCGATGGCGGCCTCGGCGGCATCGTCGATGCCGGCGTCGAACTGGCCGTCGTACGTCAGGTTGCCTGCGTCGCCGGCGAGCGGCGTGCGCTGGGTGGGCTCCTCATCGAAGCCGCGCGTGGTTGCGGGTGCGGCAACTCCGGCCGCGGAGACGCCGGACTGGCGGGGTGCGCGGGTCAGGCTGCCGTA
>NZ_JARUVM010000005.1 GCF_029763755.1 Luteimonas sp. 8-5
ATGCGGGCCGGGCCGGCCGGCATCGCCGTCGGCGCCGCGGCGGGCGGCGCCCTGGGCGCCGTGGCCGGCAACCGGGCCTCGGAGAAGAACGATCCGCGCGACGACCTCGGGCATTTCCAGCAGATGTACCGGAACGCCCCCTACTTCGTGGCCGACCGCGACTGGCACGATTACGCCCCGGCGTACCGCTACGGCATGGAGGCCTGGCGCTCCAACCCGGGAAGCACCTTCGAGCAGGTGGAATCGCAGCTGCAGGGCGGCTGGGAAGCCGCCGCACGCTTCGGCTCGCGGCTGCCCTGGACGCAGGCGCGGCCAGCGGTGGAACACGCATGGCGGCGCCTGACCGAGGCCCGGCACGAGGGCGCGTAGGCGCGGCTTTGCATACCCGCGGCGGGGGCGATGGGGCCGGCCGTCTACAATGGCCGCTGACCTGCAAAGGACGCGCCCGATGACCGATACCCCCAAGCCCGCCGATGCCGTCAGCCGCGAACAGGCCGAAGACGCGGTCCGCGTGCTGCTGCGCTGGGCCGGCGAGGATCCGCAGCGCGAGGGCCTGCTCGACACCCCCAAGCGGGTGGCCAAGGCCTACCGCGACTGGTTCAGCGGCTATGCCCTGGACCCGGACGATTACCTGGCGCGCACCTTCGAGGAAGTCGCCGGCTACGACGAGTTGATCGTGCTGCGCGACATCGAGTTCGAATCGCACTGCGAGCACCACATGGCGCCCATCATCGGCCGCGTGCACGTGGGTTACCTGCCCGACGGCAAGGTGGTGGGGATCAGCAAGCTGGCGCGGGTGGTCGACGCCTACGCGCGCCGCTTCCAGGTGCAGGAGAAGATGACGGCGCAGATCGCCGACTGCATCCAGCGCGTGCTGCAGCCGCGCGGCGTGGGCGTGGTGGTCGACGGCGCGCACGAATGCATGACCACGCGCGGCGTGCACAAGCGCGGCGTGAGCATGGTGACCTCGAAGATGCTCGGCAGTTTCCGCGACGACGCGCGCACCCGCTCGGAGTTCCTGCAGTTCATCGGGCGCAAGGGCTGATGGCCCGATGCCCGATGTCCATGACTGCCTGATCGTCGGTGCCGGCCCGGCCGGGCTGGTTGCCGCTACCTATCTCGCGCGGTTCCGCCGCCGCATCGCGGTGGTCGACGCCGGTGCCAGCCGCGCGCGCTGGATCCCAACCAGCCACAACTGCCCGGGGTTTCCGCTGGGTGTCAGCGGCGACGCGCTGCTGCAGCGGCTGCGCGAGCAGGCCGAGTCCTTCGGCGTCGACATCGTGCGCGGCTGCATCGTGTCGCTGCAGCGCGGTGGCGACGGCTTCGTGGCGCACGACGACGCAGGTCGCGCCTGGCACGCGGCCACCGTGATCCTGGCCACCGGCATCGTCGACCGCCTGCCACCGGTCGAAGGCGGCGACGCCGCGCTCGAGGCCGCGGTCGAGGCCGGCGTGCTGCGCCTGTGCGCCGTGTGCGACGGTTACGAGGCGACGGACGAACGCATCGGCGTGCTCGGTCCCGCCGCCGATGCGTCGCGTCACGCGGATTTCCTGCGCACGTTTTCGCGCCGGGTGGATGCCATCGACGCGGAGGCGGCGCGCGGACTGCGCTGCGACGCTACATCCTGCACCGTCGCGTTCGAGGACGGCAGCTCGCGCGAGTACGACACCCTGTATCCGGTGCTGGGCAGCGATGCGCAGTCGGGCCTGGCGCGTGGGCTCGGCGCGGCCGTGGACGGCGAGGGCGCGCTGCATACCGACGCCCACCTGCAGACCAGCATCGAGGGCCTCTACGCCATCGGCGACGTGGTCAGCGCGCTCAACCAGATTGCGGTCGCCGTGGGCCATGCGGCGATCGCCGCGACCGCGGTCCACAACCGGCTGCCGGCCAACCCGCGCTGAGTCTTGAATATTACCCGGGGGAAATAGTAATCTGGCCGTCCACCAGCCCGGGCGCGCTCCGATGCACACCTCCCATTCGCTTTCCACCCGGGTATCGGCGTTTGCCGGCCATCGCCTGGTCGCCGTCGGCCCGCTGCGCAGCGTGGCCCTGAGTGCGCGCCAGGCGCTGGACGCCGAGCCGAACGCCACGATCCTGATCTTCGATGACGTCGAGCAGCGCCAGGTCGAGATCGACCTGCGCGGAACCATGGCCGACCTGGTGCAGCGGCTGGCCGCGACGCCGGATTCCGCACCGCCCCCGAAACCTGCCGAAGTGGCGGCCGAAGCGCCAGCGGCGCCACGCGGCCGCGGCCGCCCGAAGCTCGGAGTGGTCGCGCGCGAAGTCACGCTGCTCCCCCGGCACTGGACCTGGCTCAACGCGCAGCCCGGCGGCGCCTCGGTCGCATTGCGGCGCCTGGTCGAGGCCGCGCGCCGCGACGGCGGCGGCGACCAGCGCCGCCAGCGACAGGAAGCGACCTATCGCTTCATGCACGCCATCGCCGGCAACGCCCCCGGGTTCGAGGAAGCCGCTCGCGCCCTGTTCGCCGGCGACCTTTCGGGGTTCGAGGATGCCGTCATCGACTGGCCCCATGACGTGCGCGAGCATGCGACCATGCTCGCCGCGCGCGCGATGCGCGACTGACGCCCGCCCTGCAACCAATCCTTGCCACGCCCTTGAACGCACAGACGACTCCGCGCGTGCGACGCGCCGCCCTCGCCTTCATTTTCGTCACCGTGCTGATCGACGTGCTGGCGTTCGGCGTGATCATCCCGGTGCTGCCGCACCTGATCGAGGATTTCGTCGGCGGCGACACCGCCAATGCCGCTTACTGGGTCGGCGTATTCGGCACGGTATTCGCCGGCATCCAGTTCGTGACCTCGCCGATCCAGGGTGCGCTGTCGGACCGCTTCGGCCGGCGCCCGGTCATCCTGCTGTCTTGCCTCGGGCTGGGCCTGGACTTCGTGTTCATGGCCCTGGCCAATACGCTGCCCTGGCTGCTGGTGGGACGGATCATCTCCGGCATCACCTCGGCCAGCTTCACCACCGCGAACGCGTATGTCGCCGACGTCACCCCGCCGGAGAAGCGCGCCAAAAGCTACGGCATGATCGGCGCGGCGTTCGGCCTGGGCTTCATCGTCGGCCCGTTGCTGGGCGGCTGGCTGGGCGACGTGCACCTGCGCCTGCCGTTCTGGTTCGCCGCTGGCCTGGCGCTGCTCAACTTCTGCTACGGCCTGTTCGTGCTGCCCGAGTCGCTGCCGCCGGAGAAGCGCACCAGGAAGTTCGACTGGTCGCATGCCAATCCGCTCGGCTCGCTGGTCCTGCTCAAGCGCTATCCGCAGGTGTTCGGCCTGGCGGCGGTGGTGTTCATCGCCAACCTGGCGCACTACGTCTATCCGAGCATCTTCGTGCTGTTCGCCGACTACCAGTACCAGTGGGGCCCGCGCGAAGTCGGCTGGGTGCTGGCCGCGGTGGGCGTGTGCAGCGTGATCGTGCAGGCCGGGCTGGTGGGACGCATCGTGCACGCGATCGGCGAACGCCGCGCGCTGCTGCTGGGCCTGGCTTGCGGCATGCTCGGCTTCGGCATCTACGGTTTCGCCGACAGTGGCTGGATCTTCCTGATCGGCCTCCCGATCAGCGCGATCTGGGGCCTGGCCGCGCCTTCGACGCAGGCGCTGATCACGCGCCAGGTCGGCCCGGAGGTGCAGGGCCGCATCCAGGGCGCGCTGATGAGCCTGGTGTCGATGGCCGGCATCATCGGCCCGGGCATCTTCGCCGGCAGCTTCGGCTGGTTCATCGGCCCGAAGACGCCGGTGCACCTGCCGGGGGCGCCGTTCCTGATCGCCGCATTACTTCTGGGCTCGGCAATCGCCATCGCCTGGCGTTACGCTCGCGAAACCCCGCCAGGAGAACCGCCATGCGCATCGCCCTGACCGTCGTCGCCATCGCCTCCGCCGCACTGCTTTCCGCGTGCGGCAGCGTCGAATACCGGGATACCAACCCCGCCGTGGACGCCAACCCGCAGTGCGCACACAGCGAGAAGCCGGGCGAACTGGTGGCGCCGTGGTGCAAGCGCGAGCAGTCGGCGAACTGGGAACTGGGCGGGAAGGACGCGCCGGTGGACTTCACTGGCGGGGACGGCGACGAGGACTGAGGTCGCGGCTTCCGCCGCTCCTACATCCATTTCTTGAAGTGGGCGACGACCAGGGCGACGACGGCGAACACGCCCATCGCCACCAGCGAGCCCCAGAAGCCCACGGCGCCCGATTCGAACAGCGGCGCCTTGAAGTTCATGCCCAGTGCGCCGGCCACCACCGCCAGCGTGCCCAGCAGCACGGTGACGAAGGTGAGCACGCGCATGGTGTCGTTGGTACGCTGCGCGCTGCGGCTGGTGTAGAGCTCGAAGCTGCCGACGACCAGTTCGCGCCCGACTTCCACCGCGTCCATCGCGCGCTCGAAGCGCTGCTCCAGGGCCGCGAACCGGCGCTCGGCGCTGTCGTCGTCGTCGCCGGGGCGGAAATCCGGTCGCGCCAGCGCACCGAACACATGGCGGTGCGGGGCGAGCATGCGCCGCAGGCGCGAAGCACCGCGCCGCATCCGCGCAAGTTCCGCCAGGCACTCGGGGTAGCGCTTGCGGCCGAGGATCGCCACCTCGAGCCGGTCCACCGACTCCTCCAGCTCCGAGACCGCGTGCAGGTAGCTGTCGACCTGCCAGTCGAGCAGCGAGACGGTGAAGCTCTGCGCGTGCAGGGTGCCGATGCGCGTCTCGCCGCGCTCGCGCCCGTACAGCTCGTCCAGGATCTCCAGCGGCCCGCGGTGCAGGCTGAGCACGAAGTTCGGGCCGCACACCAGCGCCAGCGCGCGACCCTTGAACGCCAGGGGCCCGTCGCATTCGACGGCCGAGACCTCGACCAGGAACCAGTCGCCGTAGTTCTGCAGGCGCGGCTTGCCGCCCAGTCGCCGGAACTCGGTGCAGGCCGCATCGATTCCCAGGCGCGCGCACAGCCGCTCCAGGACCGGCGCGCTGCCCTCGTGGTCGTCGTCCTGCACGTCGATCCACAACAGCTGGTTGTCGCCCAGCGCCGACAGGTCGATCGCGTCCTCGTCGATCCTGCGATCGCCGGCATCGGCGTCGAACAGAAATGCGCGCAGCTTCACCTTGTCCTCGGGCATGCCGCATCATCCCCCGCCACCGCGAACGCCAGGTGAACCGTTGCGCGGCGTTGACGCCCGCCCGCCGATGCTCCGCGCATGCCGCCCAGCCCCGACAAGCACACGGCCGCCGCAGCCGCCGCGGCCGACGCCGGATTGCGCCATGTCAGCGACGCCGCGCCGGGCATCCGGCGCCAGCGCCGCGGCCGCGGTTTCGGCTACGTCGATGCGAATGGACACAAGGTCACCGACACCGCGGTGCTGCAACGCATCCGCGCGCTCGCCGTGCCGCCGGCCTGGACCGGCGTGTGGATCTGCGCCGATCCGCGCGGCCACATCCAGGCCACCGGCCGCGACGCGCGCGGCCGCAAGCAGTACCGCTACCACGCGCGCTGGAGCGAGGTGCGCGGCGAGGGCAAGTTCGACCGCATCGTCGCGTTCGGCCAGGCATTGCCGAAGCTGCGCCGGCGCCTGCGCGCCGACCTGGCGCGCCCGGGCTTTCCGCGCGAGAAGGTGATGGCGATGGTGGTGGCGGTCATGGGCGAGACCCTGGTCCGGGTCGGCAACGCCGAATACGCACGCGACAACCGTTCCTTCGGCCTGACCACGCTGCGAAACCGCCATGTCGAGTTCCTGCGTGGCGGCCGCGCCCGTTTCCGCTTCCGCGGCAAGGGTGGGCAGGAGCACGACATCGTCCTGGACGACGCGCGCCTGGTGCGGTTGCTGCGGCGTTGCCAGCAACTTCCGGGGCAGGCGCTGTTCCAGTATCGCGACGACGACGGCGAGCTGGCCGCGGTCGAGTCCGGCGAGGTCAATGCCTACCTGCACGACACCACGGGCAGCGAGTTCAGTGCGAAGGACTTCCGCACATGGGGCGGGACGCTGGCTGCGTTCCAGCGCCTGGCCCGCACCAGCCTGCCGGTCACGGCGAGAGGCGAACCGGCGGGCGAGCGCGCGCTGGCCGCCGTGGAGAACGCCATCGTGCGCGAGGTCGCCAGCGCGCTGGGCAACACGCCGACGGTGTGCCGCAAGGCCTACATCGACCCGGTCGTGTTCGCCGGCTGGCGCGACGGCCGCGTGCAGCGCGCGGCAGCGAGTTGCCGTGGCGAACGGCAATGGGAGGCGGCGGCGTTGCGGTTCCTGCGGAAGGCGCATCGGGCCCCGTCGTAGGAGCGGCGGAAGCCGCGATCGCGCTCGCGGCTCACGCCGCTCCTACACCTTGTCGGTCAGACTTGATCGCCCGCTCCAAGGACTCGACCATGGCTACCTGCGACGTCTGCGGCAACGATTACGACAAGGCTTTCACCATCTCCGGTCCGCTGGGCGCCGGCACCTACGATTCGTTCGAATGCGCGATCCATGCACTGGCGCCGACCTGCAGCCACTGCAACTGCCGCATCATCGGCCATGGCGTGGAGAGCGACGGCGTCTTCTATTGCTGCGCGCACTGCGCGAAGCATTCCGGGGTGAAGGGCGTCGACGATCGGGCTTGAGTCGCGGCTGCCGCCGCTCCCACGGGGTCACATTTCGGGCAACAGGGCCCAGAAGGGCTTCTGCGCTTCGGCCCAGGCCTGCGAAGCTTCCTCGATGATCTCCAGCAAGGTGTCGAACGATTCCGGCTCCGCCTCGCGCCAGGCGTCCGGATGCTCGATCAGTACCAGGTAGCCCGCCGCCGGCCACCACGACATGTCCGCCAGGCAATCGGCCAGCGCATCCCAGTTGCGCCCGAACCATGACGGGAACTTCAGCGCGGCGCCGATGCGCTCGAGCGCTTCGTCCCGCTCGCTGCAACCGGCGAGGTTGACGGTGACGGCGGCGAAGTCCAGTGCCATCGCCGCGGCGAGGAACTCCGAGGCGCCGGCGGCCGCGACCACGGACACGCCGGCCAGGGACGGGTCTGCCAGCACCGAACGCAGTTCGACCGATTCGTTCATTGCGGATCGAACCTGCGGAAGCTGCGGTAGTGGTCGTCTGTGTAGAAGTATTCGACCGGCGGATCGCCGCCGGCGACGATGCGGCGTGCACCCCGGTCCGGGGAGCCCGGCGTCTCGACGGTGTACTCGCGGTAATAGCCGCGCGGTTGCGGCGGCAACAGGCGCTCGCGGTTGTGGAAGGTGCTGCCGTCCTGGCGATGGGCGAAAGGTCCACCGGCTTCGATGCGGCGCAGGGTCTCGTGTGCTTCCGGCGGGAGGAAAGCGGGCAAGTCGTGGGAGCGGCGGAAGCCGCGATCGGCAACGGCCCAGGCGAGCGCCATCGCCAGCAGTGCCAGCACGATCACACCTCGACGCATCGCTCCTCCCCTTCGACGCCGGCCTGAAGCCGCACCGTTATCCGCAGCTGATGCCCACGATCGCGTCGCGTTCGTTGAGCTTGATGTTCACGCGGTCGCCGCGATAGTCCATGGTCACCGGCTGGCCCGGGCGGATCACGCGCACCGACTGGCTGCCGGTCTCGACCCGGATGCGCTCGACGATGTCGTCGCTCACGGCGTGGCCCATCGCCCAGCTCGCGGCTTCGGCATTGCAGGACTCCGCCAGCGGCGGCGGCCCCGGCGGCGGCATGGTGGCGCAGGCCGCGAGCGGCAACGCGATCAGCAGGATGGCGGGAAGTCGCATGGCCATGGCGGCACTCCTGGACGGATGGCGGGAGTGTGCAGCATCGGCGCGCCGGCGTGTGGCGTGCGTCAATGCCGCTCAGGCGATCATCAGGCCGGGCGCCGACGGGCGCACGGCGCGGCGACCGGCGTCGCCGCGGTTGGCCGGCCAGGCAGCGGCGATGCGCCGCACGGCCTCCACCAGTTCCTCTTCGTTGCGCGAGTAGGGAATCCGCAGCCAGCCGTCGAAGCCGCCCTCGACGCTGAACACCGGCCCGGGTGCCAGGAACACGCCGTGGCGTTCCATCGATGCGGCCATCGCCGTGGCGCTGCCGTGCGGCAGTTGCACCCACAGGGCCAGGCCGCCGTGCGGAATGCGGAAGCGCCAGTCCGGCAGGTGTTCGCGCATGGCGGCAACCAGTACGTCACGGCGCGCGCGCAGGCGTTCGCGACGGATGGCATGGACGCTGTCGCCGGCCTTGAACAGCTCGGAAAGCACGAGCTGGTCGAACAGCGAACTGCCGAGGTCCAACTGCACGCGCGTGGCTACCAGATTGGCGACCAGGTCGAGCGGCGCGCGAATCCAGCCCAGGCGCACGCCACCCCAGTACATCTTCGATGCGCTGCCGATGCTGATCGCGTCGCGGGCATGCGCGGCGAACGGCGCCGGCATCGGCGCATCCAGCAACGAGGTCGGCTGCAGGGTTTCGTCGACGACCGCCGTCGTGCCGGCCGCGCGCAAGGCGTGCGCGTAGCGTGCGCGCATCGCATCGTCCATCAGGAAGCCGGTGGGGTTCTGGAAATCCGGAATCAGGTAAGCCAGCCGCGGCGAGGCCTGGCGCAGCGTGGTTTCGATCTCGTCGAGGTCCCAGCCCGATTCGCCGAGCGGATCGGCCAGCGGCGAAGGCACCAGTTGCCCGCCGCCCAGCCGCAAGGCCTCGATCGCGTTGGCGTAGACCGGCGTTTCGATCATCACCCGGTCGCCGGGGCGCGACAGTGCGCGCGCGACGATGGCGATCGCCGACAGCGCGCCCGAGGTGACGATGATCTGACCCGGCGTGGTCGGCAATCCACGTTGCGCATACCAGTCCGCGATGACCGCCTGCAGCTCCGGCAGGCCCGATGGCAGGTAGCCGCTGCCGCACAGGTAGCTGGGCAAGGCGGCGAGGGCGCGATCGTAGGCGGCCGCCACGCCCGGCGTCGCCGAGCCCGACGCGCAATTCAGGTCGATGCTGCCTTCCGGCGCGGCATCCATGCCGCCGGCGTGCAGCACGTGGTCGTGCGCGCGGCGGCGCTCGACCGGCACCGCGGCGTAGGTGCCCGATCCCTGGCGCGCGGTAGCGAAACCGGCATCGATCAGTTCGGCGTAGGCCCGCGATACGGTGCTGCGCGATACGCCCAGCGCCGAGGTGACCGCGCGCTCGCTGGGCAGCCGGGTGCCGACGGGGATGCGGCCGTCGCCGATCAGTTCCTGCAAGGCGCGTTGCAGGCCGAGCCAGGCCGGCGAACGGTCGAAGGGGCCGACCAGGGCGGCCAGGCGGGCAGGGGCAAGGGCGCGTTGCATGGAGCCACTATCGCACAAATGGCTATACTCGATATAGCCACTTTTGGGCACGATGCGCCGCATGGCTCCTCCCCCTGCCTCCACCGCCCTGGCCAACCTCGGCCCGCTGGCCCAGCTGCGTGCCGGGCGCATGCCCGAACGCCTGCTCAGGCTCGGCATCGGCCTGTGGCTGTACGGCCTGTCGGTGGCGCTGATGATCCGCGGCGCGATCGGCGCTTCGCCCTGGGACGTGTTCCACCAGGGCGTCGCGCTGCACCTGCCGTTGAGCTTCGGCACGGTGATGATCCTGGCCTCGGTGGCGGTGCTGCTGGCCTGGATCCCGCTGCGGCAGATGCCGGGCCTGGGCACCGTGGCCAACACCCTGCTCATCGGTCCCTTCGCCGACCTCAACCTGGCGCTGCTGTCGACGCCGGACCACCTGCTGCTACGCGTGGCCTTCATGCTCGCCGGCGTGCTGGTGTGCGCATTCGCCACCGGCCTGTACATCGGCGCGCAGCTCGGGCCGGGCCCGCGCGACGGGTTGATGACCGGCCTGGCGCGGCGCACCGGCTGGTCGATCCGGCTTGTGCGCACCGGGATCGAGGTCAGCGTGCTGGTCGCCGGCATCGCGCTGGGTGGCGTGTTCGGCATCGGCACCGTGGTGTTCGCGCTCGGCGTGGGCATCCCGACCCAGTTCTTCCTGCGCCGCCTGGTGGTACCGTTGCAACCGGTGGTGGCGCAATGACCGACATCCCGCACTCCGGCATCCTGCACTACAGCGCGTTCACCGCCGACGGCCGCGGTGGCAATCCGGCCGGCGTGGTACTGGACGCGCGCGGCATGGACGAAGCCGCGATGCAGGACATCGCCGCGACACTCGGCTATTCCGAAACCGCATTCCTGATGCCGCGCGACGAACCCGGCACGTTCGACATCCGCTACTACAGCCCGCTGACGGAAGTGAGCTTCTGCGGCCACGCCACCATCGCCACCGCGGTGGCGCACGCCGAGCGCCACGGCCCCGGCGAACGCCTGCTGCACACCCGGGCGGGCCCGGTGTGCGTCGCCGTCGACGCCGCGAACATCGCGACGCTGAGCAGCGTCGAACCCCGGGTTACGCCGCTGGACGATGGCGACCTCGGCGCACTCCTGGCCGCGCTGCGCTGGCGTCGCGAAGACCTGGACCCGGCACTCCCGCCGGCAGTGGCCTACGCCGGTGCGTCGCATGCGGTTATCGCCGTGGCCACGCGCGCACGGCTGGCGCAGCTGGACTACGACTTCAACGCGTTGCGCGACATCCTCGTCGCGCGCGGCTGGATCACCGTGGCCCTGGTCTGGCGCGAAGGCCCGGAAAGCTTCCATGCCCGCAATCCCTTCCCTACCGGCGGCGTGGTCGAGGATCCCGCGACCGGCGCCGCCGCGGCCGCGTTCGGCGCCTATCTGGCCGGGCAGGGCGCGCTGCCTGCGAGCCGCAGCTTCACCATCCGCCAAGGCGAGGACATGGGCCGGCCGAGCCTGCTCCACGTCGCCGTGCCCGAAGACCTGCGGCAAGGCGTGCGCGTGGGCGGCAGCGCGGTGAGCTTGCAGCGCGATTGAGGCATGCTTCGCGGATGGGAGTCCATCCATCCGCGCCGCCTCCGGCACCGACGCCGGCCAGGCGACTGCTGGCGGTTGCCGCCGGCACCGTGCTCACGCTCGTGGCCCTGGTCGGCAGCGGCCTGCTGCTCAACGAACGGCTCGCGCCGAAGGCGACGGGCGCGCCGGGCCATGCGTTGCCGCTGCAGGCCACGCAGACGGAAATCGACCGCGAACTGGCGCCGTTGCTGGCCGCCAACCCCGGCAAGACCGGTGCGCTGCTGCTGCCCGACGGCCTGGACGCCTATGCCGCGCGCGCGATGACCGCGCAGAAGGCCGGGCGCAGCCTCGACCTGCAGTACTACATCTGGCACGACGACCTCACCGGACACCTGCTCGTGCGCGAAGTGCACGCGGCGGCAGAACGCGGCGTGCGCGTGCGCATCCTGCTCGACGACATGAACGCCGCGGGCCGCGACCCGCAATGGATGGCGCTGGACGCCCATCCAAACATCGAGCTGCGCCTGTACAACCCGTTTCGCAACCGCAGCGGCATCGAGCGCGGGCTGGAACTGGTGCAACGCGTGTTCAGCGTCAACCACCGCATGCACAACAAGGCCTGGATCACCGACGGGCGCGTTGCGATCATCGGCGGGCGCAACATCGGCGAGGAGTACTTCGCCGCGGCCGGCACGGTCAACTTCCGCGACCTCGACCTGTTGCTGTTCGGGCCGGCGGTGGAGCAGGCCAGCGCGATCTTCGACCGGTTCTGGAACAGCAGCGCGGTGGTCCCGCTGGCGGCGCTGCACCAGTCCTCGGCCGAAACCCTGCGCGGCACGATCGCCGGCTTCGACGACGAATCGCTGCAGGCCCGGGCGCAACCCTACCTGGAACGGGTGGCGGCCTCGCCCAGCGTGCGCGACTACCTCCAGCAGCAGTTGCGGCCGGTATGGACCGATCGCCTGCAGGTCGTTTCCGACCCGCCGGACAAGCGCAGCGACGATGCGCGCGACGACTGGCTGGTGACGTCGCTGCTCGACATGCTGCGCGGCGCCCGCACCAAGGCGTTGCTGGTCTCGCCGTACTTCGTGCCCGGCGAAACCGGCACCGAAGGCCTGTCGGCGCTTGCGCGCGACGGCGTCGAGGTCGGCGTCATCACCAACTCGCTGGCGGCCAACGACGTGCCCGCAGTGCACAGCGGCTATGCCCGCTACCGCCCGGCGCTGCTGCGCAACGGCGTGCGCCTGCACGAGATCCGGGCGCGCGGCCGCCCGGAAAGCGCCGGTCCGTTGGGCAGCAGCGGCGCGAGCCTGCACACCAAGGCGTTCGTGGTCGACGACGCGCGCGGCTTCGTCGGCTCGTTCAACCTGGATCCACGCTCGGCCACGCTCAACACCGAGATGGGCGTGGTGTTCGACGACCCGGCGCTGGCCGCCGGCGTGCGCGCCGAGTACCTGCGCCTGTCCGCGCCTGAATACAGCTACTGGGTGTTCCTCGGCCGCGAAGGCGAAGTGCGCTGGCTCGACCGCGCCGGGCAACGCCCGGTCGTGCTCGACAGCGAGCCGGACGCGGGCGTGTTCCGCCGTGCCGTGGCACACGCGCTGGGCTGGCTGCCGATCGAATCACAACTGTAGGCACGGTCACGGAGCCTGTGCCTTATGGCAGGGGCACGGCGGCAAGCGACCGCTAGGATGGAGCGGTTGCCATCCGCACCGGGGAGTTGCCATGTCGCGTCGCCTGATCCTTGCCGCCCTCTCGCTGGCCATCGCCGGCAGCCTGTACGCCGAAGTCCCGGCACCGCGCGACGTGCCGTATTCGCCAGGCACCATCAAGCTGGAGGTGGACGCGACCAACCTGGCCCAGCGCATCTTCCACGTGAAGCAGACCATCCCGGTGCAGGCAGGAGACCTGACCCTGCTGTATCCGATGTGGATCCCGGGCGGACACACGCCGCGCGGCGCGATCGACAAGATCGCCGGCATCACCTTCACCGCCAACGGCCGGAAGCTGGAGTGGAAGCGCGACACCATCGAGGTCGCCGCCTTCCACGTCACCGTGCCCGAAGGCGTGACCGAGATTACCGCCGAGTTCGACTTCCTTTCGCCGACCGACCGCTCGCAGGGCCGGGTGGTGATGACGCCGAACATGCTCAACCTGCAGTTCATCTCCACCGTGCTGTATCCGGCAGGCCACTACGCCAGCCAGATCACCTTCGATCCGATCGTCACCTATCCCGAAGGCTGGACCGCGTTCACCGCGCTGCACGTGGACAGCAGCAACGGCAGCACCATCGACTACGAAAACGTGCCACTGGACATCCTCGCCGACTCGCCGGTGTTCGCCGGCCGCTACGCGAAGCAGATCGACCTGACGCCCAAGGGCAACAAGGTGCCGGTGCGCCTGGGCGTGGTGGCGGACGCCGCCAAGTACCTGGAGGCGAAGCCCGAGCAGGTGAAGCAGCATGCGGCGATGGTCGAGCAGGCGCTGAAGCTGTACGGCGCGCAGCACTACGACCACTACCAGTTCCTGTTCGCGCTCTCCGACCAGATGAGCGGCATCGGCCTGGAGCACCAGCGCTCGAGCGAGAACGGCGAGGACCCGGGCTACTTCACCGACTGGAAGGAGAAGGCCGGCTTCAGCGACCTGCTGCCGCACGAGTACACCCACTCCTGGAACGGGAAGTACCGCCGCGGCGCCGACCTGTGGACGCCGAACTACAACGTGCCGATGCAGGACAGCCTGCTGTGGGTGTACGAGGGCCAGACCCAGTACTGGGGCAACGTGCTGGCCGCGCGCAGCGGCATGCGCCCGATGGAAGCCTCGCGCGATGCGCTGGCGATGGTGGTGGCGACCTATGCCGACAACCGCCCGGGGCTGGGCTGGCGCAACGTGCAGGACACCACCAACGACCCGATCATCGCCGCGCGTGCGCCCCGCGCGTACCGCAACTACCAGATGAGCGAGGACTACTACCGCGCCGGCCAGCTGATCTGGCTGGAGGCCGATGCCCTGATCCGCAACGGCACGAAGAACCGCAAGTCGCTGGACGATTTCGCCAGGGCTTTCTTCGGCGTCAACGACGGCGAGTGGAAGGTCCAGAACACCTACACTTTCGAGGACGTGGTCGCGACGCTCGATGGCGTGATGGCGCACGACTGGGCGACATTCCTGCGCGAGCGCCTCGACGGCAAGGTGCCGCTGACCGGCGGCATCGAGGCCGCCGGCTGGAAGCTGGTCTACAAGGACGAACCGAGCGCGCTGGCCAAGTCCTGGGGCGGCAGCGGCGGCGACTTCGTGTACTCGCTCGGCCTTTCGCTGGGCAAGGACGGCGGCGTCAGCGACGTGCGCTGGGACAGTCCGGCGTTCAATGCTGGCCTGGGCACCGGCGCCACCATCGTCGCGGTGAACGACCAAGCCTACGACAAGACCGTGCTCGAGGACGCGGTCAAGGCCGCGAAGGACGGCAAGGCCCCGATCCGCCTGCTGGTGAAGGAGTTCGACCGCTATCGCACGGTCGACATCGACTACCACGGCGGCCTGCGCTACCCGCACCTGGAACGCATCGAAGGCGTTCCGGACCGCCTGACGGCGATCTTCACCCCACGCAAGTAGCCCACTCGCGCAGCAGCGCCGCCTCGCGCGCCCGGGCCTGTTCCAGGTGCGCGTGCTTGACGTGGCCGTAGCCGCGGATGTGCTCGGGCACCGCGGCGATGCTGGCCGCCAGCGCGACGTTCGCGGGCGACAGCGACTCGAGCAGGCCGTCGACGGTGCGCTCGTACGCCGCGATCAGCGCGCGCTCGCCGCGGCGTTCGGCGGTATGGCCGAACACGTCCAGCGGCGTGCCGCGCAGCCCGCGCAGCTTCGCCAGCACCCGGAACGCGGTGAACACCCACGGTCCGTACTCGCGCTTGAGCAGTCGGCCTTCGGCGTCCTTCTTCGCCAGCAGCGGCGGCGCGAGGTGGAAGTGCAGCTTGAAGTCGCCTTCGAACTGCTGCTCCAGGCGCTTGCGGAACTCGCCGCTGGTGTACAGGCGCGCCACTTCGTACTCGTCCTTGTACGCCATGAGCTTGAACAGGTAGCGCGCCGCCGCCTCGGTGAGGTCGGTGCTGCCGGGCGCGCGTGCCTGCTCGGCGGCGCGCACGCGGGCGACGAAGTCGGTGTAGCGGCGGGCGTAGCGCGCGTTCTGGTAATCGCGCAGGAACGCGGCGCGGCGGGAGACCACTTCGTCCAGCGAGCGCGACAGGCGCGTGTCGTCCAGCGGCGAGAACGCGGCCTCGCCGGTCGCCGCGGCCGGTACGTGGCGCAGCGCGTCTTCGTCGCGGGTGGCGAGTTGGGCGTCGCCGATGCCGGACTCGCGGCCCTCGGACGGACGCGGCGCCAGCAGTGGCAGCGCATTGGCGGTGGCGTCGGCCAGCGTGGGAATGTTGCTGCCGCCTTCGAGCATGCCGATGCCGGCCGCCTCCAGCACCGCCGGTAGGTCGATGGCGGCCAGGCGGCCCCAGGCGAACGCGGTCTTGTTCATTTCCACCGCGGCGCCGTTGAGTTCGACCGCGCGCATCAGCGAATCGAAGGACAGCGGCACCAGGCCGCGCTGCCAGGCGTAGCCGAGCATGAACAGGTTGGCACCGATCGCGTCGCCCATCAGCGCGGTCGCGATCCGGGTCGCGTCCACCTGCGCCGGCTCGGCGCCGTCGAGCGCCGTGCGCACTGCCGCGACGATGTCGCTGGCCGGGAACTGCATGTCCGGACGCGTAGTGAAGGTGCCCGGCATCGCCTGGTAGGTGTTGAGCACTACCCGGGTGCGTCCGCTGCGGATCTTCGACAGCGCCCAGTAATCGTTGACCACGACCATGTCGCAGCCCAGCACCAGGTCGGCCTCGCCGGCGGCGATGCGCACGGCATGGATCTGCGACGGTGTGCGCGCAATGCGGATGTGGGTGGTGACCGCGCCGCCCTTCTGCGCCAGGCCGGTCTGGTCGAGCACGGTCGCCCCCTTGCCTTCCAGGTGCCCGGCCATGCCCAGCAGCGCGCCGATGGTGACCACGCCGGTGCCGCCGACGCCGGTGATCAGGATGTTCCAGGGTCGCGAAAGATCGGTCGCGATCGATGGCATGGGCAAGTCGGCCAGGCGCGAGGCCGCCGTCGCAGCACCGCCCGCGGCCTGTCCCTTGCGCGGCTTGCCACCGTGCACGGTGACGAAGCTGGGGCAGAAGCCCTCGACGCAGCTATAGTCCTTGTTGCAGTTGGACTGGTCGATCTCGCGCTTGCGCCCGAACTCGGTTTCCTTCGGCAGCACGCTCACGCAGAACGACTTCCTGCCGCAGTCGCCGCAGCCTTCGCACACCAGCGAGTTGACGAACACGCGCTTGGCCGGGTCGACCATCTTGCCGCGCTTGCGCCGGCGGCGCTTCTCCGTGGCGCAGGTCTGGTCGTAAATGAGGACGCTGACCCCCTTCACTTCGCGCAGCCGCTTCTGGGTGGCGTCGAGTTCGCGTCGGTCCAGGAACTCGACCCCTTCAGGGAAGATCGACCGATCCGACCACTTTTCGATGTCGTCGCTCAACACCACGATCGCCTGCACGCCTTCGGCGCGCACCTGGTGCGCGATCTGCGGCACGCTGAGCTGGCCGTCGACCGGCTGCCCGCCGGTCATCGCGACCGCGTCGTTGTAGAGGATCTTGTAGGTGATGTTGACGCCGCTGGCGACGGACTGCCGGATCGCCAGGGTGCCGGAATGGAAATAGGTGCCGTCGCCCAGGTTCTGGAATACGTGCGGCGTGTCGGTGAACGGCGCCTGCCCGGACCAGGTGACGCCTTCTCCGCCCATGTGGGTGAAGGTGTCGGTGCTGCGGTCCATCCACGTGACCATGTAATGGCAGCCGATGCCGGCCAGCGCGCGCGAACCCCCCGGCACCTGGGTCGAGGTGTTGTGCGGGCAGCCCGAACAGTAGTGCGGAACGCGCGGGAAGTTGGCGCGCGGCAGGGCGAGCTCGCCCTCCTTGGCGTCCATCCACTGCAGCACCTGCTGCATCCGCGCGGACTGGTGGAATCTCTGGATGCGGCGCGCGATCACGCCGGCGATGCGCGCCGGCGTCAGCTCGTTGGTCGACGGCAGGATCCATTCGCCGGATTCGTCGTACTTGCCGACGATCGAAGGACGCTCGCCTTCGAAGTTGTAGAACAGCTCCTTCATCTGGCTTTCGATGAAGGACTGCTTCTCCTCGACTACCAGGATGTCCTGCAGGCCGCGCGCGAACGCGCGGATGCCGACCGGCTCCAGCGGCCAGGTCATGCCGACCTTGTACACGCGGATGCCGATGTCGCGGCACGCCGCTTCGTCCAGGCCGAGGTACTCGAGTGCCTGCAGCACGTCGAGGTAGCTCTTGCCGGTGGTAACGATGCCCAGCCGCGCGTCGGGCGAATCGATCGCGATGCGGTCGATGCGGTTGGCGCGTGCAAACGCCTGCGCCGCCTTGACCGCATACATGTGCAGGCGCATTTCCTGGTCCAGCGGCGGATCCGGCCAGCGGATGTTGAGCCCGCCCGGGGGCACTTCGAAATCGTCGGGGATGGCGATGCGCAGCGCGAACGGATTCACGTCCACCGAGGCCGACGACTCGACGGTCTCGGCGATGGTCTTGAAGCCGACCCAGCGGCCGGTATAACGCGACATCGCCCAGCCCAGCAGGCCCATCTCCAGGATGTCCTGCACGCCGGCCGGATTGAGCACCGGCATCAGCGCGGACACGAATTCGCCTTCGGAGCCGTGCGGCAGGGTCGAGGAGCGGCACGCATGGTCGTCGGCGGCCAGCGCCAGCACGCCGCCATGCCTGGCGGTGCCGGCGGCGTTGGCGTGCTTGAACACGTCGCCGCAGCGGTCCACGCCCGGCCCCTTGCCGTACCACATGCCGAACACGCCGTCATGCTTCGCGCCCGGGACCAGGCCGACCTGCTGGGTGCCCCAGACCATGGTCGCGCCCAGGTCCTCGTTGAGCCCGGGGGTGAACTTCACCCCGGCCGCTTCCAGGTGCTTGCGCGCGCGCCACAGTTCCAGGTCGAAGCCGCCCAGCGGCGAACCGCGGTAGCCGCTGACGAAGCCGGCGGTGTCCAGCCCGGCGGCGGTGTCACGCAGCTTCTGCATCAGCGGCAGGCGCACCAGGGCCTGCACGCCGGACAGGTAGATCCGTCCGGATTCGCGGCTGTACTTGTGGTCGAGGGTGTAGTCGGGGTCGGCCAGGATGGTCATGCCAAATTGTAACGTGCTGCGGTAGGCTGGCCCGGCGTGCGACGCATGGGTCAAGGGAACGGCTGGGGAGGCTGGATGAGCCTGTCGGACTTGCGGGTGATGGTCGTGGAGGACCACGGGTTCCAGCGCAGGATGGCGCTGCGCCTGTTGGCGGACGCGGGGGGCGGGGCCAGCTGCGCGGCCGCCGCGGGGGCTGCGGGGGGGGTGGTAGTGCGGCAGTTGCCGCAGCCGCCCGATGTCCTCCTGGTGGACCTGGACATGCCGGGCATGGACGGGGTCGAGTTCATCGGCCACGTGGCGCAGCGCCGGCTGGCGCGTGCCATCGCTCTGGTCAGCGCGCTCGATCCTGCGGTGCTCAAGACCGTGCAGACCATGGCCCGCGCCTACGGCATGCGCGTGCTCGGCGGCATCGAGAAGCCGCTCACCGCCGAGAAGCTGCAGTCGCTGCTCGAATCCTACGACGCCAGCCTGCAGTTCCATGACGACGACGAACCGGTCGACATCACCCTGGACGAGGTGCGCGCGGCGATGCTGCGCGGCGAGCTCATCTCCTGGTTCCAGCCCCAGGTCGAGTTCGGCAACGGCCGGGTGGTGGCGGTCGAGGCGCTGGCGCGCCTGCGCCGCAGCGACGGCCAGGTGGTAAGGGCCAGCCATTTCGTGCCGCTGCTCGAGCGCGAGGGCTATGCCCAGCACCTCACCGACAGCATGCTCGAGCAGGCCTGCCGCTGGAAACGCCGCTGGGATGGCGACGGACTGCGCCTGAACGTCTCCGTCAACGTGAGCGCCTCGACGCTGGACGATCCTGCCGCGGCCGACCACTACCAACAGATCGTGCAGGACCACGGCGTGGATCCGGCCGACGTGATGCTGGAGATCACCGAGGGTTCGCTGGTCACCGACGCGGCGCGCGGGCTCGGCGTGCTGGCGCGGCTGCGGCTGAAGGGCTTCGGCCTGGCGATCGACGATTTCGGCACCGGCTACTCGTCGCTGGCGCAGCTGTCGCAGATCCCGTTCACCGAACTCAAGATCGACCAGGACTTCGTATCGGGCGCCAGCGCGGAGCCGCGCAAGCGCGCGGTGGTCGAGGCCAGCCTGGACCTGGCGCGCAAGCTGCGCCTGGAAGTGGTGGCCGAAGGCGTGGAAACGGTCGAGGATTGGCAGATGCTGGCCGAGATGGGTTGCGGCATGGCCCAGGGTTACTTGATCGCCGGTCCGGTGCCCGGCGACGAACTCGCCGAAGCGGTGGCGCGCTGGCGGCGCCCCGAGCACTGATCCCCGCGATGCGCTGGCGCCTGCGCATGCGCAGCATCCGTGGCCAGCTGCTGGCGTTGTTCGCCGTGCTGCTGCTGGCCGGTGCCGCGGTGCTGGTGCTGGACGAGGTCGCCCAGTATCGCGCGCGCCAGTCGCTGGAATCGCTGCAGGCCGAATCCCTCGGCCGCCTGCGCGCGCTCAAGGCGGTCGACGACGGCTACAAGCTCGGCGTGGTCGACGTCACCTTCAAGGTGCGCAACTACCTGCTCGACTGGGACGACGGCGTCGCCGCGCTGGACCGCGCGCGAGAATCGATCGACGCCAACTGGCGCAAGCTGCGCGATATGCCGCACCTGCCGCGGCAGGAAGCGCTGGTGCTGGAGGCCGCGCAGGCCCGCGAGCGCGCCGACCACGCCGCCGACACGCTGCGCGCGATCCTGCTGAAACAGGACATCGGCGAGCTCGGGCGCTTCGCCGATACCGAGCTGTATCCGGCGGTCGATCCGGTCAGCGAACGGCTGCAGGCGCTCAGCGACCTGGCCATGGTCGACGCCGAGGCCACCGTGCGCGCCGACGTGCGCCGCGCCTGGTACACCAGTGCGTTGCGCATCGGCCTGTCGCTGCTCGCGTTCCTGGTCGCCGCGATCGCCGGGCGCCGCATCCTCAGCAACGCCTACCGCGGGATCGAAGCGCTGACCCGGCTGGCCCAGCGCATGCGCGAACACGACTACGTGGCGCCGCCCGGCCCGCGCCCGCGCGGCGAGCTGGGCGAGGTCATGGACGCCTTCCTCGACATGCGCGGCGACGTGCTGCGTTTCGAGACCGAGCTCACCGAGCAGTTGGTGCGCAACGAGAAGGTGCGCGAGGAGCTGGAGCGGGCGACCCTGGCCAAGAGCGCGTTCCTGGCCGCGATGAGCCACGAGATCCGCACCCCGATGATCGGCGTCACCGGCATGGTCGAGGTGTTGGCGCACACTCGCCTGGACACCGAACAGCGGCGCGCGCTGAACATCATCCAGTCGTCCTCGAATTCGCTGCTGCAGATCATCGGCGACATCCTCGACTTCTCCAAGATCGAAGCCGAGCGCATGGAGTTGCATCCGGTGCCCACGCACTTGCCGCGCGTGCTGCAGGCCGCAGTCGCCAACTTCAGCGGTTCGGCTTCGAGCAAGGGCCTGGGCCTGTCGTGCGAGATCGACGAACGCATCACCGATGCGCACCGCGTGGATCCGCTGCGGCTGCGCCAGGTGCTGTCGAACTTCCTGTCCAACGCGATCAAGTTCACCGAGCGCGGCAACGTGCACGCGGCGCTGGCGTGGCGCGGAAGCCGCGAGCAGGACGGCGAAACCCTGGACCGCCTGTGCTTCAGCATTGCCGACTCGGGCATCGGGGTCGACCGCGAGACCCAGGCGCGCCTGTTCCAGCCGTTCGCGCAGGCCGACGCGCAGACCACGCGCCGCTTCGGCGGCACCGGCCTGGGCCTGGCGATCTCGCGCGAACTGGCCGCGCTGATGGGCGGCGAAGTGACGATGGAGAGCGTGCCCGGCGTGGGCACCACCTTGCGCCTGGTGCTCGAGCTGCCGCGCGCGCCGCTGTCGGAAGTGGCGCCGGAACCGGCGACGCACGGGCTGGCGACCGATGTCGCCCTGCGCAGCCTGCCCAGCGTCGAGGAGGCCGAGCGCGAGCGCAGCCTGGTGCTGCTGGTCGACGACCACCCTACCAACCGCACCGTGATCGCGCGGCAACTGGCGCTGGCGGGTTTCGCCAGCGAACCGGCGGAGGACGGCGAGGCGGCGCTGGAGGCCTGGCGCAGTGGCCGCTACGCATTGCTGCTGTCGGACGTGCACATGCCGCGCATGGACGGCTATGCGCTGGCTCGCCGCATCCGCGAGGAGGAAGCCGCGCGCGGCCTGCCGCGCACGCCCATCGTCGCGCTCACCGCCTCGGCGCTGAAGGGCGAGGCCGAACGTTGCCTCGGGGCCGGCATGGACGACTACCTGGCCAAGCCGGTCTCGATCACGGCCCTGGCCACGACCCTGGGCCGCTGGCTGCTGCACCTGGCGCCGGCCGCGGAGGCGGGCGCGACCGCCGGCCCCTTCCCGCAACTGGCGCATCCGCCGCCGCTCGACCCCGCCGTGCTGGAGGGCCTTACCGGCGGGGATCCCGCCGAGATCCGCGCCCTGCTCGATGACTTCCTCGACAGCACCCGCCAGGACATGTCCCGACTGGAAACCGCGCGCGCCGCCGGCGACCTGCCCGGCATCGCCCGCGAGGCGCACAGGCTCAAGGGTGCCGCGCGCCTGGTCGGCGCGCTGGAACTGGACCAGTGCGCCGACCAGCTCGAAGCCGCGGCCCGCGCCGCCGACTGGCTCGGCGTGCCCGCCCTCGTGGCCGACCTGGGCACCGCCGCCGAGCGCTTGCGCCACCATGTCGCCGAGCGCTACCCGCCCCCCGGCTAGATGCTAGGCTTCGGCTTCGTGTTCATGGCGGAGTCGCGGATGAAAACGATCCTGGTGGCCAGTTCCAAGGGCGGTGTCGGCAAGACGACCATCGCCACCCACCTGGCGGCGCAAGCCGCCCTGTCCGGAAAACGCACGGTGCTGGTCGATTCCGATCCGCAACGCTCCTCCACCCGCTGGGCCGAACGCCGCGCCGTCCTCGACAGCGCAGTCCTGCCGATGGACGGCAGCAAGGCCGAGCGCGGCTGGCAGCGCGACCTGCCCGAGGACACCCAGGTGGTGATCGTGGACGGGGCCGCCGGCGCGATGGCCCACGAGCTGATGCCCTTCATCGAACGGGCCGACTCGGTCGTGGTCCCGGTGCTGCCGTCGACGCTGGACATCGAAGCCACCGTCCCGTTCCTGGACACGTTCGCCAAGCTGGCCCGGGTCCGCCGCGGCGAACTCCCGGTGGGGCTGGTGGCCAACAAGCTGCGGCCCTGGACCAACGCCTCGCAGCAGGCGCTGGAGCTGTGGAAGCAGTGGCCCTACCCGGTGGTTGCACAACTTCGTGACAGCCAGGCGTATTCAATGCTGGTCGGGCTGGGCAAGAGCCTGTTCGATTACCACTCCGCCCAGGTCCGCGATCACCAGGAAGACTGGCAGCCGCTGCTACGCTGGGTTCGCAAGTAAAAACATCCGGAAGCGACCCATGCGCGAACTGATCCTGCTGCGCCACGCCCACGCCGAGCCCCCGGATGCGGGGCAGGCCGACCTCGACCGCCCCCTCTCGCCGGAGGGACTGGCCGAGGCCGAGGCCGCCGGGCGCTGGCTGGCCGCGCAGGGGCTGGTGCCCGACTGCGTGCTGTGTTCGCCGGCGCGGCGCACGCGCGAAACCCTCGAGGCGGTGCTGGGCGTGATCGGCTACGTCGAGCAGCGCCTGGAGGAATCGATCTACGAGGCCACCTCCGGCACCCTGGCCGCGCTGGCCGACGCGCACCGGGACGCCGACCGCCTGCTGGTGGTCGGCCACAACCCCGGCCTGGAGCAGATGGTGGCGCTGATGCACAGCGGCCAGTCGGGCGAGTACCGCGGCATGCCGCCGGGTGCGATCGCCGTGCTCACCCTGCCCGCGGATGCGGCCATCGAACCCGGTATCGCGAGCCTTTCCGCTTTCTGGTGGCCGTGAACCGGCGCGGGCGCCGTCCCGCGTGCCGGATCCGCGTAGCGCTGCTGGCGCTGGCCGCGACGCTGCTGGCGGCGGTCGCCCACGCAGCGGCCATCGATGCCGCCGCCTCGCAGGTCGGTTTCCATCTCGTGACCCGCTGGGGCCAGTCGCTGGACGGGCGCTTCAACACCATTCGTGGCGCGGTCGACGACATGGGCGGTGACCTCAGGCGGGTGAGGCTGATCCTGTCCACCTCCGACGTCGAGATCGTCGGCCACCCCGGTTACACGCGCTTCGCCCGCGGCAGCGGCTTCTTCGATGCCGAGCGCTGGCCGCTGGTCGAATTCATCTCCGATCCCTATCCGCCTGAGCTGCTGCAGACCGGCGGCGCTCTCGGCGGCACCCTGCGCATGCGCGGAGTGCAGCGGCGCGAAGTGTTCGTGCTGCAGCCGGCCGGCTGCGCGCGGCCGGGCATCGACTGCGACGTGGTCGCCAGCGGCCGCGTCCGCCGTGGCGACTACGGCATGCGCCGCTGGCGCGTGGCCCTCGGCGACGACGTCCGCTTCTCCCTGCGCATGCGCCTGCGGGCGGAGCCGGGCCAGTGAACCGCTGGTTGCGGTTGCTGGTTTTGTCGTGGGCGCTTGGTGCCAGCGCCTGCGCCTCGCTGTCGCCGCAGGAGCGCGGGCAGGTGGCGCGCCTGGTGCAGGAAGCCCGGCCGCAGCACGTCGCGTGCGAGCGCGTCGACGCCTGCGCCACGCCATCGCCCCTGCACCAGCTCGGCGCCGAGGCCATGGTCGAAAGCGCGCCGGGCTCGCCGCGCCATCGCGCGCTGATCCTCGACGCCGGCCAGGACGCCATGCTCGCGCGCATCAGCCTGCTGCGCAGCGCCACGACCAGCATCGACCTGCAGACCTACATCTTCGACGAGGACGATGCCGGCACGCTGTTCATCGAAGAGCTGCTGGCGGCCGCGCGCCGCGGCGTGCGCGTGCGCCTGCTGGTCGACCAGCTGTCCGCGCTGAGGCGCGTGGACACGCTCGCGGCGTTGTCCGGCGCGCACGCCAACTTTTCCATCCGCATCTACAACCCGGTGCTCCACCGCGCGCGCCTGTCCTACGTGCAGTACCTGTACGCCGCCGCGTGCTGCTGGGGCAGGCTCAACGAGCGCATGCATTCCAAGCTGCTGCTGGTGGACGGCGTGGTCGGGATCACCGGCGGGCGCAACTACCAGGACGACTATTACGACTGGGACGCGGAGTACAACTTCCGCGATCGCGACATACTGGTGGCCGGGCCGGTGGCGCGCGAAATGGCCGCCAACTTCGACGCTTTCTGGAAGGATCCGCGCAGCGTGCCGCCCTACCTGCTGCGCGACGTGGGCGGACTGCTGCTCGAGTCGGGCGTGCCGCCGGCGCCCGCGCCCGGATACGACAATCCCGGGCGCGTGGCCGCGTTGCTGCGCGAGCTCGAGGAACCGGGCCGCATCGAGGCGCTGGCCGCAGACGCCATGCCGGTGGGCGAGGTCGCGTACATCGCCGACCTGCCGGGCAAGCACGAGCGCGACGCGGTCGGCGCCACCACCCACGGCCTGCGCGAACTGATCGAGTCGGCCAGCGATGAAGTCCTGCTGCAGACGCCGTACCTGGTGCTGTCGAAACCGGCGCAGCGGATGTTCCGGATCATGCACAGGCGCGAGGATCCACCGCGGGTGATCGTGTCGACCAACTCGCTGGCGGCGACCGACTCGTTCATCACCTACGCGCTGTCGTACAAGTACAAGCGCCGCTACCTGCGCGACTTCGGCTTCGAGATCCACGAATACAAGCCGTTCCCCGCCAATGCGCCGATCGACCTGGCGGCCACCGGCGCGGCGTTGCCGCCCGCCGCGGACGGGGCTTTCCGGGAACCGCTGTCGAGCGAGTACTCGGCGTTGCGCTACTACACCCGCAGCGCCAACGAACGCGTGCCGCTGGAACGCGCCGGCGTGCGCATCGGCCTGCACGCCAAGTCGCTGGTGGTGGACGAACGGGTCGCCGTCGTCGGCACGCACAACTTCGATCCGCGCGGCGACCACTACAACACCGAGAGCGCGGTGATCATCGAGGACCCGGCGTTCGCGCGCGCACTGGCCAGCAGCATCCGCCGCGACATCGCACCGGAGAACTCCTGGACCATCGGCCGGCGCCCCGAGGCGACGCCGTTCACGGGCCTGGAATACAGCCTGGCCAAGATCTCCGAGAAGATGCCGATATTCGACCTGTGGCCGGTGCGCTACGCGGTCAGTTTCGAGTTCGAGCAGGGACCCGGATGCCCGGGCCCGCTGTCGCCGTTCGATCCGCGGTTCAACGAGTGCTACCGGCCGGTGGGGGACTTCCCGGAGGTGGCGGTGGGATTCAAGTCGATCCTGACCCGCATCTTCACCGCGTTCGGTTCGGGCCTGGCGCCGATCCTGTAGGGGAGGGGGCAGGATCGGCGCCAGGGACTCAACCGCAGCGGAAGCGGGGCTGGCCGGTCCAGCCGCGGGCGTAGCGGCGGTCGGTCGCGTAGCCGCTGCTGTTGCCGTAACCGACACCCGCCTCGCGCTCGCGATAGACGGCGCGGCGGCTGTCGTTCGACGCCCGGGCACGGATTCCGGGGCGGAATTCGGGGACGAAGGAGCGGGGGATGGTGTTCATGGCGGTTACCTGAAGGCCCAATGAATTAGTGTGGTAGTAATCTACAACACCAAGCCAAAACCTGAATGTGCCAGAGGTCACCCCACCGATGTCCTACCCTTGCGCCATGACCCTGTTCCAGCGCCAGGCCACCGTGGCCGACCTCAACGCCCTGTCCGAGGGCACCGCCATGCGTCCGCTCGGGATCGAGTTCACCGAGACCGGGCCCGACTACGTGCGCGCGACCTTGCCGGTCGACGAGCGCACCCGCCAGCCATACGGCCTGCTGCATGGAGGCGCATCGGTGTTGCTGGCCGAGACACTGGGCAGCACCGCCGGCGGACTGTGCGTCGGCGCCGGGCAGGGCGTGGTCGGCATCGAGATCAACGCCAACCACCTTGCCGGCGTGCGCGAGGGCAAGGTCACCGGCACGGCTCGGCCGCTGCACGTCGGCCGCAGCACCCAGGTGTGGGAGATCCGCATCGAGGACGAACGAGGCCGCCTCGCCTGCGTCTCGCGGCTGACACTGGCGGTCGTCGACCGGCGCGGCGCGTAGCGGCACCTACCGCGCGCCGGGCAGGGTTTGCTAGGCTTTGCCTTCTCTCTTCCTCGGATCCGGCCCTGCCATGACGATCTCGCTGAACTTCGAACTCAACGATCGCGACCTGGAGCACTTCCACGCCGAAATGGAAGCAGCGAAGAAGGCGGCGGCCGGCAAATCCCCGGAGGAGATCGTCGACTGCGCGGCCAGGCTGCTGGTCGACGCGCAGAAGGGCACCATCCCCGACTTCATCATGCAGCGCCTGCTGCGCCTGGACGACCTGATCGCGATGGCGCGCGACGAGGCCTGGGCACTGGCCGGCGAGGACCGCGACCGCGTACTCGGCGCGCTCGCCTATTTCTGCAACCCGGACGACGTGATCCCCGACCACGTGCAGGTGCTGGGCTTCCTCGACGACGCGATCATGATCGAGCTGTCGGTGCGTGAGCTGGCGCATGAGCTCGAGGCATACGACGACTTCTGCGACTACCGCGAAGCGCAGGCCAAGCGCCGCGGCCTGGAAGCGGAGAAGATCGGCCGCGCGGACTGGCTGGACTCGCGCCGCGAGGAACTGGTCGAGCGCATGCACACCCGCCGCCGCCGCGAAGCCGGTGGTCCGGGCATGGGATACGGTCGCAGCAGCGGTTACGGCATGTCTGCAGGCGGCCGCAGCTATGCGCGGACCTGGCGCCCGGGCATGTTCAAGTTCCGCTAGGCGGGGGTTCTGCCGGCGCGTGCCGGCTGCGTACCGGACAAAAATCGGAGATTCGACCCCGTGCGCTGGCTGCGTTACCTGTACCGCGTGCCGATGCTGGCCTGGCACGTGCTCGTCCACCTTCCCCTGGTCCTGCTGATGATGCTGCCTCCGTGGGGCCGCATCCGCCTGGGCGGGGAAACCCTCGAGTACCGCGTGATCCGGCTGTGGCAGGGCGGCTTGATGCGCGTGTTCGGGTTCCGCATGCGCCGCCGCGGCACGCCGCTGCCGGGCGCGACCATGTTCGTCGCCAACCACGTCAGCTGGGTCGACATCATCGCCCTGCACAGCCAGCGCATGATGGGTTTCGTCGCCAAGCGCGAAATCGCCGGCTGGCCGCTGATCGGCTGGATGGCGTCGCGCGGCGAGACCATCTTCCACCAGCGCGGCAACACCGAGTCGCTGGACGGCGTGATGCAGCAGATGCTGGCGCGGCTGCGCGAAGGGCGCTCGGTCGGCGTGTTCCCGGAAGGTCGCACCCGCAACGGTGCGGAGGTCGGGCCGTTCCACGCGCGCATCTTCACCGCCGCGGTTGAAGCCGCCGTGCCGGTGCAGCCGGTCGCGTTGCGCTACGGCAACAACGGCGACGCACAGCAGCTGGTCGCCTTCCGCCCGGGAGAACACTTCTTCGGCAACTTCGTGCGCCTGCTCGGCGAACCCCCGCGCGAGGCGGAAGCCTGCTTCCTCGAGCCGATCGCGCCGGGCAGCACCGACGGCCGGCGCCGCCTCGCCGAACTGGCGCGCGAGCGCATCGTCGCCGCGATGGGATGAACGCGGGCCGGTACCACGCACCATGGTGGCTGCGCAGCGGCCACGTGCAGACCTTGCTCGGTTCCAGTCCCTGGCGGCAGCGCCACGGCGCACGCGTCCTGGCCGCGACCGGCGCGGTGACCCGCATGCACCTGGTCGACGGCGGCGACGGCGTGCGCCTGCAGGGACTGCACAGCGTCCTGCCCGGGGTGCAGCCGCACGGCCTGGCGCTGCTGATGCATGGCTGGGAAGGCAGCGCCGAATCCGGCTACATGCGCCTGGCCGCGGCGCGGCTCCTGCAGCGCGGCTACGCGACATTCCGGCTCAACTTCCGCGACCACGGCGACAGCCACCACCTCAACGAGGCGATCTTCCATTCGGCGCGCATCGACGAGGTGGTGCAGGCCTCGCTCGACGTCGTGCGCAAGCTGTGGCCCGACGCGGGGCCGGATCGGCCGCTGGTGGCGGGCGGTTACTCCCTGGGCGGAAATTTCGCGCTGCGCCTGGCCCTGCGCGCGCCTGCCGCCGGATTGCCGCTGTCGACCGTGGCGGCGGTGTGCCCGGTGCTGGATCCGGCCGCGACGATGGCGGCCATGGAATCCGGATGGCGCTTCTACCAGCGCCACTTCGAGCGTCGCTGGCGTGGCTCGCTGCGGCGCAAGCGCGCGCTGTTCCCGCAGGTGCACGACTTCGACGACACCACCCTGCGCCTGGGCATGCGCGAACTCACCCGCTGGCTGGTCGAACGGCACACCGACTTCGGTACCCTGGAAAACTACTTCGACGGCTACTCGATCGCCGGCGACCGGCTCTCGCGGCTGGAGGTGCCGGCCCACATCCTCACGGCCGCGGACGATCCGGTGATTCCGGTTGCCGGTTTCCGCGCGCTGGCGTTGGCGCCGGATACGCGGCTGGAGATCGCGCCGCAGGGCGGGCACTGCGGCTTCCTGCATGGGGCCGGCCTGGACGGCCATGCCGAAGCCTGGATCGCCGATCGCCTCACCGCTGGTAATGTAGGGGCATGAAACTCCACAGCGACAGCTTCGACAATCGCGCCCCGATCCCGGCCGAATTCGCGCTCGGCGCGCCCGGCGGCTTCGGCGGCAACCGCAACCCGCACCTGGCCTGGGAGGACGTGCCCGAAGGCACGCGCTCGCTGGTGCTGATGTGCATCGACACCGATGCGCCGACCGATGCCTCGATGGCCGGGCGCGACGACGTGAAGATCCCGGTCGACATGCCGCGCACCGACTTCGTGCACTGGGTGATGGTCGACATCCCGGCCGACGTGCGCGGGATCGCCGCGGGTAGCTGCAGCGACGGGTTCGAGAAGGGCGGCAAGCGCGAGCCGAAGGGGCCGGCGGGCAGCCGCCAGGGCCGCAACGACTACACCGGCTGGTTCGCCGGCGACGCGGCGATGGCCGGCGAATACCTGGGCTACGACGGCCCGTACCCGCCGCCGAACGACCTGCGCACGCACCGTTACTTCTTCCGCCTGTTCGCGCTGGACGTGCCCCGGCTTGAGGTTCCGGCCGGCTTCACCGCGGGGCAGGCGTTCCGGGCCATGCAGGGCCACGTGCTGGCGGAAACGGCGATCCACGGGACCTACAGCCTGGCCTGATTCGATGGCCTGATCGGGCCTCGATGTGCGTCCTTGAATGGATGTGCAGCGGCAAATGGACGCCGCGGGGGATACCTGAATGCGTGCCACCTGGGTCCGGCGGCTCTGGCTGTCCTGCTTCCTGCTGTTGGCCTTCTGCGGTACTGCGCTGGCGCAGGTCTCGGTCACCATCTCCCCGGCGACGCTGGAAGACGGTGCCGTCGGGCTCGTCTACAGCGACACGTTCACCGCTTCGGGCGCGGTGCCGCCCTACACCTTCAGCGTCGCCTCCGGCGCGCTGCCGCCCGGGCTGGTCCTGGACGCCAACGGCGACCTGGGCGGCATTCCGACCACGGTCGGCGTCTACAGCTTCATGATCATGGCCGAGGATGCGGATGCGACCAGCAACGGCTTCGCGTCGTACACGGTCGAGATCTTCCCCGAGGCGACGATACAGCCCGACGAACTCGGCACGGCCCAGGTCGGCGTGCCGTACGAGCAGCAGGTGAGCGTGGTCGACGGCGGTGCGCCCAGTTATGTCTTCAGCATCCAGTCCGGCGCCCTGCCGTCGGGCATGTCCCTGGCCAGCGATGGCTGGATCACGGGCACACCCGATGTCGCCGGCGACGCCACCTTCACGATCCAGGCAACCCCGGGCTTCCTGGTGGACGAGCTGTTCGCGCCCACCGCCGCGCCCGTCGTCACCCTGACCCGCAGCTACACGATGTCGGTGGTGCCTGCGCCGATCATCGTCGCGCCGCCCGTGCTCCCCGACGCCACGCTGGGAAATGTCTACAACCAGACCATTACTGCCAGTGGCGGCACCGCACCCTATACCTTCACCGTCAGCGGCTCGCTGCCTCCAGGCCTGACCCTGTTGCCCAACGGCACTCTCGTCGGGACTCCAGGCGCCGTGGGCAGCTACCCGTTCGTCATCCACGCCACCGACTCGCTGGGCGCCACCGGCGGCCAGGCCTACAACATCTCCGTCGATCCCGAGGAGCTCAGGCTGGCCGGAGGCAATCCGCCCAACGGCACCGTGGACGTGCCTTATTCGCACGACCTGCAAGCCACCGGCGGTTGGCCGCCCTACTACTTCTACGCGGAAACCGGGCTGCCGCCCGGACTCCAGCTGGAAGAGGACGGCGAATTGCACGGCACGCCGGAATCGGCGGGAACCTATCCGTTCGAGGTCTATGTATACGACGGCAGCGAAGCGTCGGACAGCCGCATCTACACGATCGTCATCGAAGACACGTTGCCGGTCGCCGTCGACGACGAAGCCGAGACGCCGTCGGGGCAGGCGGTGGCCATCGCGGTCACCGCCAACGACAGCGGCGAGTTCGACTCGGTCGCCATCGCCTCTTCGCCGACGCACGGCAGCGTTTCCGTCGACGCGCTGGAGGTCGGGTACCAGCCGGCGGAAGGCTTCATCGGCGACGACAGCTTCACCTACACGCTGTCCGGTCCGGGCGGAACGTCCTCCCCGGCCACAGTGGTCGTGCACGTGCTGGCGCCCGCAGCGCCGGTGGCGGTCGACGACGAGGCCACGACACCGGCGGGCCAGGCAGTAACCATCGCGGTCACGGCCAACGACAGCGGCGCGTTCGACACGATCGCCATTGCATCGTCGCCGGCGCATGGCAGCGTCGCGCTCGACGGGCTGGAGGTCGAGTACCAGCCCGCCGGCACCTACGTCGGCGACGACAGCTTCACCTACACGCTGTCCGGTCCGGGTGGGACGTCGTCGCCGGCCACGGTCGTGGTCCATGTCGACGCACTGCCGGCGCCGGTCGGGGTTCCGCAGGCGCTCACCACGCAGGCGGGCGTGCCGGTTTCGTTCGACGCGGCTGCCGGCGCCAGTGGCGGGCCGATCACCGCGGTCGCGATCGTCGAATCCCCGACGAGCGGCAGCGCGATGGTTGCCGGCACGCACATCGAGTACACGCCTGCCGTGGATGCGGCCGCCGGCACGGTCATTCCGGTGACCTATACGCTGGCCAACGCGTATGGCATCTCCGCTCCGGTGACCTCGACGATCACCATCGAGGCCGCACCGCTGGTACTGCCCACGGCGACGGCGCTCGAAGCCACGACCGAGCGCGGCGTCCCGGTCGGCGTCGAACTCACCACCGGCGCCACCGGCGGTCCCTTCATCGCTGCAGACGTGCTTTCGCTGTCGCCGCTGGGTTCGGGAACGGCTGCGGTGGCTTCGTCGCCGGTCGGCTACCGCCTCACCTTCACACCGGCCGAGGATTTCATCGGCGTCGCCGTTGTCAGCTTCACCCTCGACAATGCGGACGGCACGTCCGAGCCGGCGACGGTGACCATCACCGTGACCGAGCGCGCCAGCCCGGCCGACGATCCCGAGGTCGGCGGCCTCACCGGCGCCCAGGTGCAAGTGGTGCGCAGCTTCGCCAGCTCGCAGATCCTCAACGTGATCAACCGCCTGGAATCGCTGCACGAGCCCGGCAAGCCGCTGAGCTTCTGGATCGGCGGATCCATCCGCAAGGGCGATTCCCCCGGCCGCGAATTCGAAACCTCGGGCATGAGCGGCGGCGCCGACTACCGCTTCAGCGACAAGTTCGCCTTCGGCGGCGGCCTGGGCTACGGCCGCGACCGCACCATGACCGGCAACAAGGGCAGCCGTTCGGATGCGACCGCGAAGACGGGCATGGGTTACGCCAGCTACCGACCGTCGCTGCCGTGGTTCATCGACATGGTCAGCGGTTACCAGCGCATCACCTTCCAGCTGCGCCGCTTCGTCACCGACACCGGCGACATGCTGGAGGCGCCGCGCGACGGCACCCAAGCCTTCAGCTCGTGGTCCAGCGGCTACGAGAAGAAGGGCGACAAGTGGGTGTTCTCCACCTACGGCCGCATGGATGTCGCCCAGGCCAAGCTCGACGAGTACAGCGAGAACGGCGATCCGCTGCATGCGCTGAGTTTCGGCGAGCAGTCGATCGAGACCCGCACCAGCACGGTGGGCGTGCGCGGCAAGTACAAGCGCAAGATTCCCTGGGGCACGCTGGAGCCGAGGTTCCGGGTGGAGCTGCAGCGCGATTTCCACGACGAGAGCGGCGCGGCGATCTCCTATTCGGACCTGCAGTCCGGGCCGGTATACGTGCTGCCCGGCGAGGAACTGGATCGCAGCCGCTACATCATCGAGATCGGCACCATCTTCAAGTCACGCTGGGGCTTCGTGATGCGCCTGGACTACCGCGGCGTGCGCGGGGGCATGTACGACGACGACAACGCCATCATGTTCAGCTTCCAGGACGATCACTGACGACGGCTATGCGAACGCCAGCAGCGCCGCGCCCAGGCCGAACCGGTAGATCGCGAACGCGGTGAACCGGTTCGACTGGATGTAGCGCAGCAGCCATTTCACCGAAACGAAGGCGGTGACCGCCGAGGCGACGAAGGCGACCGCGAGCGCGTTCCAGTCCTCGCCGGCCAGGCCGCCTTCGGCATACAGCTCCACCACTTCGTAGCCGGTGGCCGCGAACATGGTCGGGATACCGACCAGGAACGCGAACTCGGTGGCCGCGGCGCGGTTGGTGATGCCGAACAGCAGCGCGACGAAGATCGTCGCCGCCGAACGCGAGGTGCCGGGGAACACGCCCGCCACCACCTGCGCCACGCCCACCAGCACCGCCACCAGCCAGGTGATGTCGGCGCGCTCGCCCAGGATCGAGGCGCGCCTGGCGGCGAAGTGTTCGGCCGCCAGCATCCAGGCACCGCCCAGGACCAGCGCCCACGCAATCGGCGCCACCGCATCGTCGAGCTGCCAACCCGCGGCCTTGACCGCCAGGCCAAGCACGGCGGTGACGCCGAAGGCCACGGCGAGCTTGAAGGCGTAGTCGCGGTTGCCGCGCTCGCGAAAGCCCGCCAGCAACTGCCACAGCCGCTGCCGGTAGACCAGCACCACGGCCAGGATCGCGCCGGCCTGGATGGCGACGTTGAACAGGTCGCTGCGCGCGCCCAGCCAGCGTCCCGCCAGCAGCAGGTGCCCGGTGCTGGAGATCGGCAGGAACTCGGTGACGCCTTCGATGATGCCGAGCAACAGGGCAGCGAGGAGGGAGTTGGGATCCATGCGGAAGACGGGGAATGAGGGGAATGGGGAATGAGGGGAGTGGAGAGCTTAACGTGATCGAGTGGCTGCTCCTTCATGGTGCAACCCGCTGGATAAAGCGCCATTATGGTGCATTCAGGGGCCGGGCCGTCCCGCATTTTCCAGGCAGGACAATGACTTGGCTCCAAGCCAAGTGTGGCACGCCCCTTGCGTATCGGATGCCAGAACACCGCCATTCCCCATTCCCCTCATTCCCCATTCCCCGTTCCAGCCTCCGGAGCCCGCCATGTCCACCTACGAGACCGTCGAAAAACTCATCAAGGACCACAAGGTCGAATTCATCGACCTGCGCTTTGCCGACATGCGCGGCGTGCAGCACCACGTGACGTTCCCGAAGTCGATCGTCGACGCCTCGCTGTTCGAGGACGGCAAGATGTTCGACGGCTCCTCGATCAGCGGCTGGCGCGGCATCCACCAGTCGGACATGGTGCTGCTGCCCGACCCGGCCACTGCGTTCCTTGATCCGTTCACCGCCGATCCGACCCTGGTGCTGACCTGCGACATCCTCGACCCGACGACGATGCAGGCCTACACCCGCGACCCGCGCGGCATCGCCAAGCGCGCCGAGGCCTTCCTCAAGTCCAGCGGCATCGCCGAGCAGGCGTTCTTCGGCCCGGAGCCGGAGTTCTTCATCTTCGACTCGGTGCGCTACGGCAACGACATGGGCCACACCTTCTTCCACATCGATTCGGAAGAGGCGCACTGGAACTCCGCCAAGGAGTACGCCGGCGGCAACAGCGGCTATCGCCCGGGCATCAAGGGCGGATACTTCCCGGTCGCGCCGCTGGATTCGCTGCACGACCTGCGCGCGGAGATGTGCAAGACGCTCGAGCAGGTCGGCATCGAGGTCGAGGTCCACCACCACGAGGTCGCGAACGCCGGCCAGTGCGAGATCGGCACCCGCTTCAATACGCTGGTGCAGAAGGCCGACGAGCTGCTGACGATGAAGTACATCATCAAGAACGTCGCCTTCCGCAACGGCAAGACCGCGACCTTCATGCCCAAGCCGATCGTCGGCGACAACGGCAGCGGCATGCACGTGCACCAGTCGCTGGCCAAGGGCGGCGCCAACCTGTTCACCGGCGACGGCTACGGCGGCCTGTCGCAGATGGCCCTCTGGTACATCGGCGGCATCTTCAAGCACGCACGTGCGATCAACGCGTTCGCCAACTCGACCACGAATTCGTACAAGCGCCTGGTTCCGGGTTTCGAGGCGCCGGTGATGCTGGCGTACTCGGCGTCCAACCGCTCCGCGTCGTGCCGGATCCCCTACGTGGCGAACCCGAAGGCGCGCCGCATCGAGATCCGCTTTCCCGATCCGATGAACTCCGGCTACCTGACCTTCGCCGCGCTGATGATGGCGGGGCTGGACGGCATCCGGAACCAGATCGATCCCGGCGCGCCGTCGGACAAGGACCTGTACGACCTGCCGCCCGAGGAAGAAAAGAACATCCCGACCGTGTGCCACTCGCTCGACCAGGCGCTGGAAGCGCTGGACAAGGATCGCGAGTTCCTCAAGGCCGGCGGCGTGTTCACCGACGACTTCATCGACGCCTACATCGGCCTGAAGATGAAGGAAGTGACCGCGTTCCGCGCCGCGACCCATCCGCTCGAGTACCAGATGTACTACGCGATCTAGGCCACGCGCCGATGCGTGGCGAGCTTGCCGGCATCGCGATCCGCATCGCCCGACCGGGCGATGCGGATGCCATTGCCGCGATCTACAACCACTACGTCGCGGGCAGCGTCGCGACTTTCGAACTGGCGGAGGTAGCGGCAGCGGAAATGGCCGCCCGGATCGCGGAAGTCGCATCGCACGGGTTGCCCTGGATCGTCGCCGGGGAGGGTTCGCGGATCCTCGGCTACGCCTATGCAGGCCGCTGGCGAACACGCGCGGGCTATCGCCACAGCGTGGAAACCTCGATCTACCTGGCGCCGGATGCGACCGGCCGTGGCCTGGGCGTGGCGCTGTACGACCACCTGCTGGCGATGCTGCCTCCGCTCGGCGTGCGTGCGGTGATCGGCGGCATCGCGCTGCCCAACCCCGCATCAGAGGCCCTGCACCAGCGTCTTGGCTTCGAGCCCGTGGCGCGATTCCGCGAGGTGGGCCTGAAGTTCGGGCAATGGATCGACGTTGCCTACTGGCAACGCTGCCTGCCCGCTGGAGGGAGCTTGCAATCGGCGGCCGCGGAGGTTGCAATGCGGGCATGAATGCCCGACTGCTCGTCGTCCTCGCCGCCGCGGCGCTGCTCGCGGCCTGTACCCACGCACCGCCGCGCAGCCCGATCGCGCAATGGGTGCCGTCGCCGAACTACGACGCGCGGCGGCCGAACCTGATCGTGATCCACGCCACCGAGGAAGGTTCGGCGGAGCAGGCGCTCGACACCCTGCGCACCGCCAACAGCGGCGGCCCGGTGAGTGCGCACTACCTGGTCGGCAAGGACGGCACCATCTACCAGCTCGTCGCCGATGCGCATCGCGCCTGGCAGGCGGGCGCGGGCGCATGGGGCACGATCAACGAGCTCAACTCCGCATCGATCGGCATCGAGCTCGACAACGACGGCGAGACCCCGTTCGAGCCTGCGCTCATCGACTCGCTGATCCGCCTGCTCGACGACCTGTGCACGCGCCTCAACATCCCGCGCGACGCGATCATCGCCCACGCCGACCTCGCGCCCGCACGCAAGCGCGATCCCGGCTTCCGCTTCCCCTGGAAGCAGCTCGCCGACGCGGGCTTTGGCCGCTGGCCGCAAGGAGAACTGGTCGACCCGCCGGAAGGCTTCGACCCGTGGATGGCCCTGCGCGTGCTCGGCTATCCGTTGCACATCGACAAGTCGCCCGGCTACAAGGACACGGTGCGCGCCTTCCATCGCCACTACCGCGGCGACGAGAACGACGTCCTCGACGCCGAGGACGCGCGGATCCTTTACGCGCTGACCAGGCTTCCCGACCAGGATCCCATGCCCTCCACGGAAGCGGCCGGCGATGGCCCATGACGGACCGTTGCTGGCGACCGATACGGTCACCGTCCGCGATATCCGCTGTTGCGCCCCGCGGGGCGGGTGTGGTGCCGAGCGGGGCGACGAAGGCGCGCATATCGCGCTCGTGAGGCGCGGCGTCTTCGCCTACCACCCGGGAAGCCGCCGCTACCAGGCCGATCCCGGCACTGCCCTGTTCCATTGCCCCCGCCACGGCTACCGGATATCGCATCCCGCCGACGGCGGCGATCGCTGCACCACCATCGCCTGTGCCCCGGGCATCGAGGAAGAGGTCTTCGGCCGCCACGCGCTTGAGGGGCGGCGAGTGGAGTTCGCGGTGGCGCCGAGGGCACAGTGGGCGCACCTCAGGCTCTGCCGGGAACTCGCGCAGCCGGCGCGCGACCGGATCGACGCGGAGGAACGGACCCTCGAACTGATCGCGCTCCTGCGCACCTCGCCGCCCGTTCCGCTGCGAGGGACGGCGGCAGGACGCCGTCTCGCGCGGCAGGTCGACGATGCCAGGCTCCTGCTGGGCACTTCCCTGGAGTGCAACCTCGATATCGGTGTCGTTGCACGAAGCGTGGGGTTGTCGCCCTTCCACCTGATGCGCAGCTTCCGGGCATGCACGGGGCAGACGATGCGCGGCTATCGCCGGCGCCTGCGCGTGGCCGCCGTACTCGATCGACTGGACGAAGGCGACGACGACCTGACCCGGATCGCCCTGGATGCCGGTTTCGCCAGCCATAGCCACATGGACGCGGCCTTTAGCCGTGAACTGGGCCTTGCGCCTGCGGCGGCGCGCGACCGGCCGAGGGCGTCGCGCAGCGCCACGCGCACGTTTCTGCAAGCCACGCGGCCACCCTCCCGCTAAGTTGCGCTTTTCCGACAACGAGGCGTCTCCATGATGCTTGCCGGCCTGGCACTGGCGATCGCGTTGGCTTCCGCGCAACATGCCGAACTGTTCGGCACGGGTGTGTTCTCCACCGGTCACGACGACGCCCACATCACCTTCGCCCGGGATGGTCGCACGGCGTATTTCCTTCGCGATTCGCCCGACTTCGCCCACTGGACGACGCTGGTCAGCCACTTCCGCGACGGCCGCTGGCAGCCTGCGGAGGTCGCTCCGTTCAGCGGTCGCTTCAACGACGCCGATGTCTTCGTCGACTTCGACGGCGACAGGATGCTTTTCATCTCCAACCGCCCGGTCGAGGGCAACAAGCCGCGTCCCGACACCGAGATCTGGGAGATGCGACGCACGGACGACGGCTGGGGCCCGCCCCGCCACGTGGCGGAACTCGGCAGTCCCGGCACCGACTGGTTTCCCGTCATGACCCGGGACGGATGGCTGGACTTCGGTTCGGAGCGCGAAGGCGGCCATGGCAAGAGCGACCTGTGGCGCGCGCGCTGGAACGGCGAACGGTTCCTGCCGGCCGAGAACCTCGGCCCGGCGATCAACACCGCCGACCAGGAGATCGAAGCTTTTGTCGATCCGGATGGGCGCTATCTCATCTTCGCGGCGAAAGGCAGGGTGCCAGGTGCAGGCGAATACGACCTGTACGTGACCTACCGCTGCGCGGCAACCTGGAGCCAGCCGCGGGCGCTGGGCGCCGGCGTCAATTCGGAAGGCTGGGATTTCGGACCCCGGATCGGCCCCGATGGAAAGTACCTGTACTTCACCAGCAATCGCAGCACCTTCCGCGAGGAGGCACGGCGCTACGACATGGCAACCCTGGAACGGCGCCTCTCGAGTCCCGGGAACGGGCTGCGCGACATCTACAGGGTGGCCGTTGATGCGCTCGGGCTCGTCGATGCCGGCAATCCTTGTCCCGCATCGCTTGACGAGCCGCACTGACCCCGGGGCTTGCACTATATTGGTGCAATGCCCGATCCCGCCGACTTCGATGCCCTGACCACCCCGATCGCCTGGAGCGGGGCGGATGGGCATGTCACCGGCGCCAACCTGGCGTTCGGGCGATGGTTGGGGGTGGCCGCGCGACGGTTGCACGGGCTGCCCTTGGCGGCGCTGGAGGCGGATGGCGCACGGCTGGCGAGCTGGCTCGCCGCGCCCGACGGCGAGGAAGCCAGGCTGCGTCGCCTCGCCTTCGCATTCCCCGGCAATCCGCCGCGCTTCGCCGACGCGGTGCTGTCGCCGCGCGAGGACGGCGGCTGGTGGCTGGAGGCGCACCCGGTCGACGAATTCCCCGGCGAGGATCCGGCCCTCGCCTTGCCCGGTGCGCTGGCCGCGGCACTGAAGGGCCTGGCGCACGAACTGCGCAATCCGCTGGCCGGCCTCAAGGGTGCGGCGCAACTGCTGGCGCGCCGCGCGGATGCGCGACCGGACAACGACGAGGAACGCGAACTGATCGGGCTGATCGGTTCGGAGGTCGATCGCCTGGCCGCGCTGCTCGACCGGTTGTTGTCGCCGGCACCGCCGCGGCCGCATGCGCCGCTCAACATCCATGCGGTACTGGAGCGCGTGTTGCGCCTGGCCGAAAGCGACGCGGGCTGGGCGGTGCGCCTGGCGCGCGACTACGACCCGAGCCTGCCCGACGTCTCCGGCGACGAGGATCGCCTGACGCAGGCCGTCTGGAACCTGGTACGCAACGCGATCGAGGCCGGCGCGGCCAACGTGACCCTGCGCACCCGCGCCGAGCACGGCGTGCGCATCGGCGACGCCGCGCATGCGCTGGCGCTGCGGCTGGAGATCGTCGACGACGGCCGCGGCGTGCCCGAGGAACTGGCCGAGCAGGTGTTCCTGCCGCTGGTCAGTGGTCGCGCCGAGGGCAGTGGACTGGGGCTGGCACTGGCGCAGCAGGTGGCGCGCGAGCATCGCGGCTCGCTCGCCTACCGGTCGCGGCCGGGGCATACGGTGTTCACGCTGCTGTTGCCGTTCGACGATGCCGATGCGGAAGGAGCGGGCGATGAGTGACACGGCAACGGTGTGGGTGGTCGACGACGACCGTGGCGTGCGCTTCGTGCTGGCCACCGCATTGCGCGAGGCCGGCTACGCGGTGCGCGGATTCGAGTCGGCGCAGGATGCGCTGGACGCCCTCGGCGACGGCGTTCCCGGCCTCGTGTTCACCGACGTGCGCATGCCCGGCGACGACGGCATCGCACTGCTGCGCAAGCTCAAGGCCGCGCATCCATCGGTGCCGGTCATCGTGATGTCGGCCTATACCGACGTGGCGAGCACGGCCGGCGCGTTCCGCGGCGGCGCCTGGGAATTCCTGTCCAAGCCCTTCGACCTGGATCGCGCGGTCGAGTTGGCCGCGCGGGTGTTGCCGGCGAGCGGCAACGGCAGCGCGGCTGCAGTGGCACGACCCGCTGCCGCGTCCGCATCCGCGCCCGCACCGCAGGAAGCAGAACTTGTCGGCGATTCGGCCGCCATGCGCGCGGTGTTCCGCAGCATCGGCAAGCTGGCGCAGGTGCCGCTGTCGGTGCTGGTGACCGGCGAGACCGGCACGGGCAAGGAGTTGGTGGCACGCGCGCTGCATCGCGAGTCGCCGCGCGCAGGCAAGCCGTTCATCGCCCTCAACACCGCTGCGATCCCGGCCGAACTGCTGGAGTCGGAACTGTTCGGACACGAAGCCGGCGCGTTCACCGGCGCCAGCAAGCGGCATGTCGGGCGCTTCGAACAGGCCGACGGCGGCACGCTGTTCCTGGACGAGATCGGCGACATGCCGCTGCCGCTGCAGGTGCGCCTGCTGCGGGTGCTGGCCGAGGGCGAGTTCTTCCGCGTCGGCGGCCGCGAGCTGATCGAGGTCGACGTGCGCGTGATTGCCGCCACCCACCAGCCGCTCGAACGCCTGGTCGACGAGGGCCGCTTCCGCTCCGACCTGTTGCACCGCCTCGACGTGGTACGCCTGCAGTTGCCGCCGTTGCGCGAGCGGCTTCAAGACGTGCCGCTGCTGGCGCAATGCTTCCTGCAGATGGCGGCGCGCCGCCTCGGCACGCCGGCCAGGCGCCTGGATGCGGGCGCGATCGAACGCCTGCGTGCGCACCACTGGCCCGGCAACGTGCGCGAGCTGGAGAACGCCTGCTGGCGCCTGGCCGCGCTGGCACCGGACGAGCGCGTTGGCGCCGCGGAAGTCGATGCGTTGGCCGGGCTGGGCACGCGCCACGTCGCCAGCACGAGCGCTGCCGGCGGCGTGGCGTGGGAAGCCGCGCTGGGCGAATGGGCGCGCGCGCGCCTGGCCGGGGACGCACAGGACCTGTACGGCGAAGCGCGGGAGCGCATGGAACGGATCCTGTTCGACGCCGCGCTCGAATCCACCGGCGGCCATCGTGGCGACGCCGCTGCACGCCTCGGCCTTGGCCGCAACACGCTCACCCGCCGCCTGGGAAGAAAGCAAAAAGGGGACGGAGGTAATTAAGCGCGCGTGCGTTTACGGAAACCTTCACAATACGGGGCGCTTAATTACCTCCGTCCCCTTTTTGTTTCTTCAGGAGAATCGCCATGCGCATCGCACCGCTCTCGTTGATCGCCTTTGCCACGCTCGGCGTTGCCGCCTGCGGAACCACGCCGGACCAGCCCGCGCCGGAGCCCGAGGCGCCGGTGGTGCAGCGCGACGCCGTGGCCAACCTGGCCGCTGCTTCCGGCAGCCTGGTCAGCGGACGCCTGCAGGTAATGACCATGGGCGCCAACGCGATCCACATTGCCGGCGACATCGGGGGCCTGGAACCGGGCAGCGCGCACGGCTTCCACGTGCACGAACACGGCGACTGCAGCGCGGCCGATGCCAGCAGCGCCGGCGGCCACTTCAATCCGGCCGGCAATCCGCACGGACGCATGGACGAAGGCGCGCACCACGCGGGCGACATCGACAACATCGTCGCCGATGCCGATGGCGTCGCCCACGTCAACATGCACGTACCGGGCATGACGCTGGGCACCGGCGCCGCGAACGACGCCGCGGGCCGCGCCATCATCGTCCACGCCGATCCGGACGACTACACCAGCCAGCCTTCCGGCAACGCCGGCAAGCGCATCGCCTGCGGCGTCATCACCGTCCTGTAGCGGCTGTTGCCGCGGCAGGCAACAGCCCGCTCGCGTGCAGGGCGCCGTGCTCCTACAGGTCGGGCGTGTCGCTGGCGCCGCAGTGGGCGAAGGTGACCGGCACGGCGTGCGCGCCGAGCACCGCGGCGAACTGCCGCTGGCGCAACTGGAAGTGTTCGAAGCGGCGTTCCAGGCGGGCGTCGTCATCGACGCCTGCCTGGTGTTGCGGCGCGTAGCGCGCCGCCCACGCGGCGGGCGAGAACAATGCGATGCGCACTTCGCCATCGCTGAAATGCGCGAGCGGTTCCGGCGGCGCGTCCAGCCATTCTTCCGCATCGGGCGCGAGCAGGGCGGCTTCCAGCAATGGCCACAGCGGCGCGAGGCCGGCATGTTCGTACTGCAGTGCCGTCATCGCCAGCAGGTCGTGCAGGGTGAGGTAGCGCGCATGCTCGACCCGCAGGCCGAACAGCTCCTGCGCCAGCAGCGCGGTGTCGGCGCCGGCCATGCCGGTCTCGACCAGGTCGATTTCGAACGCGTCGCCGACACGTGCGGTCGCGCCGGGATCGCCGCCGAGCACGAACGGCACCAGCCGCAACAGGCCGCCCGCGTATTCGGATGAAGGCGCCAGGATCCCGGGCAGCTGGCCGTCGCGGGCGCCGAAGGCGACGATCCGGCCCCCGGGAGCGGAGCGGTCGCCCGGCGCTCGCGCGGCGAGCTGGTCGAGCTCGCGGTGCAACGGCCAGCCGCGGCGCAGCAGTTCCACCGGGTCGTAGTGCGCGCCGACCAGGGCGAGCTCGAGCTCCGCCGCCTCGGCGTTGAAGCGGGCGAGGTCGGCGGCCATGCGTTCGCCCAGCTTGCCGGCGCCGGCCTGGTCGA
>NZ_JARUVM010000050.1 GCF_029763755.1 Luteimonas sp. 8-5
GGCGGCATCGTCGATGCCGGCGTCGAACTGGCCGTCGTACGTCAGGTTGCCTGCGTCGCCGGCGAGCGGCGTGCGCTGGGTGGGCTCCTCATCGAAGCCGCGCGTGGTTGCGGGTGCGGCAACTCCGGCCGCGGAGACGCCGGACTGGCGGGGTGCGCGGGTCAGGCTGCCGTACCACTCGACCGTCAGCGCTTCCAGGATTTCGTCGGATGCCTCGAGTTCGCGGGCGGCGCGCGTCGCCATCGAGGCGACCGTCATCGCCAGGTCGTCGTCGGACTCGCTGAAGGCCAGGGCGGTGGCGTGGACGATGCGATTGCGCAGGTTCGCCAGGAAGATGAACTGGCGACCGCTGTGCAGCACCAGGCCGCGGCCCGGACGCAGCATGCGCCACAGCAGGCCGGTCAGCGGCATCAGCAGGCAGTGGTCGCGGTGGCTCTCGCCCCAGGCGAACAGTTGCTGCCAGCGGTCCAGCGGCACCGCGGTGAACAGCGCCTGGTAACCGTTGCCCACCGTCCTGCTCTGGTGGATCAGGATCTTGCACTCGCTGTCCACCAGGCCCTCGGAGCGCAACCGCTTCTCGATCAGCGCCGGCGCGTGCGAAGGACTGCCCTCCAGCGAAATGACCTGGCTGACGGCGGAGTCGAAGTCGGTGACCACGATCGCGGACTGCTCGAGCCGCGGGCGCGAGTCGAGCCGGCGCACGTATTCGCCTTCGAAGGCCAGCCATTGGCCGTCCAGGTGGAGCAGGGAGATGTTGCTCACGGTGCCTCCGGCGTCGTCGGCGGCGGCAGCAGCGGCAATGCCGCCTGCCGGATTCGGAACAGCAGCGTTCCGCGCAGGGTCAGCATCAGCGGCGGGCTGCGCGGACCCGGCGGGTCGAACAGCCCCTCGTCGATGCGGGTGACCGAGAGTTCGAAGTCGCTGGCGCCGAAGATCCGCGACTGGTCGCGGCTGACGCCGTCGAGCAGGTCGTTGACGTCGTTGCGGCGCAACGGCGACTGGCTGATGTTGATCAGCCGTTCGCCCCAGCCGTCCTCGGTATAGCCGCCGGTCTCCGCGCGCCGCACCAGCTCCGCGGCACCGGTGGCCATCTGCACGCGTAGCCTGGCCTCCTGCTTGCGTTGCTGGGTCGCCGCCAGGGCCTGGTGCTTCGAGCCGACCTTGGCATAGGCCTGGGCCAGGTCGCTGCGCGCGCTGGTGAACCAGATCGCAGCGACCAGCAGTGCGCCCAGGGTCCCGGCGAACAGCATCAGCGATGCTTTCCGCGACTGCCACAGCCGGGCAATGCCGGACATCCTGGCGGACAGACTCATGGCCGGCCCCCGGTTACTGGTTCATCTTGTAGTGCGCCACCAGGGTGACCACCTGGTCGGCGTCGGTCGCCGCCGCGTCGGCGTCGTCGGTGCCGGTCTGGCCGAACGAGTTGGTGTTGTTGCCCAGCCACGGCACGCCCTCGTTGGCGGTACCGGCGGCGACGCCCATCTGCCGGAAGGCGCCGTTGCGCGCGTCCGGGGCGCCGTCGATGGCCTGGTCGAGCGCGCGCGCCAGGTCGGGGGTCAGGCCGGTGAGGACCATGACGTTGCCCGAACCGGAGGTCGTGCCCGGCTTGTTCCACTGGAAGCAGACCTGGATTTCCTGCGGGTTGCCGTTGGTGTCCAGGTAGACGTAACGGTCTTCCAGGCCTTCGCCGCGCCCCGGCGGCAGCGAAATGCCCGCCTTGAGCATGAGGTCGCGCAGGATGAACTTGGCGTCGGTCTCGGCGCCGCGGGTGAAGCCCGTGGTGGCGGCCGGCGCGGGATTGCCGCAGATCGCCTTGGGCTCGGTCGCGCTGGTCATGTCGCCGCCGGAGATCGAACCGAAGTTGGCGCCGTTGACCATCAACTGCGGCGCGACCTGGCTGTCGCCGACCGGGGCGCCCAGGCGCTGGCCGTAGGTGTTGTAGGCGACCACCCACTGGTCGACGAATTTCTGCTTGATCCGGGTGTATTCAGCGTTGCGCTGGACATCCCGTCCGATCATCACCGCGCCGAGGATCACGCCGATGATGACCAGCACCACCGCCATCTCGACCAGCGTGAAGCCCGATTGGCCGGCCCAGCGGCCGCCCTTGCCGTTACGTGCGTGCATGAGTTTTCCCCGTATGCGATTGGTTCGCCCGGGCACCCTAGCCGGCGCGGGTAAGAGCTTCGTAAGAGGATCGGCGGCGGCGGCGCGACAGCCGGGCCGCGGGGTGGGACAATGGCGGTTTCCCGTCCAAGTGCAGCGATCCATGACCCAGCCCAGCCGCCGCGACCTGGCCAATGCCATCCGTTTCCTCGCCGTCGACGCCGTCGAGGCGGCCAAATCCGGGCATCCGGGCATGCCGATGGGCATGGCGGACATCGCCGAGGTGCTCTGGAACGACTACCTGCAGCACAACCCCAACAATCCGAAGTGGTTCAACCGGGACAGGTTCATCCTCTCCAACGGCCACGGCTCGATGCTGCAGTACGCGCTGCTGCACCTGTCGGGCTACGACCTGTCGATCGACGACCTGAAGCACTTCCGCCAGCTGCACAGCAAGACCCCGGGCCACCCGGAGAATTTCATGACCCCGGGCGTGGAGACCACCACGGGCCCGCTGGGGCAGGGTTTCGCCAACGCAGTCGGGTTCGCGCTGGCCGAGAAGCTGCTGGCGCAGCGCTTCAACCGTCCGGAATTCGAGGTGGTGGACCACCGCACCTGGGTGTTCATGGGCGACGGCTGCATGATGGAAGGCATCTCCCACGAGGCCGCCTCGCTGGCCGGCACCTGGGGCCTGCACAAACTGGTCGCGTTCTGGGACGACAACCACATCTCCATCGACGGCGACACCCAGGGATGGTTCACCGACGACACCCCGGCGCGCTTCGAGGCCTACGGCTGGAACGTGATCCGCGATGTCGACGGCCACGACGCCGAGTCGATCAAGGCGGCGATCGAGCAGGCGCTGCAGTGCCAGGACAGGCCGACCCTGCTGTGCTGCCGCACCACCATCGGCTTCGGTTCGCCGCACAAGGCCGGCAAGGAATCCGCGCACGGCGCGCCGCTTGGCAAGGACGAGGTCGCAGCGACCCGCGAGGCGCTGGGCTGGCCGTACCCGCCGTTCGAGATCCCGCAGGAGATCCGCGACGGCTGGCGCGCCGGCAATGCCGGCACCGTGCGCGAGCACCAGTGGAACGAGCTGTTCGATGCCTACAAGGCGCGCCATCCCGACATCGCCGAGGAGCTCGTGCGGCGCTCGCGCGGCCAACTGCCGGAAGGCTTCATCGCCGAGGCGGATGCGTTCATCGCCAAACTCCAGGCCGACGGCCCGACCGTCGCATCGCGCAAGGCGTCGCAGATGGCGATCGAGGCGTTCGCGCCGCTGCTGCCGGAGCTGGTGGGCGGTTCGGCCGACCTGGCCCATTCGAACCTGACCCTGTGGAAGGGCAGCAAGACTGTGGCCAGTGACGCGGCCGACGCCAACTATGTCTACTACGGCGTGCGCGAGTTCGGCATGACCGCCATTTCCAACGGCCTGGCCCTGCACGGCGGCTTCGTGCCGTACGACGCCACCTTCCTGGTGTTCAGCGACTACGCCCGCAACGCGGTGCGCATGAGCGCGCTGATGGGCGCGCACGCGATCCACGTCTACACCCACGACTCGATCGGCCTGGGCGAGGACGGTCCCACGCACCAGCCGGTGGAGCACATGGCGTCGCTGCGCTACATCCCGCACAACGACGTCTGGCGTCCCTGCGACGCGGTCGAATCGGCGGTTGCCTGGAAGGCTGCCATCGAACGCCGCGACGGCCCCAGCTGCCTGGTGTTCTCGCGCCAGAACCTGGCCCACCAGCCTCGCACCGATGCGCAGGTCGCCGCGATCGAACGTGGCGGCTACGTGCTCAGGGATTCGAACGGCGCACCGGAGATCATCCTCATCGCCACCGGCTCGGAGGTCGGCCTGGCGATGCAGGCTGCCGAGCAGCTCGGCGACAAGGTGCGCGTGGTGTCGATGCCGTCGACCGACGTGTTCGAGCGCCAGGACGCGGCGTACCGCGAGTCCGTGCTGCCGGCGGCGTGCCGCAAGCGCGTGGCGATCGAAGCCGGCACCGCCGACTTCTGGCGCAAGTACGTCGGCCTCGACGGCGCGGTGATCGGCATGGACAGCTTCGGCGCCAGTGCCCCGGCCGATGCCCTGTTCCCCGAGTTCGGGTTCACCGTCGAGCACGTCGTGCGGGCGGCCCGCGCGGTGTAACGGGCCATTACCCGCTCCGGGATCTCAGGCGAACAGCAGCTTGCCCGCGGCCACCAGCAGAACGACGCCGAGCACCCGGCGCAATCCGCGCACCGGTAGCCAGTGAAGGCCGAGCTGGCTGCCGAGCAGGGCGCCGACCGCGACGACGCCAAGCCATAGCGGCAGCATCGGCGGAAGCGAACCGGTTGCGTGCAACAGGCCGGCGAGTCCGGTCAGCGAATTGATCCAGACAAAGGCGACCGAGGTGCCGCTGGCTTCGCGCGTCGGCATCCAGCGTGCGAACAGCAGCAAAGGCGTAAGGAAGATCGCGCCGCCGGTGCCGGTCAGGCCCGACAAGGTGCCGATCGCGGCGCCCGCGACCAGCCCCGGCAACCAGGGAACGCGTCGCCCCGCTGTTTCGCGGTCTTCCTGCTCGGCGCTGTCCGCATGCCGGAACACGCCGATCGCCGCGACCAGCAACACCAGGCCGAGCAGCAGCGAGAAGCGCTCGCGTGGCAGATCGATCTGCGCGGCGAAGAACGCGGCCGGCGCCGATGCGAGCACGAAGGGCAGCACGTTGCGCCAGCGCACGTGGCCGCCCCGCCACCAGCGCAGCAGGCCGATGCCACCGACCAGCAGGTTGAGCGCCAGCGCCGTAGGGCGGACCTGCTCGGGCGCGAATCCCATCAGCGCCATGGCGGCGATGTAGCCGCTCGCGCCCGCATGCCCGACCGAGGCGTAGAGGACCGCGACGAGGAAGAACAGTCCCGCGAGGGCAAGCGATATCGCGTCCATGCGAGTGCGTCTGCGTCAGGCCGGAGAAGGCAGCCGCCCGCCACGGATGTTCGCATCCAGCGCCGGCTGCAGCAGCTTCGGTGCCGGCAGGCCGGCATCGCGAGCCTGGCGGGCGGCGACGAACGCCTCTACAGGAGTACCTCGCGGCAGCATGCGGTTGTCGCGCGCGCTTTCGCCGACGCTGACGCTCGCGCGCAGGGCGCGTCCTTCGGGCGGGTAGTCGTGGCACAGCCACAGCAGGGTCTCGTCCGGAAGCGCATGCAGGCGCTCGATGGAAGCATGCAGGCGGCGTGCGCCACCGCCCGGGAAGTCGCAGCGGGCCGTGCCGATATCGGGCGCGAAGACGGTGTCGCCGACGAACACGTTGTCGCCGATGCGATAGCCCAGGCTGTCGGAGGTATGGCCGGGCAGGGCCATCGCCTCGATGCGCAGCGCGCCCGCCTGCAGGACCTGGGCATCGCGCAGGAGTTCGTCGAATGCGTTGGTCAGTTCCGGGTCGTCGGGCGACCGTCCATACAGCGGCGCGAAATGCGCCTGCACCGTGCGGATGCCTTCGCCGATGGCGATGGGCGCGCCGGTCTGGGCGCGCAGGTATGCGCCGGCCGACAGGTGGTCGGCATGGGCATGCGTTTCCAGGATGCGCAGCAGGCGCAATTGCGCGGCGGCGATGCGGGCAAGCAGGGCGTCGGCGCTCCCGGTGCCGACGCGATCGGTCGCCGGATCGTAGTCGAGCACCGGATCGATGACCACCGCATCGCCTTCGAGGTGCACCAGGTAGCTCCAGGTGCCGGTCTCGTTGTGATGATGGGGCTCGATATGCAGGCCTGGCGTCATTGCTGGTCGCCGCAGTAGATGTCGTGGAGGGTAGCAATGATGCGCCGGGCCGGTCCCTTGGCCAGACCGTAATAGACGGCCTGCGCCTCCCGGCGGCTGGTCACCAGCCCGTCCTGGCGCAGCAGCGCCAGGTGTTGCGACAGTGCCGACTGGCTGAGGTCCACGCGGCTGTTGAGTTCGCCGACGCTGTGCTCGCCGTCGACCAGCAGGCAGAGCAGTTGCAACCGTTTTTCGTTCCCCAGCGCCTTGAGCAGCCGTGCGGCGTCGCCGGCGTGCTGGCGCATGGCTTCCGGATCGATGGTTGGCGTGCGGCGCTTGGCGTTCACGGTTTTTCCTGATGCGGATCAAGACAGGCCGACCGGGCCGGGTGCCGAATGGGGCCGGTGTCTGTGGCGGCACGATCATATCAGTTGACACTAATATTAGTAAACGCTAATGTAAGTCCAACCGGGAGGCGACGGCATGGCCAGTATCGTGGTGATGGGCGCAGGACTCGGCGGCATGTCCGCCGCCTTCGAATTGCGTGAAACACTCGGGAGCGGACACGGCATCACGGTGGTGGGCGAGGGTGCGCGCTTCGCATTCACTCCGTCCAACCCATGGGTGGCCGTCGGCTGGCGCGAGCCGGCCGCAACCAGCCTGGACGCTGGCGAATGCCTGGCCCGACGCGGCATCGCCTTCGACGGCAGCGGGGCCGTCCGCATCGATGCCGGCGCGCGCCAGGTGCATACCGGCTGCGGCGCCACGCTCGACTACGACTACCTCGTGGTCTGCACCGGTCCCAAACTCGCCTTCGACGAGGTCCAGGGGCTAGGTCCGGACGGCCACACGCATTCGATCTGCACGCTGCCGCATGCGCTGGAAGCGTGGAAGGGTTATCAGGAGTTCCTGAAGGATCCCGGACCCGTGGTGGTCGGCGCGGTCCAGGGCGCGAGCTGCTTCGGCCCGGCCTACGAGTTCGCGATGATCCTCGATGCCGACCTGCGCAAGCGCAAGCTGCGCGACCGCGTGCCGATGACCTACGTCAGCAGCGAGCCCTACATCGGCCACATGGGCCTGGGCGGGGTGGGCGACTCCAGGGGGCTGATGGAGTCGGAACTGCGTCAGCGCCACATCCACTGGATCGTCAACGCCAAGGTCGCCGCGGTCGGGGCTGGTGAATTGTCGGCAGTCGAGCACGACGCACAGGGCCAGCCGCTGCGCGAACACGCCTTGCCGTTCAAGTACGCAATGCTGCTGCCCGCCTTCCGGGGCGTCGATGCAGTGGCGGCCGTCGAAGGGCTGTGCAATCCGCGCGGCTTCGTCATCGTCGACAGGCACCAGCGCAGCCCGAACCATCCGCGCATCTTCGCCGCGGGCGTGTGCGTGGCGATCCCGCCCGTGGAAGCGACGCCGGTGGCGACCGGCGCGCCCAAGACCGGCTTCATGATCGAGTCGATGGTCACCACCATCGTGCGCAACATCCAGGCCGATCTCGCCGGCGAGCCGGCGGACTTCGAAGGAACCTGGAACGCGGTCTGCCTGGCGGACATGGGCGACACCGGCGCGGCCTTCGTCGCGCTGCCGCAGATCCCGCCGCGCAACGTGACCTGGACGAAGATCGGCAAGTGGGTGCACGTGGCCAAGATCGCGTTCGAGAAGTACTTCCTCTACAAGATGCGCCACGGCACGTCCGAGCCGGTGTACGAGAAGTACGTCCTCGGCCTGCTCGGCATCGAGCGGCTCAAGCCCGACCAACCCCATGGAGACAGACAATGAAAACTCCCATGTCCCTCGATCGCGCGATCATGGCTTTCGCCGGCGTGATGACCCTCGTCAGCGTGGCCCTGACCCAGCTTGTCTCCCCGTGGTGGTGGCTGCTGACCGCGTTCGTCGGCCTGAACCTGCTCCAGTCCGCCTTCACCGGATTCTGCCCGGCGGGAATGGTGATGAAGCGGATGGGGATCGGCCAGGGCGCCGACGGCGCGAGTTGCCGCCGCTGACATGAAGCACATGCGCTTGCTCCTGGCGGCCGCGCTGGCCACGACGATCGCTGCCTGTGGCGGCCAGTCGCCCGATGCCACGCTGCCGCCGCTGTCTGAACTGGACACGCTGGTCGCGGGCGCCGATGAAGGCGCCGCG
>NZ_JARUVM010000051.1 GCF_029763755.1 Luteimonas sp. 8-5
GGCCCGGTGGCGGTGCAGGTCGAAGCGCGGATCGAACGCGAACTGGCAGCGGTGCTCGGCTCGGCCTCGGCGCGGGTGCTGCTGGACGCCGCGCGCCGTGAAGCCGGGCACCTGGACACCGTGGCCGCCATCGTCGGCGAGGCCTCGCGCGACCTGCGCTTCAACCAGCGCGTGCTCGAAGCCGCGCTGGAGAACATGAGCCAGGGCATCAGCGTGGTCGACGCGCAGCTGCGCCTGGTGGCCTGGAACCGCCGTTACGCCGAACTGTTCGGTTACCCCGAAGCCCTGCTGAAGGTCGGCATGCCGATCGCCGACCTGGCCCGGCACGCATTGCAGCGGATGCCGCCGCAGGGCGACATCGAGCAGGCCCTGCAGCGCAGGCTTGCGCACATGCGCGCTGGCACCGCGCACCTGACCGAACGCGTATTCCCTGACGGCAGCATTGTCGAGGTCCGTGGCAATCCGATGCCCGGCGGTGGTTTCGTCGCGACCTTCACCGACGTCACCGCGTTCCGAACAGCCGAAGCCGGGCTGTTGCAGGCCAAGGAGACGCTTGAGGAGCGGGTGGAGGAGCGCACCGCCGCCGCGGAAGCCGCGCGCCGCGAAGCCGAGCGGGCAAACGATGCCAAGGGTCGGTTTCTCGCCGCGATCGGCCACGACATGTTGCAGCCGCTGCATGCGGCGCATCTGTTCACCGATGCCTTGGCTGGGCAGGTGACGGAGCGCGCGCGAGAGTCCGTGCGGCAGGTGCGTGGTGCGCTGGACTCGACGACCGGCTTGCTGACCGATCTGCTGGATTTGTCGCGCCTGGAAGCGGGCGGACTGGATCCGCAGCTGCGCGATTTCCCCTTGGCCGAGGTTCTAGAGCCGCTAGCCTCCGAGTTCCGCGTGCTGGCCGCCGAAAGAGGGCTGACGTTTGACTGCGTGCCGACCCGCGTGTGGGTACACAGCGACCCGCAGCTGCTGCGGCGGGTGCTGCAGAACTTCCTGGCGAACGCCGTGCGCTATACCGCCAGTGGCCGCGTGCTGCTGGGCGTGCGCCGTGTGGACGGTGCCGTGCGAATCGAAGTACACGACACCGGTCCCGGCATCGACCCGCAGGTACAGGCGTCGCTGTTCGAGGAGTTTCGACGCGGTGAGGGGGCGGCGGGGCAGGGGTTGGGCCTCGGACTGGCCATTGCCGATCGTATGGCGCGGCTGCTGGGAGCACCCATCGGGCTGGATAGTCGCCCGGGCACCGGCACTGTGTTCTCGCTGACGGTGCCGCGGGCGGCTACGCAGGCAGGGCCCGCCACCGTCGCCTTGCCACGCCAGGGTCTGGCCGGAACGCGCGTGCTCGTGCTGGACAACGAACTTGTCGCTCGCGCAGCCTTGCGCCAGCTGCTCGAAGGGATGGGCTGCATCGTCATGGCTGCCGGCGACGGCGAGGGCGCTCGCTTGCATTTGCTGACCATGCCAGCCGACCTATGGCTGTTCGATTACCACCTCGACGATGGCGACACCGGTGTGCAGGTCCATGCCCGGCTGGCCGAAGAGTTCGGGGCGCGGCCGGTAGTGATCCTCAGTGCCGATGCCGGGGCCGAAGTCCGGGCCGCCGTGCACGAGGCTGGCCTGCCTTTGCTGATGAAGCCGTTGAAGCCTTTAGCACTTAAGTCGGTGCTGGATCGGTTGTTGGTAGCTAGGGGGATGGGGTAGGGCTGCTTTCGACCCAAAGCGGACTTTTGGATGGCGACGAAAGGTTGGCGAACTCAGTGTTCTCAAACGCTGAGTAGCCCAGCCTTCCGGAGAGTCTCAACAGCAGAGATTCTCTTAAGGCACCTTGGGGAAAGGGGTGCCTGCTGAATGCGATTATGGGACGGATATCGGGCGTAGGCGGATGGGCCTAAAGCTTATGAATGACCGGCACAAGGGCGCGCTATGGGTCTTCAGCGTGAAGATGAACCACTACATCCGCATCTCGGCGACGCGCGCGCAAGGGGCATGGAGAGTTGGCTGAAGCGCCGCGATGAATTCCAGAACTAATGAAAGATCCGCGGCGCCGCCTTTTCGCCAGGCCATCGCTTCGATGACACACCGGTCTTCCTGCTGTCAGACGCGCCTGAGGATTTGACGTGTGATCCGGCGGACGTGCTGCTGCGAGTGTGCAATCGTGAACAGAGCTGAGTGCCCGGCAAGGAAGGATGGATCGTGAGAATGCTCATCCCCGCGAATCGCCTTCAGTGGATTCCAAAAAATCTGCGCCTTGCGCACGAATACTGCTTCTTCCTGCATGACGAATTCGCTCGGATGCTGGTCGAGTACGAGGCAGCGAATGCGCCTACGATTTCTTTCACGTTCGCGAGTAAATCACAGGCCAGTAGATTCGAGGATCTCGCGAAGAAGCACGATGCCTTGACGGCCATGCGTGAACTTGGGCTGCATTCAGAGGCCAGGCGCGTCGTGCTGAATCACATCACGATGGCGATGGTGTCGGATTGCGCGCATCACATCTACGAGTCGTTGAGGTGCTTCGAGAAGCGCAAGTTCATACCGGGGCTCAACCTGCTCCGAAAGCCATTACTAGACAGCCTGATGTACTTCTCCTGGATGGTGGGCGACGAGGATGGCTTCTACTCGGCATTTACTGCAGGAGACCCCGCCAAGCTCACTCAGAAGGTGCTCGGCAACCGCCGCAAAGAGACCCTTGCATCGGCGATCGCGAAGACCGAACTGGCGGGCATCGTTACGACTGAAGATCTCATCTCCATCATCTACGATGTCGGAAACCCAGACGGGCTTTACGGGCTGTTCCAGCATGCGGTCCACCTGATCACGGTAGAGCGCGTCGAGATCAAGACGTCGCCGGAGAACTTCAACTTCATTTTCAAGGATCCAGGCGAAGATGACATCTACGAGGCACTCTACCTGACGTTACCGACGGTGCTCCTGTATCTGGCGCACGTGATCTTGGCCCTGTACGAACGGATCCAACCTCCCAGGCCGGGCGCTAGAGAGGCCTTCGTGTTTCGCACCGTTAATGCGTACCGATTCCTGCGCCAGGAAGGTGGCAAGGCTGCTTTGGCGGAAGCCATGGGGGAAGCGCTCTCGCCCCATATAAAGTGTCCTGGTTGCTCGGCGCCTCTAAAGGTTACGGAGTACAACGCCATGCGTCTTTTACTAACGGAGTCGTTTCGGTGTGCTCATTGCCGGCACAAGCAACCTTTTCCGCTCTCTTGGATATTCTGACGGCTGAGCCCGGATGCAGATCATGGTTGAACATGGGCTGGGGGCGCGTTGACGTGAAGCCCATATACACGCCGGACCCTCTTCTCGCAGCGCAGGCTCAGGACGTATTCGCCAAGTAGGCGATAAGGAGTACCACGCATATGCGTTTCGTTGACGCCGGCCCCGACATTCCAAGCGAGCTAATCGCCGCCCAAGAGAGAGGCGAAACGCTCTTTGTCTGCGGAGCAGGCGTGTCCCGTACCGCGGGCCTTCCACTTTTCCGTAAGCTCGTTGAGCAGGTCTACGGTCGCCTAGAGGAGAGTTGGATGCACCACCCCGCCGAGCGGGAGGGCATGGTGGAGGGCGGAAAACTCTTTGGCCAGTACGACAGGGTTCTGCGATGCCTGGAGCGGCGTCTGGCGGCCTCCGAATCGCCGCCCAACCGCAACATGAAGGCACGTATCCGCATTGCGGTGCGGGACGAGCTGGCGCCTCCAGAAGAGGCAGATCTGTCCAATCATCTTGCCCTGCTGACGCTTTCGCGCGACAACCAAGGCATATCGCGCCTGCTCACCACGAACTTCGATACGCTCTTCGAACGTGCGTGGCTGAGAGAGCACGGCAATCGGGTTGCTAGCCATGCGAGCATGGCGCTCCCGCGGCCAATGACATCGGGGTTCTCGGGCGTACTTCATCTGCATGGGCGGCTGGCCGATGCCTTGGTTCAAACCATTGAAACCGACCTAGTCCTCACTAGCGCCGAGTTTGGTGATGCCTATCTCCGTTCCGGTTGGGCATCCAGGTACATCTACGATCTGGCGCGCACGCATACACTCGTTCTGGTGGGCTACCAAGCTGACGATCCGCCTATGCGCTACCTTCTTGAGGCGCTCGAAGCGGACCGGGAGCTCTATCCGGACCTGAGAAAGGTCTATGCGTTCGGCGAATACTCCGCCGCCGACGGTGAGATCAACGAAGCACTGTGGCGGGCGAAGGGCGTCGAGCCAATCCTGTACCGCCTCGACAACAACGATCATTCCCCCCTGTATGCCACCTTGCGCGAGTGGAAGGGCTACCAGGACGACCCCACGGCGTGGCGGCGCGAACAGTTGCTAGGATTGCTCGAAGAGCATCCGCACCCGTCGTCCGAAGAAGCAATAGCGCGCTGCACAGCGTTGCTTGACCGGGGGGATGCGAGCCAACTGCTGGGTGAGCTGTCCCCAGATGCCGCCTGGCTGCCGATCCTGGCAGAACGCGGAGTGCTCAAGCATCCGCTGCCGGATGTATGGATCGCGGGTCGTATCAACGATCCGGAGATGATCCGCGCTTGCGCAGGTCTCTTGCCGTTCGACGAACAAACGCGCTGGCGCGTCAAGCTCGCGCTGGATGGGGCCGACGATGAGCTGACCGACATCAGGAAGCAGGCATGGCGCCTGATGTTGGGCCAGTCGACGCCCAGAACCAGTTCCTGGTTCGATGGCGGCTGGTACGACTGGCTGCCCTTGATTCATAACGGGCAGACAGGCTTTCAGGCACGGGATCTGGTCGCCGACATCCTGACCCCGCGGGTCAAGATCGGCAAACCTCTGTGGTGGCCAGACGAAGACGAGCCGGCCGCGGAGGCCTTGTACAAGTTGATCACCGTCGACATGGAGCCTGCCGACCATCCGCCGCCGTCGGAAATCCTGAAGGCTTGGCCGGACACGGTTGAAGACTCGCTGGCGCTCTTCAGGACGCTAAACCGATCACTCATCAACGCCTTGGAACTGGCATCTGACCTAGGAAAGACCGGCGATTGGGATGCGCCCAGTCGGAACGTACCCTCTGTCGCGAAGCACGCCCAGAACCGCCATCGCGGGGGATTCCGGCCCATCGTGCGTGGATTGGCCGATCTGTGGGAGCGCATCGCCAAGCATGATGCCGCCGGCGCGAGGCAGCTGATCCGCCATTGGGTGGAATCACCCTTTGTGCTGCTCCGGCGGCTTTACCTCTTTGCGCTTGCAGATGAAAGCTGGCCAGCGAACGAAGCTGCGCAGATCGTACTCGGGTTGAACGACGATGACTTCTGGGATGACGACGCCCAGGTGGAGATCATGCGGCTTCTAGTGGCGCGATGGTCCCAGTTCGATGTGCAGGAGCGCACAGCTGTGGAAGATCGGCTGCGTGCGGGAGTACCCGCAGCACTCTTCACCGAAGAGGCCGTAGCCGACGCCGAGCGCTGGACGTCAATCGTCGACGACTCGATCTATCGAAGAATCCACCGGATCGTAGCTGCAGGTGGCGCCGTGTCCAAAGAATCCCAGGCCCTATTGGCTGAGATCAGTGCGCGTCATCCGCGATGGACGGCGGGGCCTGAAGACCAAGACGACTTTTCCACGTGGCATACGGAACGGGTCGGTCCCGATGGGCATCCCGAACTGCTTGCCGGAGTCGAAGATGATCGACTGGTGCAGGAGGCGCTTCGCCTGCAGCAGGAGCAGCACTTCGACGAAGGCGATCTTTGGCGCGTGTTCTGCAGCGCTGATCCCGAGCGGGCGTTGCGAGGATTGAAGCATGAAAGCGATGCGGGGCGCTGGGACCCTGGCGCCTGGAGGCATTTGTTGTGGGCAGCAGCCGAAAAAGGAGATACCGCCTTCCAGCATGACGTTGCTGGGCTGATCCTGGCGATGCCAGCGCCAGTTATGGGCGAGATTCTCCATGCAGCCACTTCCTGGATGGCTCGGCAACGTGAGGCGCTCGCCCAAGCACCAGAACCGGGTGAGGCGCCCTTCCTTCCGGTGTGGGACTGCCTAGCCAATCTGGCCTATGAAGCTCGAGAAGGCGAAGAGGCAGATGCCAGCTATGGCGGCGATGTAGTCGGTCAGGCGTTGAACCGGCCCGGTGGCGATCTGGCTTCTGCATTGTTGGGCGCACTGACAGCTACAAAGCCTGCCAATGACAGCGGGTTGGGCGACACGCTCGGCCCAAGATTCTCGCGGCTGGCGACGGCCGAAGGTCGGGCCGGATTCCTAGGGCGGGTATATGTCGCGCGAGACCTCGCTTTCATGGATGCGATCGCGCCCGAGTGGACTGGCACGCATCTAGTGCCCCGTCTGGATTGGAACCATCCAGAGGCAGGGGCGCTGTGGCGTGCTTATGCGCATGGGCGCATCGGGAAAGCACGTCTTTTCAATGCACTAAAGCCTGCCTTGCTGCAGACGTTTGAAGAGAAGCGCGTGCCCGAGCAGCATCTCGAAGGGATATTCTCGAAGCTGTTAGATGTCGCCATCTGGCATCGCAAGGGCGAGCGTCGCGAGTACGTTCTATCCAATGCCGACGTGAAGCGGGCACTGGCTATCGCGCCCAGTCGTGTGCGTCAGAATGTGGCGTGGCGGCTTTGGCGGATGATGGGCGATGAAAAAGTCCTCGACAAGGCTGCGCATTGGCAGAACCTCGTAAGGCCAGTGTTGCTGGATGTCTGGCCACTGGATGCAAGCGCCAGAGGCAAGGGAGCATCGGAGAAGCTCGTCTTCATGGCGTTGGAATGCGGCGATGCGTTGCCTGATGCGGTAGATGCGATTCTCGATCTCATCGTTCCCTATCAGCTCTATGGGCTTTCCCACGGGCTGAGACTTGAGCTCCATCACCAAGGCCTGTTCGAGGCCTATCCACGAGCTTTCTTGAAGCTTGCGAACGCGCTAATAGACCCAGAAGCATTTCCTGTGCCGAACGACCTCGCAACGTTTCTCGACGATTGCGTTGGATTGGATGCAGAGGTCGCGAATGATCCCGCTTATATTCGACTCTATGGACTTCGGCGCCAGTTGAATGCTTAGGGAGTGCTAACAGGGCGATGGGTGGCCGCTTCTGGCCGAGAACCGGCGTGCCAGCCGTTGGGCCATGAAGACGAAGGAGGTTTGATGTGGCGCACGAGGACCAGACCTTTCCCCGGCCCGTGTATGACGACGATGGAAACTACACCATTCGGACGGGGGCGATCTACCGCGTTGATGATCTTCGGATTCGGGAGCTGGCGGAGATTGGGTACGCCCGCCGGGATTTGGAGAAGGCTCATCAGTTAATTGAAGCCTGCGCCCAAGACGACCTCGACGCAGTTCATCCATTGCTCGAAGAGAGTCTTTGCACCGCGGCTGTCATCATGTACGCGAAGCCATTCGGGCGAAACAATGCACGAACAATTTTCAAGCCGGATCAGCTTCTGAAGAAACTCTTGAAGGACGAAGTGCTAGACGTCCATGAGTATGTGAAGCGGTGCAGGGACTGGATGATTGCGCATGACGATGGGTTGGGAGAAACAAAATCAATCGGAATCTATCTTCCCCCATCTCCGCCTCGGTCGACGCTTGATATGGGTCTACATTTTGCTGGCCGGCGGGTTGTGGCGTTGGGGCAGGATGTTGCGAGGCGGCTCGACCCCCATTTCGCTCAGGTTCGCGACCTCGTTCGGGCACATGAAGACTCAAGGCGGCAGGAGATAGCGGCGGAGTTGCTGCGCAGTCGGTTTGCAAGCATGCAGGTCCAGGGGCTTGCTACTGAGGAACGCCTAGAAGTGGACATCGAGACCGTTATTGCTTTGAGGGCTGCGCCCTCCAGATTGAAGCGCCCCGAGTGAGTGTGGCTAGTAGCACTCCCCTTGCGCCTGGCTTTACGTCTAAGTGCGAGCATGTCCGCTTCTGGCCGTTTTCGGACGTTCGCCGATTTCAGCTATATCTGCTTGGCCGGATCACTTAACTCCAATTCCCGCAACACCACGCTGGCCTGGGTGCGGTTCCGCACTTCTAGCCGCTCGAAGATCGCCGTCAGGTGCGCCTTCACCGTCCGCTCCTGCACCCCAAGCCGGTCGGCGATCTGCTTGTTGAGCAGCCCCTCGGCCACCAACGCCAGCACCCGGAACTGCTGCGGCGACAAGCTGGCCAGTCGGGCGGCGAGGGCAGCATCCCCCGGCAGCGAGGTGGCACTGTCCACGGCCTTGCGCAGGGCCGGGGGCAACCACTGCTGTAGCCCCAGCACCGCACGAATCGCCTCACGCAGGTCTTCCAGCCCAGTGCTCTTGGGCAAGTACCCCGCAGCCCCATGATCCAACGCCCGCCGGATCACTCGCGGGTCGTCATTCGCTGAAACCACCACTACTGCAACACCAGGGTGCTGCGCCCGAATCGCAGCCAACCCGGCAAGCCCGTGGTTCCCCGGCATATGCAAATCCAGCAGCACCAGGTCTATCCCTGGTTCCGTTTCCAAAGCAGCAAGCACGCTCTCCAGCGAATCGGCTTCGAACACCTGCAAGTCGTCGACAGCATCCGCCGCAGCCCCGCGCAACGCGGCACGGAACAGCGGATGGTCGTCGGCGATTAACAGTGAAGGCATGGTAGCGAGGGCATGGCGGCGCTGCCGTCCTACTGCACGGTCCAGCCGCCGTCGATCTCGATGGTGTGGCCGGTGATGTTGCGCGCGGCATGCGACATCAGGAAAGCGGTGGTGCCGGCCAGTTCGTCGTACTCGATGAACACGCCCTTGGGCATGGGCTTGAGCATGACGTCGCTGACCACCTGCGATTCGGGGATGCCGCGGGTGCGGGCCTGGTCGGCGATCTGCTTGTCGACCAGCGGGGTTTTGACGTAAGTGGGGCAGAGGGTGTTGATGGTGATGTCGGTGTCGGCGGTTTCCAGCGCGATCACCTTGGAGAAGCCGACCAGGCCGTGCTTGGCGGCGACGTAGGCGCTCTTGTACGGGCTGGCGACCAGCGAGTGGATCGAGCCGATGTTGACGATGCGGCCGAAGCCGCGCTCGCGCATGCCCGGGAGCACGGCGCGGGTGAGGCGGGCGACGCCGACCAGCATCACCTGCACCAGGAAGTCCCACTTGGCGATGGGGAACTCTTCCAGCGCGGCGACGTGCTGCAGGCCGGCGTTGTTGACCAGCACGTCGACCGGGCGCGAGACCGCGGCCAGGGCGGCGGCGACGCTGTCGTCGGAGGTGACGTCCAGGACCAGGGCTTCGGCCGAGCCGCCCGCGGCGCGGATGCCTGCGGCGACCGCGTCGGCGGCCTCGCGGTTGACGTCGGTGACGACCAGGTGGTGGCCGGCCGCGGCCAGTTCGGTGGCGATGCCGGCGCCGATGCCGCTGCCGGCGCCGGTGATCAGGATGCAGCGGGTGGCCATGGGCGCCTCGCGGATGGGGGAATCGCTAGCCTAGCAGGGGGCCGGCACGGGGGAGGTCGGACCAAAGTACGATGCCTGTCGCGCGCGTGCTTGCTAGGGTGTGGGCATGAATGCCATCCGTCCTGCGGCGCTTGCCGCCTTCGCCCTGTCGCTCGCGGCCTGCGCCACGAGCCCTGGAACCGCCATGTCGCCTGCCAGCAGTGCACCTGCCTTGAACGTCAGCGGCCAGATCGTCACCGAGCACCGCGACGGCGACGACCTGCTGACCGCGGGCCTGGGTCTGGCAGGGTTGCAGGCCATGGTGGCGCCGGCCTTCACGGATCCAGCGCAGCCGACCGCCGCCGAGGCGCGGCGACGGGCGATCTGGGCCAATTGGCGGGGCATTGCCGACCTGTCGCCGGCCGGGGGCTACGGCGACTTGTACGGCCATGCCGGGGCAGTGCCGGGACGCGAGTTCTCGGCGCTGGCCACCGTCCCCGGTGCGTCTCATCCGCACCGGGTCTTGATCCAGGTACCCGACGACTTCGGCCACGCGAAGCGCTGCGTCGTGGTCGCACCGGCCTCGGGCTCGCGCGGCGTGTACGGCGCGATCTCGATCGCCGGCGCCTGGGGCCTACCCAGGGGCTGCGCGGTGGCCTACACCGACAAGGGCGCGGGCAGCGATTTCTTCGACCTGGACGCCGGCATCGGCGTGCGGGTCGACGGCACCAGTGGCACGGCCGCCGACGGCGGCCTGGCGTTCGCACCGGACGCGCCCGAAGGCGCGAAGGGCGTCGCCTTCCGCCACGCGCATTCGCAGGACAATCCGGAAGCCGACTGGGGCCGCCACGTGCAGCAGGCCGCGCAGTACGCGCTGCAGGTGCTGGACGAGGCGCTGCCGGACGCCGCGCCGTTCACCTTCGACAACACCCGCGTCATCGCGGTCGGCATTTCCAACGGCGGCGGTGCGGTGCTCCGCGCCGCCGAAATCGAGGGCGGCTGGCTCGATGCAGTGGTCGCAGGCGAGCCGAACATCTACATCGACGCGCCTGGCAGCCGCGCGCTCTACGACTTCGCCACCGAAGCGGCATTGCTGCAGCCCTGCGCGTTGATGCACCTGGATCCGGCGTCGATGGCGCAGCCGCCGATGCGCGCCACCGTCGATCCGTGGTGGACGCTGCGTTGCGCGACGCTGAAGTCGCTGGGCCTGGTGTCCGGCGAGACCGTTGCCGAACAGGCCAAGTCCGCCTATGACGCCATGCGCGCGACCGGCTGGACCGACGAGGCCATGCGCTCGGGCGCGGCCTCCAGCGGCTTCGACCTGTGGCGCTCGGTTGCCGTGACCTACGCCTCGGCCTATGGCCGCTACGGCGTCGGCGAGCATCCCTGCGGCTATGCGTTCGCCGCGCAGAACCCGGATTTCAGCCTGCGCCCGGCCACGCCGGAGGAACGCGCTGCCTGGTGGTCGGACAGCGCCGGCATTCCGCCGGGCAACGGCGTGAACCTGATCGACACCAAGATGGCGCCGCCGGACTTCACCATCGCCGGCCTGCAGTGCCTGCGTGCGTTGTGGGACGGGCAGGGTGCCGACGCCGACCGCGTGCGTGCCGGCATCGCCGAAACCCATGCCGCGCTGCCGCGCACCGGCCTGCCGGTGATCGTGGTCCACGGCCTCGACGACGGCCTGGTGCCGCCGGCCTTCAGCAGCGCACCGTATGTCGCCGCCGCCCAGGCCGCCGGCCGCGAGGTGCGCTACTGGCAGGTGCGCAACGCCGAGCATTTCGACGCCTTCCTCGGCTTCCCGGACTACGCGGCGCGTTACGTGCCGATGCTGCCCTACGTCTATGCGGCGCTGGATCGCGTCGACGCCTTCCTCGACGGCAAGGCAGCGCTGCCGGTGGACGCGGTGGTCGACACCGCGCCGCGCGGCGCCGGTGCGCTGACGGCCGAGAGCCTGGGGAGTCCGCGCTGACCGTGCAGTAGCGCCTTCACGCGGCATTTGGCACCCTGTCGTCGATGACCGACGGCAACCCGCCCCCGCGCAAGCGCCACTTCTCCATGTTGCGCGAGTTCCACCTCGCCGACTGGTTCACGCTGGGCAATGCGTTCTGCGGCACTGGCGCGATCTTCGCCGCCATGCGCTTCCTGCAGGAAGGCCGGGTCGACGACCTGCTCTGGGGCATGGCCCTGATCCCGCTGGCCTTCGTGCTCGACGCGTTCGATGGGCGCATCGCGCGCTGGCGCAAGGTCGCCTCGACCCTGGGCCGCGAGCTGGACTCGCTGGCCGACGTGATCTCCTTCGGCGTGGCGCCGGCGGCGCTGGGCTATGCCTGCGGCCTGGACGGCGGCTGGGACTGGGTGGTGCTGTCGTACTTCGTCGGCTGCGGCGTGAGCCGGCTGGCGCGCTACAACGTCACCGCCGAGTCGCTCTCCGGGGACGAGGGCAAGGTGAAGTACTTCGAGGGCACGCCGATCCCGACCAGCGTGGTGATCGTGGGCCTGCTGGCGGCCGCGGCGTTCACCGGCCACCTGGGCGCCGACCTGTGGTTCGGCCAGGTCCGCCTCGGCCCGTGGTTGCTGCATCCGCTGGTGCTGGTCTACGCGCTCTCCGGCTCGCTGATGATCAGCAAGACCCTGCACATCCCCAAGCCGTAGACGGCGGGCCCTGGAAGCGGGTCGCTGGTAGGATTCTCCCGTCACCAGGAGGGATCCAATGCCAGCCAGCTACCCCGGTTTCGACCTGTTCGCGCAGATGCAGCAGCTTGCCGCGCAATACGCGGGCGGCAACGCCGCGCCGGCCGACATCGCGGCCGCCTGGCAGCGGGCGATGGCCGCCGGCATCCCGGGCGCAGGCCTCGGCGCAGCGGGAGGCAATCCGTTCGCTGACACCCTGCGCGCGATGCGCGGGCAGGGCATGCAGGGCACGGATGCCTGGACCGAGGCGATCGCCCCCTGGCTGGACGCCGCGCGCCGCGAAGGCAGCGCCTGGCTGGGCCTGCCCGCCTTCGGCCTGGGCCGCGAGCACCAGGAGCGGCTGCAGGCGCTGATGCAGGCACAGCTCGAGGCGCAGCAGCGCGAGGCCGAGCACAACCTGCTGATGCTCAAGGCGATGCAGGACGCGCACGTGCGGTTCCAGCGCAAGCTCGAGGCGAGTGGCGAACCGGGCAAGCAGCTCGAATCGGCGCGTGCCTTGTTCGACCTGTGGATCGACGCGGCCGAGGAGGCCTACGCCGAAGTCGCGCTGTCGCCGGAGTTCCGCAAGTCGTACGGGGCCATGGTCAATGCGCAGATGAAGCTGCGCCAGGCAGTGCAGGGTCAGGTGGAACAGGCCGCGGCGCAACTGGGCATGCCGACGCGCACCGAGGTGGATGCGGCGCATCGGAAGATTGCCGAACTCGAACGCGCGTTGCGGAGGTTGCAGCGGGGACCGGGGACCGGGGACCAGGGACCGGCGAAGAAGCGGGGACCAGGGGCCGGGGACCGGGGGCCGGCGAAGAAGCAGGCGCCGGCGAAGAAGAAGCCGGTGGCGAAGAAGGGGGCGAAGCGATGAGCGGGCCGCTTGCGATTACGCCGCAGGGGCTGGCTGAAGAGGTCGTCAAGCTGCAGGGCAAGCTCGGTTCTGCGCTGGGCACGCTGCGCCAGGTCGACGACGTGCACTACGGCGCCACCGAGCGCGAGGAAGTGTGGCGCGACGGCAAGGTCGTGCTGTACCGCTTCCGCGGCGAAGGCAAGCCCACGGCGAAGGTGCCGCTGCTGATCAGCTATGCCCTGGTCAACCGTCCCTACATGGTCGACCTGCAGGCCGACCGTTCCATCGTCAAGGGGCTGCTGGAACGCGGCGAGGACGTCTACATCATCGACTGGGGCTACCCGGATCGCTCGGACCGTTTCCTCGAACTCGAGGACTGCATCGAGCGCTTCCTCGGCGGCGCGGTCGACCACCTGCGCCGCGCGCACAAGCTCGATGCGATCAACCTGCTCGGCATCTGCCAGGGCGGCGCGTTCTCGCTGTGCTACGCCGCGCTGCACCCGGACAAGGTGCGCAACCTGATCACCATGGTCACGCCGGTCGACTTCCACACCCCGGACAACATGCTGTCCAACTGGGTGCAGGAGATGGACGTGGACCTGTTCGTCGACACGCTGGGCAACGTGCCGGCGGACCTGATGAACTGGTGCTACCTGATGCTCAAGCCGTTCCGGCTGAACCTGCAGAAGTACGTGGGCCTGGTCGACATCCTCGACGACCCGAAGGCGGTCGAGGACTTCCTGCGCATGGAGAAGTGGATCTTCGATTCGCCCGACCAGGCCGGCGAGGCCTTCCGCCAGTTCCTCAAGCAGTTCTACCAGGGCAACGGCTTCGTCAACGGCGGCATCGACATCGGCGGGCGCGAGGTGCACCTGGGCCTGGTCGAGATGCCGGTGCTCAACATCTATGCCGAGCAGGACCACCTGGTGCCGCCGGACGCCTCGCGCGCGCTGAAGGGCCTGGTCGGCAGCAAGGACTACACCGAACTGTCGTTCCGCGGCGGCCACATCGGCATCTACGTGTCGGGCCGCGCGCAGAAGGAAGTGCCGCAGACCATCCACGACTGGCTGGCCAAGCGGGGGCCGCGCGGCTGACGACGGCCGCGCGCCTGTGGTGCGTGCTCGGCGCGGCGTGGACCGTGCCCAATACCGTGGCCGGGCTGCTGGCCGGCGTCGTGGCGATGGCCTTCGGCGCGAGCGTGCACTGGCGGGCGCGCGAGCTGGCCTTCGTGTTCAGCCGGGTGCCGTGGGGGCCGGGCGGTGCGATCACCCTGGGCAACGTGATCCTGTACACGGGCGAGGAACTCGCGTCGCCGTGCTGGACCTATGCCCATTCCGCCGGTGAAGCCGAAGAGCCGCCGATCGTCCTGGCCGACCACGAGCGCGCGCACGTGCTGCAGTACATGGCGCTCGGGCCGCTGTTCCTGCCACTGTACCTGCTGTGCGGCGGCGTGAGCGGGCGTAATCGCTTCGAACGCGCGGCGGATCGTTATGCGAAGAGCGGCCGGGGCTGGTGGCCGTGGTCGCGATAGTGCACTGCAACAGCCGGCACTGCACAACCGACGAACGGCAGGTGCGTTTTACATTCGTCTAACACGCGCTGCGTTAGCCTGCAGGTGTCGAAGAAAAAGCAGCCTGCGCGGCGACCGAAGGGGAACCGGAAACGGTGAACCGGAGTGTTTCCGAGGCGGGTGCAACAGCTTCGACATCGAAGGCTCAGCCGACCGGGGTCAAACCCGGGAGACTGGGCCTTCACTTTTTCGGCAAGACTCAGGGGGCGTGTGCGAAGCGCTTCACCCTGAAGTCCAGACGCCTTCCCAATACCTGGAATGCTTCGGCAATCGTGTCGATTTTTGTCGCGTGATCGATATTGATGATGCGCTGCACGCTTTGCGGACTGATTTCCAGGCGTCGCGCCAACTCGGAAGGAGATACGCCCTGGCTGATCATTTCGTTGAGCAGCAGGACCTTGGCGCTCAGCGACGCAGGCAACTCAATCGAATTCTGCCCGGGTTTGGCCTTCGAAGGCATGGGTACTTGCCGCCGGTCCTCGAAATAGAACTCCATGGCGGTTTCAAGCGCGTCGCGTGCCATTTCAAGCGCATCTGCCCGGCTCGCGCCCGACGTGATTGCCTCAGGGATGTCCGGAAAACGCGCGAAGTAGCCGGCACCATCGCGCTCAAGGACTACTGGATAGATAAGCATTTAACCGATGCTCCTGTCGTCGAATCCGAGTTGCTTGAGAATCTCTCTTCTCAGCTTTTCGGAGATCTCATGGCTCGGATGCCGTGGCATGACGCATTGCCTGGTGCCGACATACACCTTGAGATGCCGCTTGCCTTGCCTGAATGACGCGCCATGCCGGGACAGCCAGCGCTTGAACTCGCTCTGTTTCATCTAGCCAAGGGTCCTTGTGTCTTTTCAGGGACATTCGAGGACCTCCCAAGCTAAGGTTTTTGAAGCGGTCATCCTGCGTTGTCGACCAACTGTCACGCGGGTTGCTCTTGTACGGACAGTCAATGCAACATTAAACATTTATGTTTAAAACTACAAGGGCGGTGGAAACAGAAGCAGAAAGGGCCGGACCATTGGTCCAGCCCTTTTGCATTCCCTGGTACCGGAGGTGGGACTCGAACCCACACGCTTTTAAGGGCGGCGGATTTTGAGTCCGCTGCGTCTACCGTTCCGCCACTCCGGTGCGGACGCGGATTATAGCCTGCGCTCAGAACCCGCCGCTCAGAATCCGCCGTGCCGGGCCATCGCCGCGGCCAGGGCGAAGATCGCCGCCAGCAGCACCAGTTCCAGGCGCAGGATCGTGCGCAGGCGCCCGAGTTCGGCCGGCGCGGGCAGGAACGCGGGGTCGGCACGCAAGGCCTTGCGCCAGCGCAGGAAGCGCATGGTCGGCAGGATCGACATCAGCCCGACCAGGACGAAGACGCCCAGCTTGGCGTGGAACCACGGGTTGTGCAGGTAGAAGTCCTTGTCCATGACGCCGAAGAACACCCGGCACAGGCCGACCGCGAGCAGCAGCATCGCGCTGACTCCGTAGCCGGCGTCGAGGCCGGCCAGGCGGCGGAGCACGCTGGCGTCGAGTTGGCCGCGCAGGAGCACGGCTTCGGCCACCAGCATCGCGGTGAGGGCGAAGACCAGCAGGTGGTGGGCGATGGCGAGGAAGAGATCGGTGAGCATCGGGTCTTCCAGCCCGCGCCGCTAGTGGGTCACGGCGTAGGCGGCGACGGTCAGCAGCACGCCGGAGACGAACATGAAAGCGGCCAGGAGGGCAACTTTGCGGGCGGGCATGGCGAAATCCTTTTCGATGGTTGGGTGCTATCGCGGCTTCCGCCGCTCCTACAGGGGCGGGTCAAGCGGCTTCGTCGGTCTTGAGGGCGGCGTCCTCGCGCACGAACCATTCGTCGCCGGCGCCCGGTCGCTCGGGCAGGAACTTCGCGCAGCAGGCCATCTCGGCCTTGTAGATGTGCAGCGACACCGCGACGGCATCGGCGCTGGCGTTGCGGATGGTGTGGTACTCGTGCGGCGGAATCAGGCTGCCGGCGCTGCCGGCACCGGCGTGGATGCCGCCGGCGGCGCGGAAGCGGAAGCGTTCGCCGTCGCGCTCGAGCAGTTCGTACTGGGTGATCTCCAGTTCGCCGTCCCACACGCCTTCCACGCACCACAGGCCGGAATGGTCATGCAGCGGGGTGCCCTGGCCGGGCCCCCAGGTCATCGCCACCACGCTGTAGCCGTGCTGCGGGCTGCGGTAGAGCTCGCGCCGGGCGTAGTGGTCGACGATGGGCTCGTGCACGCAATCGGGCAGGCGCACGTCGCGATCCTTGATCAGCCGGCACAGGGCGTTGCGGACGGCGGCGGTGACGGCGTGCTGGTCGCCGCTGGCGATGGCGGCGTCGATCGCCCGGACCAGCTTCTCGCGGCCGGGGAAGTCGACGCTGGGGCAGCAGGGATCGGTCATGGGGGCGATTCTAGCCCATGGGGGGAATCGCGGCTTCCGCCGCTCCCACGTCACAACTGGTCGAGGAAACCGCGGACGGCGGGGCCGAAGCGGTCGAAATCGACCAGGAAGGCGTCGTGGCCCTGGGGGGATTCCAGCGGCAGGAAGGCCGCGTCGGCGCCGCCGGCGCGCAGGCCCTCGGCGATCTGCTCCTGCTGCTGCAGCGGGACCAGGATGTCGGTGGCGACGCCGATGGCCAGCGCCTTGTCGACCCGGATCCGGGCCAGGGCGCTGAGCACGTCGCCGCCCTGGTCGCCGCGGGGAGTGCCGCAGAATTCGGCCAGGTCGAACCAGTCCATGGAGCGGCTCATGAACAGGTAGCTGTTCGGGTCGAAGTTGCGCACGAAGCGGCGGGCGTGGCCTTCGAGGTAGCTTTCCACTTCGAATTCAAGGCCGAATGGATCCTCGTCGTCTCGGCGGTCGGAGTCCAGGCGCACGCGGCCGAAACGGCCATCCCATTCCAGTGCCGAGCGATAGGTGATGACGCCGAGCTTGCGAGCCATGCGCATGCCCGATTCGGGATAGCTGTCGTCGTCGTAGTCGCCGCCGTTCCAGTTCGGGTCCAGGCGGATGGCTTCGCGCTGCAGCGAGCGGATCGCGATCGAGAAGGGCAGCGCGAGCGCGGCGCCGGAAATGTTGAGGTGCGCGCGCGCACCGGGATGGCGCAGCAGGTAGGCCAATGCGCCCATGCCGCCCATCGAGTTGCCGATCACGCAGGCCAGGCGTTCGATGCCGAGCGCGCGGACCACGTGATGCGCGGCGTCGGCACCGTCCTCGATCGACAGGTCCGGGAAGCCGAGGCGGTATTCGCGTCCGGTTGCTGGGTCGATCGAAGCCGGCCCGGTCGAGCCCTTGCAGCTGCCCAGCGGATTGACGCAGACGACGAACCAGCGGTCGGTGTCGATGGGCTTGCCGGGGCCGAGCATGGCTTCCCACCAGCCCGGTGCGGGATCGGCGGCGTTGGCGGCGGCGTGCGCGTCGGGCGAGAGCCCGGGCAGGATCAGGATGGCGTTGCCGCGCGCGGCGTCGAGGGTGCCCCAGGTCTCGTAGGCCAGGCGCGCGCCGTGCAGTGCGCCGCCGCGCTTCATCGGGAAAGGCGAGGGCAGGTCGACGTAGCGGGTGCCGGGCGGGATGAATTCGGTCATGCCGCCAAGTCTAGCGGGCGCTGCCGATCACCAGTTCGACGACCTGGCTGGAAGGCAGCCGCACCGCGACCGTGGCGGACTCCACATCGCCTTCCTGGCGGTCGGCGGTGCCGCCGGCCGAGAGCCGTGCGGAGACTTCCACCGCCTCCATCGCCGAGAGCTTCTGCGTCGGCATCAGGCTGTCGCCGTCGTCCAGGACGATGTCCAGCGGCAGCTCCTGCAGGGTGTGGCGCTCGGCGGCCACGGGCATCGGTGGGCCGCCGGCGGCGCGGGCAGTCACGAATACCACGGCGTCTCCACGCAGCCGCACGCGTGCGGCGAAGTCGGGATCCAGCGAGACCTTCACCCGCAGGCCGTTGGTGCCTGCACCGGTTGCCGGTTCGGATTCGGCCATGGGCGGCAGGCCGGCGGCCTCGCGTGCGGCGGCGATCTGCACGCGCAGGCTGGCGGCGGTACGCGCGTCGACCTGCGACAGCAGCGGTTCCCAGGTCTTCGCCGCTTCGGCGTCCTGGCCGCGCTGGCGTTGCGCCACGCCGATGAACCAGAGCGCGCGCTGGTTGCCGGGTTGCAACTGCACCGCACGTTGCAGCTGCGCAAGCGCGGCGTCGTCGAACAGGTTGTCGGGGCGTGCCTGCGCGCTGGCCTGGGCGGCTTCGACCAGCAGGTCGGGATTGTCCGGGACCAGTTCCACGGCCTTGGCGAAGGCATCGCGGGCGCCGATGAAGTCGCCTTGCGCAGCCAGTGCGCGCGCGAGCAGCGGCCAGCCCTCTGGTTGGTCGGGATTGCGTTCGAGTTCGGCACGCAGCTGCGCCACCGCCGCGGCGAACACGGCCGGATCGGTGGAACCGTCGGCAGCGGTCGGCACTGGTGCGCGCGTGGCTGGATCGAGTGCCGCCGGCGTGCCGACCAGTTGGTACAGGCCGACGGCCAGCAGCGGCACCAGGACCACGGTGGCGATCCAGGCGCGCGGGGCGTCGCCGCGCAGCGGCCAGGCCACGGCGGCGGCCAGCACGGCGCCTGCCAGGGCGACGGCCACGAGGAACAAGGCAGGCGACAAGGCAGGTTCCATCACCACTCCTGGTCGTCGTCTTCGGGCACGCGGCCGCCGCGGTCGCGGGCACGGGCGGCGCGCGAGCGCACGATGCGCGCGATCACCAGCCCGCCCAGCAGCAACAGCAACGGCGGGCCGAGCCACAGCAGCAAGGTGTCGCCTTCCAGTTGCGGCCGGTACAACACGAACTCGCCGTAGCGGCCGACCAGGAAGTCCTTGATCTCGGCGTCGGTGCGGCCCTCGCGCATCAGGTCGAACACCTCGCGGCGCAGGTCGTGGGCGATCGGGGCGTTGGAATCGGCCAGCGACTGGTTCTGGCACATCACGCAGCGCAGTTCGCTGGTGAGATGGTGGAAGCGCTGTTCCTCGGCGCGGTCGCGGAACTCCAGCGGGGCGCGGTCGCCAACGGCCTGGGCGGCGGCGGGTGCAGCAGCCAGCAGCGCGGAGCCGGCAAGCAGCAGGCAGGCAAGGAGGCGGAGCTTCATTGCGCGCGCCCCAGTGCCACGACCAGTGGCGACAGTTCGCGTTCGATGATCTCGTCGCTCAGCGGGCCGACATGCTTCCAGCGGACGATGCCGGCGGCATCGATGAGGAAGGTTTCCGGTGCGCCGTAGATGCCCCAGTCGATGGCGGCCCGGCCTTCGTAGTCGACCAGGATCATCGAATACGGATCGCCGAACTGCTGCAGCCAGCGCAAGGCATCCTCGCGCTCGTCCTTCCAGTTGTAGCCGACGATGCGGACCCGTCCGGTCGCGGCGTAGCGCGACAGCACCGGGTGTTCCTCGCGGCAGGCCGGACACCAGCTGCCCCAGACGTTGAGCAGGTAGGGCTGGCCCAGCAATTCGGTCGAGGCGACCTGGCGCTCCGGTTCGTGCAACAGCGGCAGGGTGAACTGCGGCGCGGCGCGGCCGATCAGCGGCGAGGGAAGCGCCTCGCGGTCGGGGCGATCGGACTGGCGCACGCCGTAGAGCAGCAGCGCGAGCAGGCCGGCGAACCCGGCGACGATGACGATGGCGGCTAGGCGGCGGCCGTTCATCGCCCCGGCTCCTGTGAGCGCGGCACCTGGCGGAAGCGCCGGTCGGCGGCGGTTACGAAACCGCCCAGCGCCATCAGCAGCGCGCCTGTCCAGATCCAGCGCACGAACGGCTTGACGTGCAGGCGCACGGCCCAGGTGTCCCCGCCCAGCGATTCGCCCAGGGCGACGAAGATGTCAGCGCGTACGCCGGCGTGGATGCCGGCGTCGGTCATCACCTGGCCGCCGCTGGCATAGGCGCGTTTCTCGGGGTGCAGCAGTTCCAGCGGCTTGCCGTCGCGGAACACCTGCACGTGGCCGCGGTCGGCGATGTAATTGGGCCCCTGCACGCGTTCGACGCCGTCGAAGCGGAACGCGTAACGGCCGATCTCCTGGGCCTGGCCGGGCGCCATCGGCACTTCGCGCAACACGTTCTGGGCTTCGACCAGCATCGCGCCAACCACGAACACCGCGATGCCGACGTGGCCGAGGGTCATGCCCAGCATCTCGGCGGTGTAGCGGCCGCTGCCGGGTTTCAGTCGCGTCCAGGCAAAGCGCAGCGTGCCCAGCGCGACCCACGTCGCGCCGAACACGCCGAACGCGGTCTTCCACGGACCCTGCGGCGCCATGAACCACGCGACCACGCCCAGCACCAGGGCGAATGCGAACCACGGCGCGAGCATCGCCAGCGGCCGCGAGGCCTGTTCGGACTGCCAGCGCGTCAGCGGGCCGAACGGAACCAGCAGCACGAGCGGCGCCATCAGCAGCAGGAAAAGCGTGCCGAAGTAAGGCGGGCCCACCGAGACCTTGCCCAGGTCCAGCGCGTCCGCAAGCAGCGGGTACAGCGTGCCCAGCAGCACCATCGCGCACGCCGAAGCCAGCAACAGGTTGTTGACCAGCAGCAGGGTCTCGCGCGAAGTCGCCGCGAACGGCTTGCCGTCCTCGAGCTTCGGCGCGCGCAGCACGTAGAGCGTGAGCGCACCGCCGATGACGATGCCGAGGAAGGCGAGGATGAACAGCCCGCGCGCCGGGTCGGCGGCGAACGAATGCACGCTGGTCAGCACGCCGGAACGGACCAGGAATGCCCCCAGCAGCGACAGCGAGAATGCGGCGATCGCCAGCAGCATCGTCCAGCTGTTGAAGCTGCCGCGCTTCTCGGTGACCGCTTGCGAATGCAGCAGCGCGGCACCGACCAGCCACGGCATGAAGCTGGCGTTCTCCACCGGGTCCCAGAACCACCAGCCGCCCCAACCGAGCTCGTAATAGGCCCACCAGCTGCCGATGGCGATGCCCATCGTCAGGAAGCCCCAGGCGACGTTGGTCCAGGGCCGCGTCCAGCGCAGCCAGCGCTGGTCGATGCGGCCTTCGAGCAGTGCCGCGATGGCGAACGCGAACGGCACCACGAATCCGATGTAGCCGATGTAGAGCATCGGCGGATGGATGATCATCCCCGGATCCTGCAGCAGCGGATTCAGGTCGTGGCCTTCGGCCGCGCCGGGCAGCAGCCGCTCGAACGGGTTGGACGTGAACAGCATGAACGACAGGAAGCCAACCCCGACCAGGCCGATGACGCCGAGCACGCGCGCGTTGACCGTGGCCGGCAGCCGATCGGACCACAGCGCGACCGCGGCATTCCATGCCGCCAGCATCAGCGACCACAGCAGCAGCGAGCCTTCGTGCGCGCCCCAGACGGCGGTGTAGCGATAGACCAGCGGCAACAGCGAGTTGGAGTTGTCGGCCACGTACTTGACCGAGAAATCCTGCAGCACGAACGCGACGGTCAATGCCAGGTAGGCGACCAGCACCAGCACCAGCTGGGCCAGCGCCGCGGGGCGCGCCACGGCCATCCAGGATTCCTTGCCGCGATGCGCGCCCGCCAGGCCGGTGATGCCCTGCAGGGCGGAGAACAGCAGCGCCAGCAGCAGCGCAACGTGGCCGAGCTCGGGCAGCACTAGGGGTTGCCCGCGGGAGGTTCCGGCGTTTCAACGCCGTGCTTCTTGTGGGCGAGCCCCATCTTGTCGGCGACTTCCTTGGGCACGTAGGTCTCGTCGTGCTTGGCCAGGACCTGCTCGGCCACGAACACGCCGTCGCTGCGCATGCGGCCGGTGGCGACCACGGCCTGGTTCTCGCGGAACAGGTCGGGGAGGATGCCCGAATACACCACAGGCATCTGCGCATCGCCGTCGGTGACGCTGAAATGCGCTTCCATCGAACCGGGTTCGCGGCGGAAGGAACCGTCGGCGACCATGCCGCCCAGGCGGAAGCGGGACTCGCCCGAAGCGACGGCATCGCCCGCGCGGCCGTCGAGGATCTCGGCCGGCGTGTAGAGGTAGGCAACGTTGTGCTGCAGCGCCATAGCGATCAGCACCGCAACCACGGTCGAGGCCGCGAGCACCGCGGCCACGAACCACAGCCGGCGGCGGCGTGTTGGGTTCATCGTTGCAGCTCCCTCATGTCGGCCGCCGCGCGCGAGTCGCGGCGTGCGGCCAGGCGCCTTGCGGCGCGCAACTGCCGGGCGATGTCCAGGCGCGCGGCGATGTAATCCCAGGCCAGCACGGCCGCAAACACGGCGTAGGCCGCGATGACGTACTCGCGGTAGCTCATCGGCCTGCCTCCAGCAGCCTGCGCACCCAGTCCTTGCCCGCCTCGCGCTGCAGGTTGTCGGCGCGGGCGCGTGCCAGCAGCGAGCCGGCGAACCACAGCTTGGTGCCCAGCAGCATCCACAGCAGCGGCGGCAGCATGCTGGCGTCCATCTTCGATTCGCCGAGCAGGCTGATGGTCTGGCCCTGGTGGAGCGAGTTCCACCACACCACCGAGTAACGGATGATCGGCAGCATCACCACGCCCACCACCGCCAGCAGGCCGGCGGCGCGCGCGGCGGCGCGGCGGTCGTCGATGGCGTGGTACAGGCCGATCACGCCCAGGTACAGGAACAGCAGCACCAGTTCGGTGGTCAGGCGCGGATCCCAGTCCCACCACGTGCCCCACATCGGCTTGCCCCAGATCGAGCCGGTGGCCAGGGTGATCACGGTGAAGCCGGCACCGATCGGCGCGCAGGCCATCGCCAGGATCTCGCAGAGCTTGATACGCCACACCAGGGCGATGGCCGCGTACAGCGCCATCAGCCCGAACACGGCCATGCTCATCCACGCCGAAGGCACGTGGATGTAGAGGATGCGGAAGCTGTCGCCCTGCTGGTAGTCCGCCGGCACCTGGAACAGCGCGCCGTAGACGCCCCAGGCCATTACCAGGATGCCCAGGCCATGGCCCCATGGCGCCCAGCGGGCGGCGAACCGGTCGAAGTAGGGGGGCGAACCGAGCTGGTGGAACCAGCGGAGCACCGGGTTCATCGTGGACATCCGTGGATTATCGCCCGCCCGGTCCCCCGCGGCCAAGCAATCAGGGCTTCAGGGTGATGGTGCCCTTCATGAGCGCCGAATGACCCGGGAAGCTGCAGAAGAACGAATACGGGTCCGAACCGGCCAGCTTGGACACCGGGAACGACACCGAGGTGCTTTCGCCGCCGCCGACCACCTTGGAATGGGCAACGACGCGGGTGTCGCCGGCCTTGACGTAGTCGGAGGAAAGGCCGGCCTTGATCCCGTCGGCGTCGATGCCCTTCATGTCGGCGGTCTTCGCCACGACCACGTTGTGGCCCATGACGTTCTTCGCCAGCTTGCCGGTGTGCTTGAGGTTGATGGTGAAGGTCTTGCAGCTCTTGCTGACGTCGATGTTCGCGACGTTGTACTTCATCATGTCGTTACCTTCGATGTCGGCCGAGCAGGTCGCGGCCATGGCGGCCGGTGCGCCGAGCATCAGGACCGAGGCGAACAGGATCTTGCGGAGCATTCGTGTTTCTCCTTGGGAAGGGGGGTGGCTTGTGTAACTTCGGCTACATTTTAGCCGTTTCAAGACCAACGCATGCTGACCCAGGTCAACGCGGCAGCGAAGACAGCCATGTCGCAAGGGCCTGGACGCTGGCCTGGTCCAGGTGCTGCGCTGCCCCGCTCATGACCAGGCCCGAGGTCAGGGTGGCGTGCTTGCCCTGCTGGTACTCACCGATCCGGGAGACGAGATAGGCCTCGCGCTGGCCGCGCAGGGAAGGATAGACAGCGTAAGGCGTGTAGCCGGCGGCATCGACTTCGGTGGCCTTCGGGTGGCCGCGGGCGTCCTCGCCATGGCAGGCCTGGCAAGGCGGAATGCCCGCCGTCGGGTCGCCATGCAGGTACAGCTGCTCGCCCCGGGCGAGCACCGCGGGGTCCGCGGGTGGGTCGGCTTCGGTTGGTTCCGCCGCAGGATCGGCCGCCGGGCCGGCTGCAGGCAGGCCGGCGTAGTACACGGCCAGGTCGCGCATGTCCTCGTCGGTGAGGTCGGCCACGATCGCGGCCATGACCGTTTCGCCGGCCTTGAACTTCACCAGCTGCCAGTACATGTAGTCGGCGCGCTGGCCGGCGATGTCCGGGTAGATCGGAACGACGGAGATCCCGGCCGGCCCATGACAGGCGGCGCACAACTCCGAACGCGATTCGCCGCGTACCGGATCGCCGCTGATCGGCGTGACCCGGCGCAGATCGACATAGTCCTGCGCCTGCACCGGCGCTGCCGGGACGACGAGCAACAACAACAGGCCCACCCACGCGAACCGGCTCACAGCTGCACCTCCAGCAACGCGCCGATCATGTTCACCGAGTAATCCGAGGGACCGGCGTCGAGGTAGACGCGGTTCCACGTCACCAGGCCCTGGTCGAATCCGAGGTAGTGCCAGTCCGACAACTCGCCTGTCTCGTAGGTATCGAACAGGCGCAGGCCGATACGACTGGTCAGCGGCATCGACCAGGCCAGGTGGAAGGTGTTGACCCGGCGCACCATCGGTGCGAAGCCGTCGCCCGCGGCGCTGGCCAGCGCGGGGTAGGCGAGGGCCGCGGGCGAATTGAAGCGATAGCCGGTGTCGCCGCGCGAGTCGCTCAGGTTCCAGCCGAACTCGAGCGTGCCGCGGGCGAAGGTGCGCTTGAACTCGCTGCCCGCATAGTAGTTGCGCTGCTCGTCGTCCACCCACCAGCGGCCGGCTTCGGCGTAGCTGTCACCACCCAGCTCGGGCTCGTTGCGGAAATTCGAGCGTTCGTTGATGTTCGCGATGGCAAGTTCCGACCGGTCGTAACCGAGGAAAAGGTTGGCGCTGGTGCGTTCGTCCGGTTGCCAGTCCCACGACAGGCTGGCGCCGAGGGTGTCGTAGTCCTGTCGGCCGAACTCGGCGTCGTAGTCGTTGCGGTCGCCGCGCAGCGTGCCCGACAGCGAGTGGTTGCCTGGCAGGGCGAGCGTGGCGATCAGCGTTGCCTTGTGCTGTTTGCGGTCGCCGACGTCGTACTTGCGCAGTTCGGCGATGGTGTGGGGCCAGACGGTGCCGTCGTCGATGAAGCCGGGCAGGTCCGTCGAGTACGTGAAGTGGTAGGGATCGTAGTCGTAGTCGCTGCCCGAGCGGTCCAGGTACGAGTAGTTGGCGCGCAGCGTCATGTCGTCGATCGCGCGGCTGCTCCAGGTGAGCTTGAGCAACATGTCGTCCTGGCGCGCGACTTCGCGGTGGGTGCGATCGGTGCGGGTGAACGTCAGCGACGCGCCCAGGGTGTTCTCGGGGTTGACGCGCCAGTCGACCGCGGCGTTGGCCTCCAGGATCTCCTTGTCCAGCGGCAGGTTGCGGATCCGGGTGATGACGCTCGGGAACAGGTTCGGGTCCCAGACGCCCATCTCGAAGGGAACCGAACTGCCCTGGGCCCCGTTCTCGGCGATGTAGCCGTACTGGCCGGTTAGTGGGTTGTAGGCGGAGTAGGTGCCCTTGTAGTCCTGGCGGTGGAACTTGACGTTGCCTTGCACGGTGACGGCGTGGGTGGGGCGCATGACCAGCCGCGCGTTGACCAAGGTGCTGTCGATCGCCAGGTCGGCGCTTGGCCGCGACAGCGCCGCGGTAGTGTTCCAGTCGCTGCAGTCGAAGGCGAAGGGAGGCGCGGTCAGGCCGAACTGCTGGCCGCCTGGGCAGTTCATCGGCGGCAGCAGGTCATCGTCCTGGCTGGAGCGCGAGAACGACGCGGTGATGCTGAACTGGCCGCCGTCCTTCAGCTTGCGCGTCGCGGTGCCGCGAATGTTGTGGTAGTCGTTTTCCGGCTCGTAGGCGAATTCGCCCATGGTCAGCGGGAAGTTGTCGAAACCCGGGACCACCGACGGGAACGCGAACGGCACTTCGTAGTCGAAGCTGCTGCCGCCATTGCGGAACATCGAGCCGCTGTAGCCGATGTCGAAGTTCCATTCGCCGCGCGCATGGCGCAGGCCGGCGTTGAAGTTGAAGGTGCTGTCGTCGATGGGGCGCGGGGTCTCGTAGACGCCGCCGCTGCCGGGGAAGATGAAGGCGAAGAAGAAGGGCCCGCCGAACGGGCGCGCACCTTCGCGCTTCTCATGGCTGGCGCTGAAGTAGGCGCTGGTCTGGCGGCTGAACATGTAGGTACCGGACACGCCGAACTTGTCGCGCACGACCTTCAGTACCTGAGGCGGGGTGCCCGCCGATGCGGCGGCGACTTCGGCCTCGGTGCTGCCGCCAGGCGTGAGGCCCGGCAGCAGTGTCAGGGAGTTGCTGCCCACGCCATCCCAGATCGATCGCGCCGCGCCGCTGGTGACATTGGGCTGGCTGCGGGCGAAGGCTTCCAGGCGGAAATGCCCGGCACGGCCCCACGCGCCCTTGACGTACAGGTTGTCGGCGTTGATCCGGCTGCCGCGCAGTTCCGCGTAGCTGCCGTCGGCTGGGCGCATGTAGGACAGCGCGAGCCGGGCGATCAGGCCATCGGACCAGTCGTTGTAGCGCAGCCAGTTGGTGTTGTTCTCGTCGTTGATGTCGATGTAACCCAGGCCGAACGAGCCGGAAAACAACCAGCCACTCGCGAGTTCGCGCGATTGCCCGAAGTCGGGAACGCAGGGATACAGCTGCCCGCTCGGAGTGCGCTTGCGCTCGGCGCTCAGCCAGCTCATGCCGTTTGCATCGCAACCGCGCGAGATCGCGCCGGACGGATCCAGGGCGTTGCCGAAGTGGAGGTCCACGCCGACGCCGCTGTCCTGGGCCATGGCCGGCAGTGCCATCGCGCCGAGCAGGGCCAGCCACAGCGGGTGCAGTCGTGCGATGGGACGGGTAGCTGGCTTCATCTCGTGACCTCCCTGCGCGTCGTCGCTACTTGTGCATCCGTGGGCCGGAGGGATGGTTGGAACCGTGGATCTGGGCGTGGCAGGTAATGCAGCCGCGGCCCATCAGGCGCTCGTCGGCTGCCATGCCGTTGGGCAGCGACGTCCGGGTGAGCAGGTCATTGGGATGGCGCACGTGCGAATGGCACTGCTGGCACAGGAACGGGATCGGCGCGACCAGCAATGCGTGCTGGTTGGATCCGTGCGGGGTATGGCAGTTGAGGCAGCTCTCGCGCACCGGCGCGTGTTCGAACAGCATCGGCCCGCGCTTCTCGGCGTGGCACTGGTAGCAGGTCTCGTTGACGGTATCCGTCTTGAGCAATGTCGCGTTGATGGTGCCGTGCGGGTTGTGGCAGTCGACGCAGCTCATCTGGCCTTCGGGCAAGGGCATGTGCGAGCGGCGGTTGAACTGCTGGCGGATGTCGCGATGGCACCCGGCGCAGGTCTCGCTGATCGATTGCTTCGCCAGCAGTCCGTCCGTCGAGAACCGTGCCATCGGGTTGTGGCAGTCGCTGCAGCTCAGGTCGTTGCGCTGGTGCACCGAACCCGTCCACTGGTCGCGCTGGCCGCCGGAATGGCAACCCAGGCAACTGCCCGTCTGGGTCTCCACCGTGCTGCCGCCCCCCTTGGTGAAGGCGATGATCGAACCCTTCGCGGTGGGATCCTCGATATGGCGCGAACCGGGCCCGTGGCAGGCCTCGCAGGTGGCCGTGGCCGGATCCGCGGCCAGCGCTGCCTGCATGCCGAGCGAGTGCACGGTGTGGGCGAAGTTGTCCGCTTCCTGGCTGTGGCAGGCCGTGCAGACCTGTTGCCCGACCGCGCGGGCGCCGGGGCTGTCGGGATTGATGGGGACCGGGGCGTGGGCGAATCCCGGGGCGGGCCCGAATCCGTGAGGCGAGATGGGGGCTGTGCTGCCGAAGTCGGTGGCGGGCAGGTTGTACCGGTCGGCTTGCTGGGCGGCGACCGAAACGGGGGCCATCAGGCCGGCGGCCACGAGGACGGCCGTCACCAGGCCCAGCAAGCTCGCCACGAATACACGCATTGCCTGCCCCTTAGCAGAATGTAATCGCCGTTACGCCACTGTGGTTCAGCCCTCGTCCGCTGTCAAGTCGCGCCGCGGCAGGACCCCGCGCAGGAAAATCGAGACCGCCTCGCGGGTCTGCGCCTGCACCAGGCCGATGTCTGCGGCAGACACCGTGCCGTTCAGGCTGCGCAGGATGGTGCCGCCGAAAACCATCATGTAGAAGCGGTCGGCGGCGATTCTGGGAGACTCCAGGATGAGGCGGCCGCTCTCCTTGCCGCGGGCGAAGTACTCGGTGAGCCGTTCCTCGACCGGAGCGATGCCGTGGTCGAAGAACCAGTCGCGCAACGCCGGGAAGTCGAGTCCATCGGCAATGACGATCCGGTGGCAGACGATGCGGGCCGGGGACAGGATTTCGGTGACCATCCGTTCGGTCGCGGCGTACAGGGCCTGCTCCGGTGGAAGGGCCGGGTCGCGAAGGAGATCCAGACCCTCGCCGAAGGAACGGATGCTTTCATCCATGATCGCGTGCACCAGGCCTTCCTTGTCACCGAATACGCGATACAGCGTGGCCAGCGACCCGCCGGCCCGGGCCACGATGTCGGCCAGGCGCGCATTGCGGTAACCCTTCTCCAGGAACACCTCGGTGGCGGACTGGAGGAACTGATGGGCCCGAAGCTCGCCGCGCTTGCCCAGTTCGACGTCGCGCCTGCCTCGTGGCGCGCCGTGGACGCCGGATGGCTTTTTGTCGGACATGTCGCCCCCAACCTAGTCCAGCGCGATGCGGATCGCCGCGGCGGCCGCCAGCGGCGCCAGCGCCAGTGCAGCGACCAGCCCGGCGGCGAGCAGCAGCAGCCCGCCGGTCGCATCCAGGCCTTGCGTCGACGCGGCCACGCTGCCGGCGCCGAACACCAGCACCGGCACG
>NZ_JARUVM010000052.1 GCF_029763755.1 Luteimonas sp. 8-5
CGCCGCGGCGGCCGCCAGCGGCGCCAGCGCCAGTGCAGCGACCAGCCCGGCGGCGAGCAGCAGCAGCCCGCCGGTCGCATCCAGGCCTTGCGTCGACGCGGCCACGCTGCCGGCGCCGAACACCAGCACCGGCACGTACAGCGGCAACGCCAGCAGCGCCACCAGGATCCCGGAACGGCGCATGCCGACCGTCAGCGCCGCGACCACGGCGCCGAGCAGCGCCAGCAACGGCGTTCCCAACGCCATCGATACCATCAAGACCGGCAATTGCGCCGGTGGCAACGCCATCACTTCGGCCAGCAGCGGCATCGCCAGCAGCAGCGGGAGCACGGTGGTGGCCCAGTGGGTGGCCACGCGCACCAGCACCAGCCAGGCCAGCGGCACCGGCGCCAACAACCACTGTTCGAGCGACCCGTCCTCGGCGTCGCCGCGGAACAAGGTGTCGAGCGCCAGCAGTCCTGAAAGCAGCACCGCCACCCACAACGCGCCACCGGCGACCATCCCCAGCAGCTTCCTGTCGCTGCCCAGCGCCAGCGCGAACAGCACCAGCACCAGCAAGGCGAACACTGCGGGCTGCATGGCGTCGCCGCGACGGCGCCACAACAGGCGCAGGTCGCGCGCCACCAGGGCTTTGGCCGCGGAGAACATCATGGCAGCGGCTCCAGTTGCGCGCTGTTCAACACCAGCATCCGTGTGCGCACCGGCGGTGCGGCGTAAGCGCCGTGGGTGGTGAGGAGGGCGGCGCCGCCATCGCGCAGGTGTGCCTGGATCATGCGGTTGACCAGTTCCAGTCCTTCCAGGTCAAGGTTGGCGTAGGGCTCGTCGAGCAGCCACAACGGCGCCGGCGACAGCCACATGCGCGCCAGCGACAGGCGCTTCTTCTGGCCGGCCGATAGCTGCCGCGCCAGTGCGTCCTCGTAGCCGGCCAGGCCGACGGCGGCCATGGCGTTGCCCGGCAGTTGGCCGCGGCGGCGGCCGTGCAGGCCGCACAGGAAGTGCAGGTTCTCCAGCGCGGTCAGGTCTGCCTTGAGCGCGGGCAGGTGGCCCATGTAGGCGATGGCGCGGGCGCGCAGCGCCGGGTCGGCCGGGCGTCCGTCGATGCCGATGCCGCCGGCGTCGGGTTGCAACAGGCCCGCCAGCACGCGCAACAAGGTGGTCTTGCCCGCGCCGTTGCCGCCCTGCACCAGCAGCGCCTCGCCGGCTTCGACGGAAAAATCCAGCGGGCCGAACACGCGCTGCTCGTTGCGCGAGAAGGCAAGGCCCTGCGCGGTCAGGAGGGGCGGGGCTTGCTGCTGGTCTGTCATGCCGGTCATGCTACAAAGCGGCATTGTAGAACGCACGGGCAGGACCGATGCCACGCACCAAGCTTCCAAAGGTAGGGACCACGATCTTCACCGTGATGTCCCAGCTCGCCGCCGAGCACCAGGCCATCAACCTGGGCCAGGGTTTTCCCGATTTCCCGCCGCCGGGCCGCCTGCTCGAAGGCCTCGACGCGGCCATGCGCGCCGGGCACAACCAGTACGCGCCGATGTCGGGCATCCCCGCGCTGCGCCAGGCGATCGCGGACAAGACCGAGCGCTGCTACGGCTGGCGGCCGGACGCGGATGCCGAAGTCACGGTCACCTCCGGCGCTTCGGAAGCGATCTTCGACGCGGTCCATGCCCTGGTCCACGCCGGGGAGGAAGTGATCGTGCTGGACCCGTGCTACGACTGCTACGAGCCGGCGATCGACCTGGCCGGGGCGAAAGCCGTCCACGTGCCCCTGGATCCGGCCACCTTCGCGCCGGACTGGGAAGCGGTGTGCGCGGCGATCACGCCGCGCACGCGGATGCTGATGGTCAACAGCCCGCACAATCCGTCGGGCGCGATGTTCGGGGCGGACGACATCGCGGCCATCGAAGACCTGCTTCGCGGCAACGACATCGTATTGTTGTCCGACGAGGTCTACGAGCACATCGTGTTCGACGGCGCGCGCCACGAATCCGTGCTGCGCCATCCGGCGCTGCGCCAGCGGGCGGTGGTGGTGTCGAGCTTCGGCAAGACCTACCACTGCACGGGCTGGAAGGTGGGCTACGTGATTGCGCCGCCGGCGCTTTCGGCCGAGTTCCGCAAGGTCCACCAGTACAACACCTTCTGCACCTTCACCCCGGCCCAGCATGCGTTCGCCGCGATGATCCGGGACGAGCCGGAGCACTACGAGCAACTCGGCGCGTTCTACCAGGAGAAGCGCGACCGCTTCGCCGAGCAGCTGCGCACCACCAGGCTGCGCCCGCTGCCGGTACCCGGCGGCTATTTCCAGCTGGTGGACTATTCGGCCGTCAGCGACCTGGACGACCTCGCGTTCTGCCGCTGGCTGACCACCGAGCACGGCGTCGCCTCGATCCCGCTTTCGCCGTTCTACGAAACCCCGCCACCGGGCCAGCGCCTGGCGCGCCTGTGCTTCGCCAAGAGCGAGGCCACCCTCGACGCGGCCATTACCCGGCTGCAGCGATTGTAGGAATCCCATGCAAGACCTCAGAGTCAGCCTCGTCCAGGGCGATACCCGCTGGCACGACCCGGCCGGCAACCGCGAGTACTACGGCCGGTTGATCGCGCCGCTGCGCGGCATCACCGACCTCGTGCTGCTGCCGGAAACCTTCACCAGCGGTTTCAGCAACGACGCCATCGGCCAGGCCGAGACCATGGACGGGCCGACCGTGGCCTGGATCCGCGAGCAGGCGCGCAACCTCGACGCGGCGGTGTGCGGCAGCGTGCAGCTGCGCGCCGGCGAAAGCGCGGACAAGGTGTACAACCGCCTGCTGTTCGCCACGCCCGACGGCGGCCTGCAGCATTACGACAAGCGCCACCTGTTCCGCTACGCGCGCGAGCACGAGCGCTATGCCGCCGGCGCGCCGCGCCTGACCGTGGACTGGCGCGGCTGGCGGATCTGCCCGCTGGTCTGCTACGACCTGCGCTTCCCGGTGTTCTCGCGCAACCGCTACGACGTGGAGCGCCCGGGCCAGCTCGACTACGACCTGCTGCTGTACGTGGCCAACTGGCCGGCGGTGCGGGCATGGCCGTGGAAGACCCTGCTGCGGGCGCGGGCGATCGAGAACCTGTGCTATGTCGCCGGCCTCAACCGGGTCGGCACCGACGGCAACGGGCACCGCTATTCCGGCGACAGCGCGATCCTGGATTTCCTCGGCGAGCCGCTGAGCGAATGCACCGACATGGAAGTGGTGTCGACCACGACGCTGTCGATGGAACGCCTGCGCGCGCATCGCGAACATTTCCCGGCGATGCTGGACGCGGACGTGTTCGAACTACGCTGAGCGCCTGCCGCGCGCCTCGAAGCCGAGGTAGAACGCCGTCGCCAGTACCAGCGGGGCGACGTAGTAGAGCGCACGCCAGGCGAGCAGGGCGGCGAGGATGCGCGCATCCGGAACGCCCGCCGCCAGCACGGCGATGAACACTGCTTCCATCACGCCGATGCCCGCCGGCAGGTGCACCATCGCGCTGGCCACGGCTGCCAGCAACAGCGTGCCGGCGACCAGCGGCCACGGATGCGCGGTGCCGAGCAAGAAGAACAGCATGGTCGCCATCAGCGACCAGTTGAATGTCGCCAGCGCGACCTGCAATGCGCCCAGGCCGACCGACGGCATCCGGAGGTGGTGTCCGCGGACATGGACGACGCGCCCATGCCAGGCAACGCATGCGGCCAGGTAGGCCACCACCAGCGCCAGCATCACCACGCCGGTGGCACGCAGCCAACCGCTCCCGAACGACCATTGCGCCGGGGGCGACACCGCGCCGCTGGCGAACAGCACCCCGGCCAGGGTCCCGTAGCCCAGCCAGTTGCCGGCCACGCTGAAGCCGATGATGCGGCTGATGGTGCCGATGCCCAGGCCGGAACGCGCGTACATGCGCAGTCGGAAGCCGGCGCTGCCGATCGCCGCGCCCACGCACAGGGCGAAGGCGTAGGCGGTCATGCCGATGCCCAGCACGCGCCGCGTCGACAAGTGGTGGCCGGTATAGCGGCGCGCGACCAGGTCGTAGCTGCCGTAGGTGAGGAAACTCAGCACCGCCAGCGCGGCGACGCGCGACACCGTGGTGGTGTCCAGGCCTGCCAGTGCCGCAGCCACGGCAGGCCAGTCGATGCCGCGCGCGTAGCGCACCAGCAGCACCGCCACCACCAGCGCGAAGGCGCCAAAGGCGATGCGCAACCAGCGCTGCCGCCAGGTGCGCTTGCGCACGGCGCTCATGGCGTAGTTCCGGGGTCGGGACGCAGCAGCGCGGTCTTCGGCGTATGCGCGGGCAGCAGGCCGGCCCAGTCGGGGAAGCGCCGCAGGCAATGGAAGAGCAGGGGACGGGTCAGCACGTGCCAGGGCCGCCACGGTGGCATGCGCGCCTGGTCGACGGGTTCGCAGTCCTCCTCCAGGAGGTGCAGCAGTCGCGCGCGCAGTTCGCCGGCGAAGTCGCGATCGCGCACCACCAGGTTCGACTCGAGGTTGAGTGAGAGGCTCAGGGGATCGAGGTTGCTGGAACCCACGGTGGCCCACTCGCGGTCGACGACGGCCACCTTGCCGTGGAACGGACGCCGGCAGTATTCGTGCAGCTCCACGCCCGATTCGGCCAACGGGCGGTACAGCCGGCGCGCGATGCGCGCCAGCGGCGTGTCCGGTTGGCCCTGCATCAGCAGCACCACGCGCACGCCGCGCCGGGCGGCGTGGCGCAGGTCGCGGGTGAAACCGTAGCCGGGGAAGAAGTAGGCATTGGCCAGCAGCACTTCTTCCTGCGCGGCGCGAATGGCTTGCCGATAGGCGTGCTCGATGTCGCGCGAGCGGTTGCGGTTGTCGCGCAGCACGAAGCGCAATGCGGCGTCGCGCGGCGCTGGCGGCGGGTGCCAGCGTTCGCCCGTGCCATCGCCGGAAAGCGCGGCGTGCATGAAGTCGCGCACGGTCGCGGCGATCGGGCCGGCGACTTCCACCGCATAGTCCTGCTTCGAATCCGGGCCGAAGTCGGCCAGGTGGTCGGCCGAGAAATTGATGCCGCCGATGAAGGCGCGTCTCCCGTCGATGACCAGCAGCTTGCGATGCAGGCGCCGGAACACGTGCATGCGCATGCCCAGCAGCGGCCGGTGAGGATCGAAGACGCGCAACCGGACGCCTGCGTCGCTGAGCGCGGCGATGAACCCAGGGGAGAAGTGCGGCGATCCGTAGCCGTCGACCGTCGCCTCGACCCGGACGCCGCGCCGGGCGGCAGCGACCAGCTGCTGCTGCAGCGCCAGGCCGACCTTGTCCTCGAACAGGATGAAACTTTCCAGCAGCACTTCGTCCCGCGCCGCGGCGATGGCTTCCCCGACGCGCGCGAAGAACGCCTCGCCGTTCTCGAGCAGTCGCAGTTCGTGGCTGTCCACCCTGGCCATCGCTACCACTCCACCCGCGCCAACAGCGGCGCATGGTCGGACAGGCGCGACCACGGACGTGCCTTGAGCACACGCGGATCGCTGGCGCGCGCGCCGCGCAGGTAGATGCGATCCAGGGTCAGCAGCGGATGGCGCGACGGAAACGTGCGCGCCGGCCGACCGTTCGATGCGATGAAGGCTTCCACCAGGCCACAAGCTTCGACCAGGCCGTGGCCGCGCATCCGCCAGTCGTTGAAGTCTCCGGCGACGATCACCGGCGCGGCGGCGGGGATGCCATCGCGCAACAGGTCGCAGAGCAGGCAGAGCTGCCGGCGACGATGCGCTTCACGCAGGCCGAGGTGCACGCACACCGCGTGCAGTTCGCCGCTGCTGCCTGGTACATCGAGCACGCAATGCAGCAGCCCACGTTGTTCGTGGCCCTGTACCGACACGTCGTGGTTGCGCTGGAGCAGGATCGGGAACTTCGAGAGCAGCGCGTTGCCGTGGTGCCCGTGCGGGTAGGCGGCGTTGCGACCGTACGCGTGTTGCGCCCAGATGGTGTCGGCCAGGAACTCGTATTGCGGTTCGGCCGGCCAGTCGGCATGGCGCCGGGCATGATGGGCGTGCGCGCCCAGCACCTCCTGCAGGAACACCAGGTCGGCGGACACGCCGCGGATCGCTTCGCGCAACGCGGGGAGCACGAAGCGGCGCCGCGAAGTGCTGAAACCCATGTGGGCATTCAGCGTGAGGACGTTGAGGGCCGGCATGCGGCCCGAGTGTGCCGATGACGGCCGGCACGCGACGTGATGGCGTACCGGCCGTGGCTAGCGAGGTTGTCTAGCGGCTGCCGTTGCCGCCGCGCGGACCGCGACCGCCGGGACGCTGGCCACCGCCGGGCTTGCCACCGCCCGGGCGACCGCC
>NZ_JARUVM010000053.1 GCF_029763755.1 Luteimonas sp. 8-5
CGTCGACCTGCTGGATGCGGAAGGCCTGCACCGCGGCGGCAGGATCGCGCCGTCGCCGGACCTGATGCGCGTGGCCCTGCATGCGCGCGCGCCGGTACTGCCCGGGCGCGGCGGCACCTACAGCGAATTCGCCGCCGATACCGACGATGCGCTGGCCTCCGGTTGCGAAGGCGCGGCACTGGCGCTGCTCGCGCGCAGCCGCGATGAAGCCGCACGGTTGCTGGGCGGCGAGGTGCCGGAGCTGCTCTTGCACGGCGGCGGTGCACCGGCACTGCTGCCGCGCCTGGCCGGCGCGGTGCATGCGCCTGCGCTGGTGCTGCAAGGCCTGGCGCGATGGGCCAGTGCCAATCCACCGGCCGGCCGATAGAATCGACGCCGCATGCTCATCCGCGCCGCCATCGTCCTGTTGCTGGTCCTGAACCTTGGCGTCGCCGCGTGGTGGGTGCTGCACGATGCGCCGCCTGCGCCCGCCGTACCGCAGCCTTCCGGCGTGCCGCGGCTGCAGCTGCTCGACGAATCGACCCAGGCGGACGACGACACGCCCGGCAACCAGGCCCCGGCGGCGACGTCCTCGGCGGCGCCGGCTGCCCCCGGCGCATGTCGCGGCCCTGCCGGGCAGGGCACGAACTGGCGCGTCTACCTGCCGGACCTGGAGTCGGCCGAGGCAGCGCAGGCGATGGCCGCGCGCATCGGCGCGGCCGGCTTCAGCGACTTCCTGGTGATGCGCGAGGGCGATGCAAGCAGCATCGCGCTGGGGCTGTTCAGCACCCTGGACGGTGCGCAACGCCGGGTCGATGCCCTGCAGGCGGCGGGCTTCCCCGCGCGCTGCGCTAGAATCGCCGCCTCGACGCCGGCATAGCTCAGTTGGTAGAGCAACCGCCTTGTAAGCGGTAGGTCCCCAGTTCGAATCCGGGTGCCGGCACCACGGACATACACCATTCCATGGAGGACAGCCGATGAGCCGTCGTTATCCGCCGGTATCGCTGATCGGCGCCCCGACCGACGTGGGCGCGGGCCATCGCGGCGCGCTGATGGGACCCGATGCGCTGCGCATCGCCGGCCTGGCCGAAGCGCTGGTCGCGCGCGGCATCGACGTGATCGACCGTGGCAACCTGGAGGGCCCGCGCAATCCGTGGCAGCCCCCGGTGGAGGGCTATCGCCACCTGCAGGAAGTGGTGGCCTGGAACCGTGCGGTCATGGATGCGGTCGGCGCCGAACTGAAGACCGGGCGCATGCCGATCATGATGGGCGGCGACCACTGCCTGGGCATCGGCTCGATCACCGCCGTGGCGCGCTATTGCCGCGAGACGGGCAAGCAGCTGCGGGTGTTGTGGCTGGACGCGCACGCCGATTTCAACACGCACGACGTGACGCCATCGGGCAACATCCACGGCATGCCGGTGGCCTGCCTGTGCGGCATCGGTCCCGAAGCGCTGACCACGCTGGGCGGGAGCAAGCCTGCGATCCTGCCGGCGCACGTGCGCCAGATCGGCATCCGCTCGGTCGACGAAGGCGAGAAGCGCCTGGTCAAGGAACACGGCCTCGACGTCTACGACATGCGCTACATCGACGAGGTCGGGATGAAGCGGACCATGGAGGAAGCGCTGGCGGGCATGGACGCCGACACCCACCTGCACGTGAGCTTCGACGTGGACTTCCTGGATCCATCGATCGCGCCGGGCGTGGGCACCACCGTGCCGGGCGGCCCGGGCTACCGCGAAGCGCAACTGGTGATGGAAATGATCGCCGACAGCGGCCGCCTCGGCTCGCTGGACATAGTCGAGCTCAACCCGCTGCTGGACAACCGCAACGAGACTGCGCGGGTGTCGGTGGACCTGGTCGAGAGCCTGTTCGGCAAGTCCACGCTGATGCGGGATTGACGCAGCAGGCACATGCCTGAATGGCGACCCGCCGGTGACCGGCGGGACGACGCCGAATTCACGCGCTCCGGGCTTCCATGTGACGCACGACGGCAGCCGCCGTTCGCTCCCAAGGAACCCAAGGAGAGGCACATGCAAATCAACCGCAAGCATTTCGCGTCGGCGATCCTGATCTCGATGCTGTCGATGGGCCTGCTGTCCGCCTGTCATACGGTCGAGGGCGTCGGCAAGGACATCGAGTCGGCCGGCGATTCCATCAAGGACACCGCCCAGGACTGCCACGACGACCAGGAAGGCAACTGCCCCTGAGCGTGCTGCCCTTGACCGCACGGTAACGGCCGGATTGCGACACTGGCCGTTCCCCCGCAACCAGAGGTGCAATGCATGAACAAGGACATCATCGCCGGCAAGTGGACCCAGCTGAAGGGCCAGGCCCAGCAGAAGTGGGGCGACCTCACGGATGACGTGTTCGACGTCGCCGAGGGCGACAGCAAGTACCTCGCCGGCAAGCTCCAGGAGCAGTACGGCTGGGACCGCGACCGCGCCGAGAACGAGGTCCGCGACTTCGAGCGCACCCTCGACTCCTGACGCGGCGTCGACGCCGCACGACAACGGCCCGGGCAACCCCGGGCCGTTGTCGTTTCGGCTCCGGTAAACTGGACCGATGGCCTCCCAACGCGTCCTTACCGGCATCACCACCTCGGGCACCCCGCACCTGGGCAACTACGTCGGCGCGATCCGCCCGGCGATTGCCGCCAGCCGTGCCCCGGGCGTGGAGAGCTTCTATTTCCTCGCCGACTACCACGCCCTGATCAAGGTGCAGGATCCGGCGCGGGTGCAGCGCTCGACCCTGGAGATCGCCGCGGCCTGGCTGGCCTGCGGCCTGGAACCGGAGAAGGTGCGGTTCTACCGCCAGAGCGACATCCCCGAGATCGCCGAACTCACCTGGCTGCTGACCTGCGTGGCCGGCAAGGGTCTGCTCAACCGTGCCCACGCCTACAAGGCCGCCGTCGACCGCAACCGCGAGGCCGGCGAGGACGACGACGCCGGGATCACCGGCGGCCTGTACATGTACCCGGTGCTGATGGCCGCCGACATCCTGCTGTTCAATGCGAACAAGGTGCCCGTCGGTCGCGACCAGGTGCAGCACATCGAGATGGCGCGCGACATCGGCCAGCGCTTCAACCACCTATACGGGGGCGACTATTTCACCCTGCCCGAAGCGGCGATCGAGGAACAGGTGGCGACGTTGCCGGGCCTCGACGGCCGCAAGATGAGCAAGAGCTACGACAACACCATTGCCCTGTTCGCGCCGCGCGCGGAGCTGAAGAAGCTGGTGTTCTCCATCGTCACCGACTCGCGCGCGCCCGGCGAGCCGAAGGACCCGAACGGCTCGGCGCTGTTCGAGATCTACCAGGCCTTCGCCAGCGCGGAGGAAACCGCGGCCATGCGCAAGGCCTATGCGGACGGGATCGCGTGGGGCGATGCCAAGCAGGCGCTGTTCGAACGCATCGATTCGGAAGTGGCGCCGTTGCGCGAGCGCTACGAGACGCTGATCGCCAATCCCGCGCGCATCGAGGAGCAGCTGCGCGAGGGCGCGCGCCGGCTGCGCGAACAGCATGCAACGCCGTTCCTGCGCGAGCTGCGGCATGCGGTCGGCCTGCGCGACCTGTCGACGGCCACGGCCAGGGAGGCGCAGGGCGCACGTTCGCCCAAGGCCGCGCTGCCGGCGTTCAAGCAGTATCGGGAAAGCGACGGCCGCTTCCACTTCAAGCTGGTCGACGGCGATCGCCTGTTGCTGGTCAGCCGCGGTTTCGACTCGCCGAAGGATGCCGGCCAGCGCGTGGCCGCGCTCAAGCGCGGCGGCTTCGCGCGGCCTGACGCCGACGTGGCGCTGGGCGAGGGCGTCGCCGGCGACGAAGTCGCGCGTGCGCTCGAGGCCCTGCGCGCGGCCGAAGAGGCCAAGGCATGAACCTGTCGTCCGTGCCCGACCTGGCGCTCATCCTGTTCGCGCCGTGGTTCCTGATCCTCTCGGTGCTGTTCTGGGTCTATCCGCGGCAGCCGCGCAACGCCGGGCGCCGCCTGTTCGACATCGCCGCGCTGGTCGTCGCGCTGCTGGCGTTCATCGCCACGCTACGCTGGGCGCATGGCTACGCCGATCGCCAGTACGGCGAAATGTGGCCGCAGATCCTGGCGACCTCGGCCGGTTACGGCGTCTACCTGCTGGCATTGACCATCGCGGTCTTCGTCCGCCGCGCCGTGATCAGGTAGAAAAAAAGGGGACGGAGGTAATTAAGCGCATGCGCTTAATTACCTCCGTCCCCTTTTTTCTTCTACGGCCACTCGTTGGGCGGAGCGCCCTTCCCGGGGTGCCTCATGCGCACTACGCAGAAGCGCTGGCCGGTCGGCGCTTCCATGACCCACCAGCGCTTCACGAAACCGATCCTCTTCGCGCCCAGCTTCTCCAGGCGCGCGGCCTCGGCGTCGATGTCGTCGGATTCGATGTCCAGGTGCACGCGCGAAGGGTGGGCGACCTTCTGCACCTCGATGTGCAGGTCACTGGGCGTGTCGCCCAGCCTCTGGTATTCGGCGCCGTCCAGGCCGGCTTCCCTGTCGGTCACCGGCATGCCCAGCGCGTCGCTCCAGAACGCCGCGGCGGGGTCGAGGTCGTCGACGTTGCAGTCGATGATGAATCCTGCGAGGCGGCTGCGGTGTGCCATGGGGGCCGTCCGGTTCAGTTGGGCAGCGACAGGTCGTCCAGCAGCGCCTTGAGGAAGCGCGCGGCTTCGCCGCCGGTCGCGGCGCGATGGTCGAAGGTCAGCGAGATCGGCATGCGGCGATGCACTTCGATGCCGCCGATGACCGCGACCACGTCGTTGGACAGCTTGCCCGCGCCGATGATGGCGACGGTCGGCGGCACCACCACCGGGGTCGCATAGCGGCCGGCGAACATGCCGAAGTTCGACAGCGAGATGGTGTAGCCGGACAGTTCGCTGGCCGGGATCGAGCGGTCCTGCACCTGCGCGCGCAGGCGCTGGATCGCGCCGCGCACGCCGTTGGCGTCGAGCATGTCGGCATTGCGCAGGGCCGGGACGAACAGCCCGTCGTCGGTGTCGACCGCGATGCCGATGTCCACGTGCGGATGCATGGTGCGGGTGAGCTTCTCGCCATCGAACCAGGCATTGAGCGCCGGCACCGCCTTGCATGCGGCGACGATGGCGCGGACCAGGCGCGCGGTAATGTCCTGCTTGCCGAGCCAGGCATGGAGGTCGGCGTCGTCGACCAGGGTGGTCGGCACGACGTTGGCATGCGCATCGGCCATGACCCGCGCCATGTTGCGGCGCACGCCCTTGAGCTGCTCCGGCTGCCCGGAGACCGACACGCCCGGCGGCTGTGTGCGCATCGGCTTGCCCGACGCGGAAACCCTGGTGCGATCGGCTTCATCCCTTCTCCCGCTCGCGGGAGAAGTTGCCCCGCGCAGCGGGGCGGATGAGGGCGCACCCTCACCCCCAGCCCCTCTCCCGCCAGCGGGAGAGGGGAGCAGGTTGCCATCCGCCGCCGCCTGCTTCACGTCCGCCATGGTCACCGTGCCGTCCGGCCCGGTGGCGCGCACGCGCGACAGGTCGACCTTGAGCTTGCGCGCCATCGCGCGCACAGCCGGCATCGCCTTGACGCCGCCCACCGCAACGGCCGTTTCGGTATGCACCGCGTTCGAGGACTGCATCGCGCCGACCACGGTGCCGGCATCGCCGTCGCCGCTGTCGGCGTCCTCGATCGCGCCGCCCTCGTCGGACGCCACGACCTTGTCGTCGGGCGCGGGATCCTCGCTGCCCACGCCATGGCCGCCACCGCCATGGTGGTGGCCGGTGTCCTGGCCCTCCGCGCGCTGCGGCAGCGACGGGTCGATTTCGAACTCCGCCAGCATGGTGCCGGTGACGATCACGTCGCCGGGGCCGCCGGCGAGCTTGAGCACCTTGCCGGAGACCGGCGAGGGCACGTCGACGACGGCCTTGGCGGTTTCCATCGAGACCAGGTTCTCGTCGAGCTTGATGGTGTCGCCTTCCTTGACGTACCACTCGACGATGGTGGCGTCCGGCAGGCCTTCGCCGAGGTCGGGCAGCAGGAATTTCTTGCTCATCGGTGTCCTTCCTAGGAATGGGCCAGGGCGCGCTTGGCCGCGGCGACGATCTTGTCCACGCTCGGGAGGTACTTCATCTCCAGGCGGAACAGCGGGATGTGGGTGTCGTAGCCGGTGACGCGCTCGACCGGGGCAACCAGGTCGTACATGCATTCCTCGGCCAGGCGCGCGGCGATCTCGGCGCCGAAGCCGGCGGTCTTCGCCGCTTCGTGCACGATCACGCAGCGGCCGGTCTTGGCCACCGATTCGGCGATGGTGTCGAAGTCCAGCGGGGTGAGCGTGGCCACGTCGATGACTTCGGCGCTGATGCCGTCCTTCGCCAACGCATCGGCAGCCTCGAGCGTTTCCTTCACCTGCGCGCCCCAGGTCACCAGGGTCAGGTCGGTGCCGTCGCGCAGCACGTAGCACACGTCCAGCGGCAGGGCCTCGCCATCGTCCGGCACGAGCTCCTTGTACTGGCGATAGATTCGCTTGGGCTCCATGAAGATCACCGGATCAGGATCGCGGATCGCAGCCAGCAACAGGCCGTAGGCGCGCGCCGGCGACGAGGGCATGACCACGCGCAGGCCCGGCACGTTGGTGAAGATCGATTCGTTCGCTTCGCTGTGGTGCTCGGGCGCGCGGATGCCGCCGCCCCATGGCACGCGCAGCACCATCGGGCAGGTCAGGCGGCCGCGGGTGCGGTAGCGCATGCGCGCGGCGTGGCAGACGATGAAGTCGACCATCGGGTACATGAAACCGTCGAACTGCGCTTCGGCCACGGGCTTCATGCCCTGCGAGGCCATGCCGACGGTGAGGCCGGCGATGGTGGTCTCGTCGAGCGGAGTGTCGAGCACGCGCTCGTCGCCGAACGCCTGCTGCAGGCCGGCGGTGGCGCGGAACACGCCGCCGTTGACGCCGACGTCCTCGCCGAGCACGACGACGCTGTCGTCGTTGCGCATCTCGTAGGCCATGGCCTGGGTGATCGCCTCGATGAGGGTGATGGGCGCCGGCGCGCTGGTCTTCTGTTCAGCCATTGCGCTTCTCCCAGGCAATGGCCTGCTCGCGCTGGGCCGCCAGTTCCGCGGGCAGTTCCCCGTAGAGGTAATCGAACATCGCTTCCACCGGTTGTACCTTGGTTTCCAGGTAGGCGTTGATCTCCACGTCCACCTTCCGGCCGCATTCCTCCAGCCACGCCTCTTCCTGCTTCGCGTCCCAGGCCTTGGCCTTCTCCAGGTACTTGCGCAGGCGCAGCATCGGCTCGCGCGTCCAGGCGGCCTTGACCTCGTCCTCGCCGCGGTAACGGCGCGCGTCGTCTGCGGTGGTGTGGTCGTGCAGGCGGTAGGTCATGAACTCGATCACGCTGCCGCCTTCGCCCGTGCGCGCTCGCTCGGTGGCGCGGCGCATCGCTTCGAGCACGGCGATCAGGTCGTTGCCGTCCACCTGCAGGCAATGCAGGCCGCCGGCCAGGCCCTTCTGCGCCAGCGTCTGCGCGCCGGTCTGCGACTTGCGCGGCACCGAGATGGCCCAGCCGTTGTTGATCACGCACAGCACCAGCGGCAGCTTGTACGCGCCGGCCGAGTTCAGCGCGGCGTAGAAGTCGGTCTTCGACGAGCCGCCGTCGCCGCAGCACGCGACCGCGATGCGGTCCTGCTTGCGCAGCTTGAACGACAGCGCCGCGCCCGACGCCATCAGGCACTGGGTGGAGATCGGAACGCACCACGGGTAGTCGTTCTTCGGACCCTGGAAGTCGTTGCCGCGCTCGTCGCCGCCCCAGTACATCAGCACTTCGCGCGGCAGCACGCCGCGCATGAACTGGGCGCCGTACTCGCGGTAGCTGGGCGCGAACACGTCCTCGGGCTTCATCGACGCGCCGATGCCGACGTGGGTCGCCTCGTGGCCCAGGCAGGCGGCGTAGGTGCCCAGCTTGCCGGTGCGCTGCAGCGCGATCGCCTTGGTGTCGAAGGTGCGCACGTACAGCATCTGCTTGAACAGCGGCAGCAGGACCTTGGGGTCCTTGAAGGCTTTCGGCAGCTCGGACACGGCCTTGCCGTCGGCATCCAGGTATTGCAGGTATTCGATCTCGAACTTGGCGGCGACGGTCATGCTCGGGCCCTGTTGCGGCAGAACCGCCATTCTAGCGAAAATGCCCGGATGGGCACCGAAGACGTGGGTAGCAGGGGCAACCAGCGGCCGCTCGAGGCCGGCATCCATACCGACCTGGCCGGGCGCATCACCTACGGCGGCTACCTGCGCCTGGACCGGCTGCTGTCGGCACAGGAACCGCTGTCGAACCCGCCGCACCACGACGAACTGCTGTTCATCGTCCAGCACCAGGTCTCCGAGCTGTGGCTGAAGCTGCTTGTGCACGAGCTCGGCGCCGCGGTCGCGCACCTGCAACGCGACGAGCTCGGGCCGTGCCAGAAGATCTTCGCCCGCTGCAAGGCGGTGCTGCGCCAGCTGACCGAGATGTGGTCGGTGCTGGAGACGCTGACCCCCTCCGACTACATGGAATTCCGCGAAGTGCTGGGGCCGTCATCGGGTTTCCAGTCGCTGCAGTACCGCACCGTCGAGTTCCTGCTGGGCAACAAGAACGCCGGCATGCTCAAGGTGTTCGCCCACGATCCGGAAGGCAGCGAAAGGCTGCGCGCGGCGCTGGAAGCCCCCAGCCTGTACGACGAGCTGCTGCGCTATCTCGCGCGCCACGGTCATGCCGTGCCGGAGTCCCACGTGGAGCGCGACTGGACCCGACAGCACGTTTCCGACCCGGCGCTGCTGCCGGTGTTCGAGCGCATCTACGAGGACACGGCCTCGTACTGGGCCGAGTACCACCTGTGCGAAGACCTGGTGGACCTGGAAACACAGTTCCAGCTCTGGCGCTTCCGCCACATGCGCACGGTGATGCGCATCATCGGCTTCCGCCGCGGCACCGGCGGCTCGTCCGGCGTTGGCTTCCTGAAGCAGGCGCTGGACCTGACCTTCTTCCCGGAACTGTTCGAGGTGCGTACCTCGATCGGGCCCGGCGGCGCGTATTCAGGCCCCCCAAGCCCCTGATGTTGCGCTGCACCACGCGTTAGCGCGTTTGACGCCGCTGCATCGGTCGGACATGCTCCGGCGGTCCAATTCCACAGGGGAGACCGCATGAGCGGAGCCGTCAGCACGAGCGCCAACGAAGCGCCGATTCCTGAGTTCAAGCAGGTCATGGGGCATCCGAAGCCCTTGTGGATGCTGTTCATGACCGAGTTCTGGGAGCGGTTCGCCTTCTACGGCATCCGCTGGGCCCTGGTGCTCTACATCGTGGCCCAGTTCTACGACGGCTCGGGCACCGGCGAGGCCCCCGCCAACCGCGTCTACGGCGCCTACCTCGCGCTGGTGTACGCGGCGGCGATCTTCGGCGGCTACATCGCCGACAAGGTGCTCGGGTACCAGCGCTCGATCCTGCTGGGCGCGGTGATCATGTCCGCCGGCCTGTTCATGATCGCCTACCCGGACGAGACGGTGTTCAAGTTCGGCCTGGCCACCGTGATCGCGGGCAACGGCCTGTTCAAGCCCAACATCTCGACCATGGTCGGCAAGCTGTATTCGAGCGGCGACGAGCGTCGCGATTCCGGCTTCACCCTTTTCTACATGGGCATCAACGGCGGCGCGTTCCTGGCCCCGATCCTGACCGGCTACCTGGCCAGCAAGGTATTCGGCACCGATGCGATGCCCTCGTACAAGATCGTGTTCATCGCCTCGGGCATCGGCATGCTGATCAGCCTGGTGTGGTTCTGGTTCGGCCGCAGGCAGCTGCAGGGCATCGGCCGCCCGATCGAGGGCGAGGAGCAGAAGAGCCGCGTGCTGTGGGTGTTCCTGGGCGCGATCGTGGCGATCCCGGGCATCTACTTCCTGCTGGCGATCGACGCCGCCGCGCTGCAGTGGGTGCTGACCGCGCTGTTCCTGGCGCTGTGCGCGATGATCATGGTCGAGGGCATCCGCAACGGCCCGGTGGCGCGCGACAAGGCGCTGGCGATGCTGATCATCTTCGCGTTCAACGTGCTGTTCTGGTGCTTCTTCGAGCAGGCCGGCAGTTCGTTCAACTTCCTCGCCGACGGCATCGTCGACCGCGTCATCGGCGACTGGACGTTCCCGGTGGCCTGGTTCCAGTCGGTCAACTCGGTCGCGATCCTCACGCTGGCGCCGGTGATCGCCTGGATCTGGATCAGGCTGGGCCGCGCCAATCCGTCGATCCCGCGCAAGTTCGGCCTGGGCCTGATCTTCAACGGCCTGGCGTTCCTGCTGCTGATGTTCGCGCTGTCGAGCCTGGTGGACTCCTTCGGCAAGATCCCGCTGTGGACCCTGGTCGCGGTGTACGTGATCCAGTCGATCGGCGAGTTGTGCCTGTCGCCGATCGGCCTGTCGATGACCACCAAGCTCGCCCCGGTGCGCCTCGTCGGCCTCGGCATGGGCGGCTGGTTCCTGTCGACCGGCATCGGCAATAACCTGTCGGGCATCTTCGCCAGCCACGTCAGCGGCGAAACCGGCATGACCGTGGCGTCGGCGCACGCCGGCTACACCTTCGGCTTCTGGGCGCTGGTGGGCTGCGGCGTGCTGCTGTTCCTGATCGCCCCGCTGATCCAGCGCCTCATGCACGGCGTCAAGTAGGAGCGGCGGAAGCCGCGAATCATGTGAAACGGCGACTTCGGTCGCCGTTTCCTTTTCAGGCCGCGCCGCGGATGAAGGCCGCGGCCAGGCGCAACGTCCCGTCGCCGTCGCGATCGGCGTGCAACGCTCGCACCAGCCGCGCCGGCGTGGTGCCGGTCCAGCGCGCCAGGTCGTGGGTGGCGTGGGCCTGGTCGGCGTAGCCATGGCGCGCCGCCGCGTCGGCGATCGTCGCCGGGCCTTCGTCCAGGGTGCGCAACAAGGCCCGCAGGCGCCGAACGCGGGCGTACTCCTTCGGTGACATTCCGACCTCGGCCAGGAACCGGGCCTGCAGGTTGCGCAGCGGTACGCCGAGTTGCGCGGCAAGCGCGCCGATGCGCACGTCGCCCGCGTTGTCGTCGATCAGGGTTACGGCGGCTTCGACGATGGCGTCCGGCACGAACGCCGCGCAACGGCCGCGCATCACCTGCCACAAGGGCTCCGGAGAATCGGTCGCCGCGCTGGCCCGCGCGGCGGATTCGAAATCGCCAGCGAATGCGGGGTCGAGCAATCGCATGTCCGGCGCGCTGTCGCGCAGCGCCGGCAGGCGCGTGCCGGCGACCAGGGAACTCGCGGCCGCGGCCAGCCGCAGGCCGAAGCAATGCACCGGCCCCGTCGCCTGCAGGCGGATCGGGCCGCGCTGCTGCGCCGCGAAGGCCAGCGCCTCGTCGGCGCGTACTTCGCCATCGGGGCCCTGGAAGCGCAGCGGCGTGGCCAGCTCCGCCAGCAGTTCGCAGCGACCATCGGGATACACCACCTGCACGGCATCGGCCGGGTCTTCGTCGCGCAGCTCCCACAGGCACTCCACGTGCCGGCGCAGGTCCTGGGGCGGGGAATGCTCGACGTAGCGCATGGACGCATCTGAGCATTGCCCCGCGCGTTTTTACAAGCGCCGGTGCGGTCGGAGTGGCTAGGCTGGAAACGGTCCAACACGGGAGGCGGCCATGCAGGCAATGAAGGCGATATGGGCGGTGGGGTGCGGGTTGGCGCTTGCGTCGGGCACGGCGCAGGCGGACCTCGCATGGCTGGAAGGCCGATGGTGCGGCGGGAATGACGGCCGCCGCATCGATGAAGCCTGGTTGCCGCAGGCCGGCGACATGCTGATGGGCATGTCGCGCACGGTGCGCGACGGCAAGGTCGAGTCGTTCGAGTTCATGCGCATCGTGGTCGACGGCGATGCCGCAAGCTTCCACGTGCAGCCCAATGGCGTGCCGCCGACGGTATTCGCGATGGAGGACCGTGGCGAAGGCTGGATCCGCTTCGCCAACGAGGCGCACGATTTCCCGAATCGCGTCGAATATCGCCGCAACGGCGATGGACTCAGTGCGTGGATCGCCGGGCCTGGCGAGGATGGCGCGGAGCTGCGGATTCCGTTCGAATACCGGCGCTGCGGGAGCTAGCCGGCGGCTGCCGCCTCGGCGCGCAATTCCAGTTCGTCGAGCCGGTCGAGCAGCCGGAACAGCGACGCGCGTTCATCGATGCGGATGCCGTCGAGCAGTCGCATCTCGAAAGCGCGGGCATGCGGCACCACTTCATCGTGGATCGCCTGGCCGGCGGACGAGAGTTTCAGCAACGCGCGCCGCCGGTCGCCGGCATCGGCGGTGCGCGACAGCCGGCCGGCCTTGAGCAGGCTGGCCACCGCGCGGCTCACCGCCACCTTGTCCATGGCCGTGCGCTGCGCCACCTGGCTGGCGGTGAGGCCCGGCCAGCGGCCGAGCACGGCCATCACCCGCCACTCGGTGACGCCCAGGGCGTAGCGCTGCGAGTACTCCCGGGCGATGGCGTCGCTGATCCGGTTGGACAGCACGCTCAGCCGGTAGGGCAGGAAGTGCTCGAGCTTGAGGGCGTCGGGAGCGGGGGCGTCGGTCATGCTGCGGGGCGGCTTGCAAATGGTTTCATATGAAACTATAACGTTGGACCGCCACACGCAAGCCCGGAGACCCCATGAGCGCACAGCCGAACCTTGGAATGACCGTCACCACCTTCGAGAACCCGATGGGGATCAACGGTTTCGAGTTCGTCGAGTTCGCCGCGCCGGAAGGCCAGGGCGACGCCATGCGCAGCTACCTGCAGAACCTCGGCTTCACCGCCGTGGCGCAGCACACGTCGCGCAACATCACCCTGTATCGCCAGGGCACGATCAACTTCCTGCTCAACGAGGATCCGGATTCGTTCGCGTCGCGCTTCGCCGCCGGGCACGGTCCGTCGGCCTGCGGCTTCGCCATCCGCTTCCGCAAGCCCACCGCCGACGTGCTGGCCCACGTGCTGGCCAATGGCGGCGAGCAGGTCCAGGCCGAGGGCGCGGTCGACACGCTCAAGATCAAGGGCATCGGCGACTGCATGTTGTACCTGGTGGACGACGGCCGCACCGATCTCTACGCCGATTTCCTCCCGCTGCAGGGCGTGGACCAGCACCCGAAGGGCTTCGGCCTGACCTTCATCGACCACCTGACCCACAACCTGTTCCTGGGCAACATGCAGAAGTGGTCGGACTACTACGAGAAGCTGTTCAACTTCCGCGAGATCCGCTACTTCGACATCAAGGGCGCCAAGACCGGCCTGCTCTCCAAGGCGATGACCGCGCCCGACGGCGTGGTGCGCATCCCGCTCAACGAGTCCAGCGACGAGAAGAGCCAGATCAACGAATACCTGCGCGAGTACAAGGGCGAGGGCATCCAGCACATCGCGCTGTTCACCGACGACATCTACGAGACGGTGGAGAAGATGCGCGATGCGGGCATCGCCTTCCTCGACACGCCGGATGCGTATTTCGACGTCATCGACCAGCGCGTGCCGAACCATGGCGAGGACGTCGATCGCCTGCGCCGCAATGCGATCCTGATCGATGCCGACCCGGAGACCAAGCAGCGCAAGCTGCTGCAGATCTTCACCCAGAACGCGTTCGGCCCGATCTTCTTCGAGATCATCCAGCGCAAGGGGAATGAAGGTTTTGGCGAAGGCAACTTCCAGGCCCTGTTCGAGTCCATCGAGCGCGACCAGATCAAGCGCGGCGTCCTTTAAAGCAACAGCTTTTTAGCCACGGATGAGCACAGATGGACACGGATAGGGCAAAAGCAAGAAGGTAGTTGGGCGAGGCGACTCGAGCGCCAGGAGCCACTCGATTTTTGCTTTACATGTGTTTATCCGTGTTCATCCGTGTAATCCGTGGCAAAAAATGCTCTCCCTGGAGTAGCGATGAAGTACATGTCGGGGTTCGGGAATTCGTTCGAGACGGAGGCGCTTGAAGGGGCGCTGCCGGTGGGGCGGAATTCGCCGCAGCGGGTGGCGCACGGGTTGTATGCCGAGCAGCTGAGCGGTACGGCGTTCACGGCGCCGCGCAGCGAGAACCGCCGCAGCTGGCTGTACCGGATCCGGCCGGCGGCGATGCACGGGCAGTTCTCCCCGTACACTGGCGCCAGCGCCTTCCACAACGATTTCGGCGACGGCCCGGTGACGCCGGACCAGTTGCGCTGGAATCCGCTGCCGATGCCCGAAGCCGGTGCAACGGTCGATTTCGTCGATGGCCTGTTCACCATGGCCGGCAACGGCGGGCCGGCGGCGCTGCATGGGGTCGGCATCCACCTGTACGCGGCCAACGCCGACATGCGGGACCGGTGGTTCTACGACGCGGACGGCGAGTTGCTGATCGTGCCGCAGCAGGGCCGGCTGCGCATCGCCACCGAGTTGGGCGTACTCGAGGTCGAACCGCAGGAGATCGCGATCATCCCGCGCGGTGTGCGCTTCGCGGTGTCGCTGCCCGGCGGCGCGGCGCGCGGCTACGTGTGCGAGAACTTCGGTGCGCAGCTGCGCCTGCCCGACCTGGGGCCGATCGGCAGCAACGGCCTGGCCGGCGCCCGCGACTTCCTGTACCCGGTCGCGGCCTACGAGGACGAAGAGGGCAACTTCGAGCTGGTCGCCAAGTTCCAGGGCCACCTGTGGCGCGGGGACATCGGCCATTCGCCACTGGACGTGGTCGCGTGGCACGGCAACTATGCGCCGTGCAAGTACGACCTGCGCCGCTTCAACACCATCGGCTCGATCAGCCATGACCATCCCGATCCGTCGATCTTCCTGGTGCTGACCTCGCCCTCCGACACGCCCGGCGTCGGCAACATGGACCTGGCGATCTTCCCGCCGCGCTGGCTGGTGGCGCAGGACACGTTCCGGCCGCCGTGGTTCCACCGCAACGTCGCCAGCGAGTTCATGGGCCTGGTGCATGGCGCCTACGACGCCAAGGCCGAGGGCTTCGCGCCCGGCGGCGCGTCGCTGCACAACTGCATGACCGGCCACGGGCCGGATGCGGCGACGTTCGAGAAGGCGAGCAACGCCGACCTGTCGAAGCCGGACGTCATCGCCGACACGATGGCCTTCATGTTCGAAACCCGGGCGGTGATCCGGCCGACACGCCAGGCGCTCGAGGCCGCGCACCGGCAGCGCGATTACCAGGCGTGCTGGGCCGGGCTGCGCAAGCACTTCACCGCGCCGCGCTGAGGTTTTCGCAAGCCGTTCACCGGCGCCGGTTACGCTCCTTGCGCATTCATCGCAATGGAGCGTGCCATGGTCCGTCGCCTGTCGCTGTCCCTGCTGGTGCTCGCACTGGCCGCCTGCAATGCGGAGACGCCGCCCGCCGCGGCCGGCGGGGATGCAACGCCTCCACCGCTCGACCAGCCCGACCAGGACGTGCCGCCGGCCACCGCGCCGGTGGGTCCGCCCGCGGCCGTACCGGGGCAGGCGCGCTACGACGGCTATGGCGACATGCGCTTCGGCATGACCGAGGCCGAGGCGCGTGCCGCCTTCGGCCAGGAACTCAACGGCGAAGCCAGCGAGGAGTGCCATTACCTCAATCCCGTCTGGGAGAACGCCCCTTCGTACTTCGCGCTGATGTTCGAAGGCGGCCAGTTCGTGCGCTACGACGTCGGCAACGATCGGGAAGTCGCGCCGGGCGGCGGCCGCACCGGGATGGGCGCGGACGAGATCCGCGAGCTGTATCCGGATGTCGTCGAGAGTCCGCACAAGTACGTGGCAGGTGGCAGCTACCTCAAGGTCGACGCGCCCGAAGGCGACGGCAAGCTGGTGTTCTCGACCGACGACACCGGCACGGTCACGGAGTGGCGTGCGGGCGTCGAACCGCAGGTCGACTACGTCGAGGGGTGTTCGTAGCCTCCCGGGCAGTTGCTAGACTGGGGGGATGACGGCACTCCCCCTGACTACCCGCGCCATCCGCGCCCTCGCGGACTTCATGCGCCTGGAAGCGGCCGGCGGCATCCTGCTCATCGGCGCAGCGATGCTGGCGCTGTTGTTCGCCAACTCGCCGCTCGCGGAGTTCTACGACGGCTTCCGCGACATCCCTGTCGCCGTGGTGTTCGGCGACTTGCAGATCGCCAAGCCGCTGCTGTTGTGGATCAACGACGGCCTGATGGCGGTGTTCTTCCTGCTGGTCTCGCTGGAGATCAAGCGGGAATCCCTGACGGGGCAACTTGCAGGCCGCGACCGCCTGGTGCTGCCGCTGGTTTGTGCCTGCGCCGGCGTCGCGGTTCCGGCTTTGCTGTTCACGGCGCTCAATCGCGGCGATGACGCGGCGATGCGCGGCTGGGCCGTGCCGACCGCGACCGACATCGCATTCGCGCTTGGCGTGCTGGCACTATTGGGGTCGCGGGCCCCGCACGGCATGAAGCTGCTTTTGTCCACCATCGCGGTGGTCGACGACCTGATCGCGATCGTGATCATTGCCTTGTTCTACTCGCACGGATTGTCGCCCGTGGCGCTTATGTGGGCAGGTGCGGTGCTCGTCGCCATGTTCGTGTTGAACCGCCGCGGCGTCACCGCGCTGACGCCCTACATGCTGCTGGGTGTCGCCTTGTGGGTGTGCACCCTGAAATCCGGGGTGCATGCCACCCTGGCCGGTGTGGCGACGGGCCTGATGATCCCGCATGTGGACCGGCGCAACGCGATTCCGGACGAGGTCGAGCATTCGCCCCTGGAGTACCTGGAGCACGCACTGCATCCATGGGTGGCTTACGCAATCCTTCCACTGTTCGCATTCGTCAACGCGGGACTGGCGCTCGGCGACCTGCAGTTGGGAGACGCACTGGCTGCGTTGCCGCTGGGCATCGTGCTCGGCCTGGTATTCGGAAAGCCGATCGGGATCGTCGGCGCGGCCGTCCTGATGCGGGCGATCGGCTGGGCGCGATTCCCGAAGGGCATGGATCTGCGAGCCATGGTCGGGCTCGGCCTGTTGTGCGGCATCGGCTTCACCATGAGCCTGTTCATCGCATCGCTCGCCTACCAGGGTTTGCGATATGAGGAAGCGGTGCTCGGCGTGCTCGCGGCTTCGGTCCTCGCTGCGACGATCGGCATGGTCTGGCTGCGCGCGGTGCTCCCGCCGGCGCGCGGAGACTGATGCGCAGGGCCCTGGTCTTCGGCGGCAGCGGACAGATCGGGGCGGCATTGCTGCCGCGGCTGCTCGCCGCGGGCTGGCAAGTCGATGCGCTGTCGCGCACGGCGCGCACGGACCAGCCCGGGTTGCACTGGCACCGGGGCGGATTTCCGGATTGCGGCGGATTGCCGGGCGCGGTCGACGCGGTGTTCAGCTGCGGGCCGCTGGACCTGTTCGCGAACTGGTTCGCGACGTCGTCGATCGCCACGCCGCGCGTGGTCGCCTTCGGTTCCACCAGCGCATCGACCAAGGCCGGGGCCGCCGATCCGGCCGAGCGCGCGCTGTCGTTGTTGCTGCGCAGTTCCGAGCGCAAGCTGCACGAGGCCGCCAGTGGGCGCGGCGTTGCCGCCACGGTGCTGCGCCCGACCCTGGTCTACGGCGCGGGCCGCGACCGCACGATCACCCGCCTGGCCGGCGCAGCGCGCCGGTTCGGCTGGCTGCCGGTGCCGCGCGGGGCCATCGGATTGCGCCAGCCCGTGCATGTCGACGATCTCGCTGCGGCCGCGGTCGCGGCCTGCGATTCGCCCGCCGCTCACGGCAGGGACTACGCGCTGCCCGGTGGCGAGACCTTGCCCTGGCGCGAGATGGTCGCGCGCACGCTGGCCTCGCTGCAGCCGCCAGCGCGCCTGGTCGAGGTGCCGGCGCCGTTGTTCGCCCTGGCCGTGCATGCCATGCGGCTGCTCGGCAAGGGCGAGCGCTTCGACGCCGGTGCGGTGGCGCGGCTGCGCACGGACCTGGTGTTCGACGCCACGCCGGCGCAGCGCGATTTCGGTTACGCACCTCGCCGCTTCGACCCACGCGTCTTCGAATCGCGGGCCTAAATCCCCTCGGGTGTCGGCAGCGTCCGCGCCTTGCTCAGCGCGCGCAACGCGATCAGCAGCACGCCGCCGAGGACCATCGCCCCGCCGATCAACAATTGCGGGCCTGGGTCGTCCCCATACACCCACAGGCCCAGCATCACCGCCATCACCGGCGACAGCAGCAGCCACGGAGTCACCTGCGCGACCGGATGCCGCTGCACCAGCACGTAGTACAGGCCGTGGCCGAGCAGCGACGAGCCGATCGCCGAGTACGCCGCACCGCCCCAGCCGACCCAGGTCGCGTTGCGCAGGCCGGCGAAGGCGCCCGGTTCCAGCCACGCGCTCAGGGCCAGCAGAGGTGCCAGGCCGATGATCGCGGTCCACCCCTGGGCGCTGAACATGTCCACGCCCTTGAGCTGGCGCATCAGCACCGTGCCCATCGCCAGGAACACCGCCGACACCAGCATCAGCAGCAGCGAAGCCGGCGCCTGCAGCACCATCGGATCGAAGCCCAGGACCAGCACGCCGGCAAAACTGACCGCGATGGCCAGGCCGGTACGCCAGCCGAAGCGCTCGCCCAGCCACCACCAGGCCAGCAGCGCGGCCATCGGCACGTAGCTCTGCATCACGATCGCCGGCGACGACAGGTTGCCGGCAAGCTGCAGCGACCAGAAGCTCAGGCCGAAATGCAGTACGCCGTTGCACACCGCGACCGCGAACATCAGCGGCCACTGTCCTCCGCGCGGTGCCTTGATGAAGGGCGACAGCAACAGCGCCAGGATCACCAGGCGGATGGCGGTGAACAGGAACGGCGGGATTTCCGCCAGCGCCCACGCCGAGGTGAGGAAGTTCAGCGCCCAGGCGACGCAGATCACCAGCACCAGCAGCAGGTCGCGGCCGCGCAGGCCCAAGTCAGTAGGACCAGCCGAGCTTGCGATAGAGCTTGGCCAGCACCCAGGCCGGGCCGATGAGCAGGTAGGTCAGGTCGGTGAGGAAGCTCGGCTTGCGGCCTTCGATCTTGTGGCCGACGAACTGCGCGATCCAGGCGACCACGAACACGCCGATGGCCAGGTACAACAATTGCGTGGTGCCCAGCGTGAGGTGCAGCCAGCGCGTGGCCCAGGCCATCAATACGAACACGGCGAGCATGCCGTAGCCGAGCTTGCGCGAATTGCGGAAGTAGAACGACCAGGCGAAGAACATCGCCAGCGCCGCCCACAGGCCGGGTTGGAACAGGGTGCCGACGACCGGGATGCACCACAGCAGGGCGACCACGCTCCACAGGATCGCCGGCACGGCGACCACGTGGATGCGCTGGTTGGTGGTGTTGCGATGGTCGCCGGAGTAATGCGCGAACCAGCGGTCGATGGCGCGTTCTTCGCTCATGTCGTAATCCCCGCGAGCCGTTCCAGGGCCTCGGCGTATTTTGCACGCGTTCGCTCGATCACGTCGGGCGGCAGGCGCGGGCCGGGCGCGGTCTTGTCCCAGTCCAGCGTTTCCAGGTAATCACGCACGAACTGCTTGTCGTAGCTCGGCGGGCTGCTGCCGACCTGGTACTGGTCCGCGGGCCAGTAGCGCGAGGAGTCCGGGGTGAGCATCTCGTCCATCACGTACAGGCGGCCGTCGGCATCGGTGCCGAACTCGAACTTGGTGTCGGCCAGGATGATGCCGCGCTCCGCCGCGTACTCGGCGGCGAAGGCGTAAAGGCGCAGCGTCGCGTCGCGCACCTGCTCGGCCAGGTCGGCGCCGACCGTGCGCACCATGGTGTCGAAATCGATGTTCTCGTCGTGGTCGCCCACCGCCGCCTTGGTCGACGGGGTGAAGATCGGCTGCGGCAGCTTCTCGGCCTGGCGCAGGCCGTCGGGCAAGGCGATGCCGCTGATGCGGCCGGTGCGCTGGTAGTCCTTCCAGCCGCTGCCGATCACGTAGCCGCGGGCGATGGCCTCGACCGGCACGGGCTTGAGCTTGCGGGTGACCACTGCCCGCTGGGCGTACAGCGCGGGATCGACGCCGGGCGGCAACACGCCGGCCACGTCGGCGCCGGTGAGGTGATTCGGAACCAGGTGCGCGGTGCGCGCGAACCAGAAGTTGCTGATCTGGCAAAGCATCTCGCCCTTGCCCGGGATCGGGTCGGGGAGCACGACGTCGAAGGCGCTGAGGCGGTCGGTGGCCACGATCAGCAGCCGCGGCCCGTCGTTGTCGGCAGGCAGTTCGAACACGTCGCGGACCTTGCCGCGATGGCGGAGTGGCAGGCCGGGCAGGTCGGCCTCGAGCAGGGTTGTCGCCACGCAGGCTCCCTGTGGGCAGCGGGCCGACCAGTGTAGGGCTTTTTGCCGGCGTATCGGTGGCACCGGGTACACTGGGCCCATGCAGCCGACCGTCATCGCCCCGTCCATCCTTTCCGCGGACTTCGCCCGGCTGGGCGAGGAGGTCGACCAGGTGCTGGCCGCCGGCGCCGACTGGGTCCATTTCGACGTGATGGACAACCACTACGTGCCCAACCTGACCATCGGGCCGATGGTGTGCGAGGCGCTGCGCAAGCATGGCGTGACCGCCCCGATCGACGTGCACCTGATGGTCGAGCCGGTGGACCGGATCATCCCCGATTTCGCCCGGGCCGGGGCCACCGAGATCAGCTTCCACCCGGAGGCGTCCCGCCACGTCCACCGCAGCATCCAGCTGATCAAGGCCGGCGGATGCCGGGTGGGCCTGGTGCTCAACCCGGCCACGCCGGTGGACGTGCTCGACTGGGTGCTGGAGGACCTGGACCACGTGCTGCTGATGTCGGTCAATCCCGGTTTCGGCGGCCAGTCGTTCATCCCGTCCACCCTGGACAAGCTGCGCAAGGTGCGGGAAATGATCGACCGCAGCGGCAAGCCGATCCGGCTGGAAGTCGACGGCGGGGTCAAGCCGGACAACATCGGCGACATCGCCGCCGCCGGCGCCGACACCTTCGTGGCCGGCAGCGCGATCTTCGGCCAGCCCGACTACCGGGCGGTGGTCGCGGCGATGAAGGCCGCGGTCGCCGCGGTCCGCTAGCCCGCCGTCGCGGGCCCTGCTAGAGTCGGCCCATGAGCTTCCGCGCCCCGACTCCTTCGTCCATGGCCCCGCAGGGCTGGCGATGGTGGCCTGCCGCCACCGTTGCCGTCGCCCCTGCCTGCCTGTCGAAGGAAGTCCTGCGTGAGTACCCGCTCCAGCCACAGCTCTAGCCACACCGCCGAACTCGTTCCCGTCGTGCGCGAGGTCCTGTCCGACCTCGACACGCCGCTGTCGGTGTACCTGAAGCTGGCCGACGGCCCGCATACCTACCTGTTCGAATCGGTCGAGGGCGGGGAGCGCTTCGGGCGTTACTCGATCATCGGCCTGCCCGCGCGGCGCGTGTATGCGTTCGCCGGCCACACCCTGTACGTCACCGAGCACGGCGAGCTGGTCGAGGCGCGCGAGGTCGACGATCCGTTCGCCGAGGTCGAGCGCCTGCGCGCCGCGCACTCGGTGCCGCGCATCGAGGGCTTGCCCGGCTTCACCGGCGGCCTGGTCGGCTGGTTCGGCTTCGAATGCGTGCAGTACTTTGAGCCGCGGCTGCGCGGCGGCGCGGCGAAGGAGGACGAGCTCGGCACGCCCGACATCCTGCTGATGCTCAGCACCGAGATCGCGGTGTTCGACAACCTCAAGGGCCGGCTGTACCTGATCGTGCATGCCGATCCGTCCGAGCCGCAGGCGATGGCGCGCGCCAACCGCCGCCTGGACGAGCTCAGCCACCGCCTGCGCCACGGCGGCGCCGGCTATCCGCAGTTGCAGCAGCCGCAGGTGCTGGACGAAGCGCACTTCGTCTCCGGGTTCAGCCGCGAGGGCTTCATCGAGGCGGTGTCGAAGGCCAAGGAGTACATCGCCGCCGGCGACGTGTTCCAGGTGGTTTTGTCGCAGCGCCTGTCGGTGCCGTTCAACGCGCGCCCGATCGACGTCTACCGCGCGTTGCGCGCGCTGAATCCGTCGCCGTACATGTACTTCCTGGACATCGGCGAAATGCAGGTGGTCGGCAGCTCGCCCGAAATCCTCGCGCGCCTGCAGCACGACGCCGACGGCAAGGCGACGGTGACGGTGCGGCCGATCGCCGGCACGCGCCGGCGCGGTGCCACGGCCGCCGAGGACAGCGCGCTGGAAGCCGAACTGCTGGCGGACCCGAAGGAGCGCGCCGAGCACCTGATGCTGATCGACCTGGGCCGCAACGACGTGGGCCGGGTCGCCGAGGGCGGCACGGTGGAAGTCGGCGAGCAGTTCGGGATCGAGCGCTACAGCCACGTCATGCACATCGTCAGCGAGGTCACCGGCACGCTGAAACCGGGCCTGTCCTACGCCGACGTGCTGCGTGCCACCTTCCCGGCCGGCACCGTGAGCGGCGCGCCCAAGATCCGCGCGCTGGAGATCATCGGCGAGCTGGAGCCGATCAAGCGCAACGTCTACGCCGGTGCGATCGGCTACATCGGCTGGCACGGCGACGCCGACACCGCCATCGCGATCCGCACCGCCGTGATCCAGGACGGCATGCTGCACGTGCAGGCCGGCGCCGGCATCGTCCACGACGCGGACCCGGCGGCGGAGTGGGAAGAAACCATGAACCAGGGCCGCGCGCTGTTCCGCGCGGTGGCCGAAGCGGCGAAGGGATTGTGAGATGTTGCTGATGATCGACAACTACGACAGCTTCACCTTCAACCTCGTGCAGTACCTGCAGGCGCTGGGGGCGGAGGTCGAGGTGGTGCGCAACGATGCGCTGGACGTTGCGGCGATCGCGAAGCTGGCGCCGGAAAGGATCGTGATCTCGCCCGGTCCCTGCACGCCGAACGAAGCGGGGGTTTCGATGGACGTCGTCCGCGAGCTCGGGCCGCGCATCCCCGTCCTGGGCGTGTGCCTGGGCCACCAGGCCATCGGCCAGGTGTACGGCGGCAAGGTAATCCGTGCCGGCCGGATCATGCACGGCAAGACCTCGCCCATCCGCCATCGCGGCCAGGGCGTGTTCGCCGGCCTGCCCGATGGCTACGAAGCCACGCGCTACCACTCGCTGGTGGTGGACAAGGACGCGCTGCCCGGGTGCCTGGAAGTGACCGCATGGACAGAGAACGAGGACGGCAGCATCGAGGAGGTGATGGGGCTGCGCCATCGCGAGCATCCGGTGGAGGGCGTGCAGTTCCATCCGGAGTCGATCCTGACCGAGCACGGGCACGCGCTGCTGAAAAATTTCCTGGAAAGACGACCATGACGATTACCCCGCAGGAAGCCCTGCAGCGCACCATCGAGCACCGCGAGATCTTCCACGACGAGATGGTCGACCTGATGCGCATGGTGATGCGCGGCGAGGTGCCGCCGGCCATCACCGCCGCGATCCTCACCGGCTTGCGGGTGAAGAAGGAAACCGTGGGCGAGATCGCGGCGGCGGCCGAGGTGCTGCGCGAGTTCGCCCGGCCGGTGGCGGTGGCCGATCGCACCCACCTGGTGGACATCGTCGGTACCGGCGGCGACGGCGCGCACACCTTCAACATCTCCACCGCATCGAGCTTCGTCGCCGCGGCCGCTGGAGCCCGCGTGGCCAAGCACGGCAATCGCAGCGTGTCCTCGAAGTCCGGTGCGGCCGATGTGCTCGAGGCGCTCGGTGCCACGATCGATCTGCAGCCGGATCAGGTCGCGCGCTGCATCGAATCGACCGGCGTCGGCTTCATGTTCGCGCCCGTCCACCATCCCGCGATGAAGGTGGTGGCGCCGGTGCGCAGGGAGCTGGGCGTGCGCACGCTGTTCAACATCCTCGGGCCGCTGACCAATCCCGCCGGCGCGCCCAACATCCTGATGGGCGTGTTCCACCCCGACCTGGTGGGCATCCAGGTCCGCGTGCTGCAGGAACTCGGGGCCGAGCGCGCCCTGGTGGTCTGGGGCCGCGACGGCATGGACGAGCTGTCGCTGGGCGCGGCGACCATGGTCGGCGAACTGCGCGACGGCGTGGTCCGCGAATACGACGTGCATCCGGAGGACTTCGGCATCGCCATGGCGCATACGCGCAACCTGCAGGTCGCGGGCCCGGAGGAGTCGCGGGCGATGTTGCTGGGGGCGCTCGACGGTGAGCCCGGCCTGCCGCTGGAAATCGTCGCACTGAACGCCGGTGCCGCGCTGTACGCCTCCGGCGTGGCTGACTCGATCGCCGACGGCATCGCGCGCGCGCGCGCGGCCATCGCCAGCGGCGGGGCCCGGGCAAAGCTCGACGAGTTCGTGGCCACTACGCGGCAATTCGGCGGAGCGCCGGCATGACCGTACTGCAGCGCATTCTCCGGCGCAAGGCCGAAGAGGTCGCCGAACGCAGCGCCCGGATGCCGCTGCGCGAACTCGAGCGCCTGGCCGGAGCCATGCCCCCGGCGCGCGGCTTCGCCGACGCGATCCAGGCGCGGATGGCCGCGGGCGAGCCGGCAGTCATCGCCGAGGTGAAGAAGGCGAGCCCGTCCAGGGGCGTGATCCGCGCGGACTTCGACCCGGCGTCCATCGCCCGCGCCTACGAGGCCGGCGGCGCGGCCTGCCTGTCGGTGCTGACCGACGTCGACTTCTTCCAGGGCAGTGATGCGTTCCTGCAGCAGGCGCGCGCCGCTTGCGCGCTGCCGGTGCTGCGCAAGGATTTCACCATCGACCCCTACCAGGTGGTCGAGGCGCGCACCCTCGGCGCCGACTGCATCCTGTTGATCGTCGCGGCGCTGGACGACGCGCGCCTTGCCGCGCTGGCGTCGCTGGCCGGCGACCTGGGCATGGACGTACTGCTGGAAGTGCACGACGCGGAGGAACTGCAGCGTGCGTTGCGGGTCCCCGGGCGCCTGCTGGGCATCAACAACCGCGACCTGCGCAGCTTCGAGGTGTCGCTGGATACCACGCTCGCGCTGCGCGACCAGGTGCCGGGCGACCGCGTGCTGGTCACCGAAAGCGGCATCCTCGGCGCCGCGGACGTGGCGAAGATGCGCGCCGCCGGCGTCGGAGCCTTCCTGGTCGGCGAAGCCTTCATGCGCGAACCGGATCCGGGACAGGCGTTGCGCCGGTTATTCTTCGCGCCATGACTGCCGAAACCCCGCTCCCCTACCGCCCGCTGGTGGTGTTCGATTTCGACCACACCCTGTACGACGGTGATTCCGGCGCGCATTTCGTCTCCTGGCTGATCAAGCGCAGCGCCTGGCGCAAGCTGCTCGCCCTGCTTGCCGCGCCGCTGTTGTTGCCGCTGGTGGCCTGGCTGCCAACCCGGCGCCGCGGCATTTCCGGATTCCTGTGGATCGGCACGGTCGGTGCCGAACGCGACATCGACAAGCTGATCGACGCCTACGTGCAGGCCAACGCCGCGTCGATCCGCGGACGCCTGCTGACGCCCGCGCTGACGGTACTGCACCGCCATCGCGTCGACGGCGACCGCGTGCTTATCGCCACCGGCGCGCCGCCGGAACTGGCACGCGCGATCCTGGATTTCGTCGCGCACGAGGACCTGCCGGTGATCGGCAGCCTGGGCAAGCGCTTCCTCGGCGGCTACGTCACGGCCGAGCACTGCCACGCGGCCAACAAGATGCGCATGATCTGGGACCACGGCTACGACCGCATCGCCATCGCCTATTCGGACAGCGCCGCCGACCTGCCCCTGCTGCAGGCGGCGGAGAAGCCGGTGGTGGTCAACCCGAAGCCCGCGCGCATACCGATGTTCCGGCGCGTGCTGCCGCCGGGGACGCCGATCCTGAACTGGGGTTGCGCGTCGCGCGGCGGCGAGCGGGGCTGAAGTTCAGTCGCAGGGCCGGCTAGTCACAAAGCCGGCTAGTCACAGAGCATCTTCACGAAGCGGCGCGAATCGTCGTTGTAGCCGCAGTTCCGATAGAACGCATGCGCTTCGACCCGCCGCGCATTGCTGGTCACTTCGATGCGGTGGATGCCGTGGCGGCGCGACAGCAGCTCGACTTCGCGCAGCAGCGCCCGGCCGATCCCCAGCCGGCTCTGCTCCGGTGCGACCACCAGGGCGGTGATGCGCGCCAGTTCCGCGCCATGGGCGATCGAATACAGGGTGTAGAGCGCGACCAGGCCGCAGGCCTCGCCGTCGACCTCGGCCAGCAGGAGGTGCTGGCGGCGGTCGGCAATGACGTGGGCGATGCGCTCGGCCGCCTCGGTGTCGGAACAGGGATAGCCCAGCAGCCCGAGCAGCCGGGCCACGTCGCTGGCGTCGCCGACCGCCGCCGGCCGCACCCGGGTGGTGCCTGCGGCGCGGGTGGCGACGGTCTCCATCGCTCAGCGGGTGCCGTACAGGACCAGGGTCTTGCCCTTGGCGTGCAGCAGGCCGTCGGCCTCGAGCTTCTTCAGCACCCGCCCGGCCATCTCGCGCGAGCAGCCGGTCAGGCGCGCCAGCTCCTGGCGCGAGACCCGCAGCTGCGTGCCCTGCGGATGGCTCATCGCCTCCGGCTCGCGGGTCAGGTCGTGGAGCGTGCGGACGATGCGGTCGGTGACGTCGAGGAAGGCCAGGCGGCCGGCCTTGCGGCTGGTGTCGAGCAGGCGCCGCGACAGCTGCGCGCCGATCGACCAGAGCAGCTTGGGCGCGTCGGCCGCCAGCGGGCCGGCGAACAGCTGGTACAGCTTGTCGTAGGCGATTTCCGCCAGTTCGCAGGGCACGCGCGTGCGCAAGATCACCTCGCGCCGGTCGCTCTCGATGAAAAGGCCCATCTCGCCGACGAACTCGCCGGGGCCGAAGTAGCCCAGGACCAGCTCGCGGCCGTCGTCTTCCTCGGTGATGATGCTGGTCGAGCCGGTGACCATGTAATACAGGGTGCCCGCCGGGTCGCCGGGGCGGAACACCTCGGTCCGGGGCGGGTAGCGGCGCCGGTTGCAGTAGCCCAGGAAACGCTCGATCGCGTCCGAGTCGGGGGCCAGGGGGTTGCGGTTGGGCCGGCGCTGGAGACCGTGCAGGGCGGGGGACATAGGCAGGTCCGGTCCGTTGGACGGAGGCAATGCCGCAGGGTAGTGCGTTGCAGGCGTTCCGGCAAACACCGGGTCTTTTTCGCGATCCCGGGCGATTTGCCGCATAATTTGCGCCCTTGTCGCAACCCGGAACGCCGATGCCCCTGGTCAAGCCTCTGCCGCGCCTCAAACTGCAGGGATTCAACAACCTGACCAAGGCGCTGTCGTTCAATATCTACGACGTCTGCTACGCCGTGTCCGAGGAGCAGCGCCAGCGCTACATCGAGTACATCGACGAGGAATACAACGCCGACCGGCTGACCCAGATCCTCACCGACGTGGCCGACATCATCGGCGCGAACGTGCTCAACGTGGCCCGCCAGGACTACGACCCCCAGGGCGCCTCGGTGACGATCCTGATCTCCGAGGAGCCGGTGATCGACAAGTCCCAGGCCAAGGGGGTGATCTCCGACGCCGTGGTCGCGCACCTGGACAAGTCGCACATCACCGTCCACACCTATCCGGAAACCCACCCGGACAACGGCATCGCGACCTTCCGCGCCGACATCGACGTGGCCACCTGCGGCGTGATCTCGCCGCTGAAGGCGTTGAACTACCTGATCGAGTCGCTGGAATCCGACATCGTGGTGATGGACTACCGCGTGCGCGGCTTCACCCGCGACATCAAGGGCCGCAAGCACTACATCGACCACAAGATCAATTCGATCCAGGACTACCTGGCCAAGAACATTCGCTCGCGCTACGAGATGCTCGACGTCAACGTCTACCAGGAAAACATCTTCCACACGAAGATGCACCTGAAGGACTTCGATCTCGACAACTACCTGTTCGAGGAGCGCGCCCGCAACCTGTCGTTCAAGGAGCGGATGAAGATCGAGGCGCGGCTCAAGCGCGAGATCGAAGAGCTCTACCACGGCCGCAACCTGGTCGAGTAAAGCCCTACACCCTGTAGGCGACCTTCTTCATCAGCGCCGAAGCCCCCGCCATCAGCGTCGGGATCGGCGGCGGCAGCACGCGCGCGCCGGCCTGTTCGGCATTGGCGGCGTGGCGGGCCTCGTCGGCCTTCATCACCTCCAGGATCGCGCGGCTGCGCAGGTCGGCCTCCGGCAGGTCGCGCAGGTGTTCGTCGAGGTGCGCCTCGACCTGGCGCTCGGTCTCGACCACGAAGCCCAGGTTCCAGCCGTCGCCACGCAGGCCGGCGAGCGCGCCGATGGCGTAGCTGCCGGCGTACCACAGCGGGTTGAGCAGGCTGGGCCGGCTGTCGAGTTCGCGCAGGCGGTCGGCGCACCAGGCCAGGTGGTCGGTCTCTTCCTGGGCCGCCTCGAGCAGGTGGCGGCGAGTGGCCTGGTCGCGGGCGACCGCGGCCTGGCCCACGTAGAGCGCCTGGGCGCAGACCTCGCCGACGTGGTTGATGCGCATCAGCCCGGCGGCGTGGCGGCGGCCGGCCTCGTCGAGCACCACCTCCGGCTCGCCGGCGGCCGGGTTGGGCCGCTCCGCGCGCGCGGCGCCGAAGACGGTGTCCAGCGCGTTCTGGGCGTCGGCCAGGAGGCGGTCCATCGGGGTCAGGGAGCGTTCCATGGCCCGATTATGCGGCGCCGGCCGGCGGCTTGCACCGCGGCCCCCGGCCCCGTATCATTCCCGCTCTTGTGTTCCCACAACGCGTGGTGAAGTTGCGCCGGCACCTGCCGTGGCAACCAGCCCGACAAGGTACCCATAGCAGAACCGCCATGAAGACTTTCAGCGCCAAGACATATTCGGCAAAGGCCGAGACCGTCCAGCGAGACTGGTACGTCGTCGATGCCGAGGGCAAGACCCTGGGCCGCCTCGCCTCCGAGCTTGCACGCCGCCTGCGCGGCAAGCACAAGCCCGTGTTCACCCCCCACGTCGACACCGGCGATTACCTGATCGTGATCAACGCCGAGAAGGTCGCCGTGACCGGCAAGAAGCTGCAGGACAAGATGTACCACCGGTTCACCGGTTACGTCGGCAACCTGAAGTCGGAGAACCTCGCCCAGGCGCTGGAGCGCCACCCGGAGCGCGTGATCGAGATCGCGGTCAAGGGCATGCTGCCGAAGAACCCGCTCGGCCGCGCGATGTACCGCAAGCTCAAGGTCTACAAGGGTGCCGAACACCCGCACGCCGCCCAGCAGCCGCAGCCGCTCGAGATCTAAGGTAGAAACCATGGCAACCACCCAGAATTACGGCACCGGCCGTCGCAAGTCGTCCACCGCGCGCGTTTTCCTGCGCAAGGGCAGCGGCAACATCACCATCAACGATCGCTCGATCGAGGACTTCTTCGGCCGCGAGACCGCGCGCATGATCGTGCGCCAGCCGCTGGAGCTGACCCAGTCGACCGACAAGTTCGACGTCAAGGTCACGGTCGAGGGCGGTGGCACCACCGGCCAGGCCGGCGCGATCCGCCTGGGCATCGCCCGCGCGCTGGTCGAGTACGACGAGACCCTGAAGGCCGAGCTGCGCAAGGCCGGGCTGATGACCCGCGACGCCCGCGAAGTCGAGCGCAAGAAGGTCGGCCTGCACAAGGCCCGCCGCGCCACGCAGTTCTCCAAGCGTTAATCGATGTGTTCGCCGGAGCACGGCTCCGGCGCTACAATCCAGCTTCATAGCCCCGTCGCCAAGCGGTAAGGCACCTGACTCTGACTCAGGCATTCGGTGGTTCGAATCCATCCGGGGCTGCCAGCTACGACGAAAAACCCGCCCCCAATGGCGGGTTTTTTGTTGCGCGCGTGTTCGCGCGCCAGGCACGCTCCTACAATGGGGGATGGCCAGGACGCTTCCGCCGCCTTACACGCCGCCCGCCGCGCTGCTGTCGCAACTCAAGGGGCGCGGATACGCGGTGCTCCCGCCGTCGGCGGTAGCCGCGCTGTGCGGTGTGGAGCTGCCCGCCCTGCATGCCCTGCGCCCGGCCTGGGACGACCTGGTCGAGGACCACTACCTCAAGGACGGCGGGCGTTACCGCCGCCGCCGCCATTCATGCTTCGTGGTCGACCCCGACGGCCTGGCCCTGGCCCCGCACCGCGCGCACTGGCAGTCGCTGGAATACAACGCGCTGCACGGCGGCATGCACCGCTGGTTCGAGCCGATCGAGCCCGGCACGCTGGCGCAACCGGCCTGGCCGCGATTGATCGAATCGCTGGCACGCCTGTTCTCGCAGGTGCGCGAAGTGGACCGCTGGTTCGTCGAGGCGCACCAGTTCCGCATCGACACCGGCGAAGGCATCGGCCGGCCGACACCCGAGGGAGCGCATCGCGACGGCGTCGACTTCGTGGCGGTGCTGTGGGTGGATCGTTGCGGCATCCTCGGCGGCGAAACCCGGGTGTTCGCGGCCGATGGCCCGGACGGCCAGCGTTTCACCCTGGACGAGTCGTGGTCGATGCTGCTGCTCGACGATGCCCGCGTGATCCACGAGTCCACGCCCATCCAGCCAGTACAGGCGGTGGCGCCGGACGGTCCGGGCATGCCCGGCCACCGCGATACCCTGGTCCTGACCTACCGCGCGGGCGGGTTCCAGGGCGAGGACGCTACAATCGCCGGCTGAACGGAGGAACCTGATGAAGCTCGGCAGTCTCAAGGAAGGAGGGCGCGATGGCACCCTCGTCGTCGTTTCGCGCGACCTGACCCGCGCGGTGCGCGCCACCGGCATCGCACCCACCCTGCAGCGCGCGCTGGAGGACTGGTCCAACCTGGCGCCGCGGCTGGCGGCCCTGTCGGCCGCCCTCGACGACGGCAGCGCCGACGGCACCTTCGACCTGGACATGCAGGCGCTGGCCGCGCCGCTGCCGCGCGCCTACGAGTTCGTCGACGGCAGCGCCTACCTGCCGCACGTGGAGCGCGTGCGCCGCGCGCGTGGCGCCGAGGTGCCGCAGAGCTTCTACACCGATCCG
>NZ_JARUVM010000054.1 GCF_029763755.1 Luteimonas sp. 8-5
CGAGTTCGTCGACGGCAGCGCCTACCTGCCGCACGTGGAGCGCGTGCGCCGCGCGCGTGGCGCCGAGGTGCCGCAGAGCTTCTACACCGATCCGCTGATGTACCAGGCCACCAGCGCCGGCTTCAACGGCCCGCGCGACCCGGTGCGGGTGGTCGACGAGGCCTACGGCATCGACCTGGAAGCCGAGATCGTGGTGGTCACCGACGACGTGCCGATGGCGGTGACGCCGGAGCAGGCCGCCACGCACATCCAGCTGGTCGGCCTGGTCAACGATGTCAGCCTGCGCAACCTGATTCCCGGCGAGCTGGCCAAGGGCTTCGGCTTCCTGCAGTCCAAGCCGCGCTCGACCCTGTCCCCGGTGTTCGTGACGCCGGACGAGCTGGGCGGCGCCTGGCGCGGCAACAAGCTGCACCTGCCGCTGGTGACCCACGTCAACGGCGAGTGGTTCGGCGCCCCGGAGGCGGGCGTGGACATGCAGTTCGACTTCGCCCAGCTGGTCGCCCACGCGGCCAGGACGCGGCCGCTTTCGGCCGGAACCATCGTTGGTTCCGGAACGATCGCCAACCAGGACACTTCGCTGGGCGCCTCCTGCTTCGCCGAAAAGCGCACCGTCGAAGCCCTGGCCACCGGCAAGCCGCAGACGCCGTTCATGTCGTTCGGCGACCTGGTCAGGATCGAAATGCTGGACGCCGACGGCAACAGCCTGTTCGGTGCGATCGAGCAGCGCATCGAGCGGCAGCCGCTGCCGTAGCAGGAGGACACCCGATGGACCAGCTGTGCCTGTATTCCTACTGGCGTTCCAGCGCTTCCTATCGGGTGCGGATCGGGCTCAACCTCAAGGGCCTGGCCTACGACATCATGCCGGTGCACCTGCTGCGCGATGGCGGCGAGCAGCACGCGCCGAGCTTCCACGCGGCCAATCCGCAGGACCTGGTGCCGATCCTGCAGCACGGCCAGCGCATGCTGCGCCAGTCGATGGCGATCCTCGAGTACTTGGACGAGATGTGGCCGTCGCCACCGCTGCTGCCGGCGGTTGCCCGCGACCGCCAGCGCGTGCGCGCCCTGGCGCAGCTGGTCGCCTGCGACGTGCACCCGCTCAACAACCTGCGCGTGCTGCAGTTCTTCGAGAACGAGTGGGGCGTGCCGCAGGCAGAACGCGACGGGTGGGTGCGGCACTGGATCGTCGAGGGCTTCCGGGCGATGGAAGAGATGCTGCGCGACCATCCGTCCACCGGAACCTTCTGCGACGGCGACATGCCGACGCTGGCCGACTGCTGCATGGTCCCGCAGATCTACAACGCACGCCGCTTCGGCATCGACATGACGCCGTATCCGAGCATGGTCCGGATCGAACAGGCCTGCCTGGAGCTGCCCGCGTTCGACGCCGCGAGGCCCGAGAGCCAGCCGGATGCACCGCCTGGGTGAAGCAACGGCGGGAATGGGGAATAGGGAACAGGGAATGGAAGGAGCGTCGCTATCGCGCGCGTGGGGTGCTGCGGTAGGCAGGGAGCCAGGAGCTCGGGAAACCCACCATTCCCTGTTCCCCACTCCCCATTCCCGCTCTTTGCAACAAAAGGCCTTTCCCTTCGGCTGCGAAACTACGCCCCGAAGGTATCGGCGTAGGGATTGTGCTCCCCCGTGGTCCCTTCGGAGAGGCGGAACTTGAGCGACAGGCCCTCGCGCGAGTCGGCAGCGCGCAGCGCTTCCTCCATGTCGACCTTGCCTTCCTTGTACAGGCGGAACAGGCACTGGTCGAAGCTCTCCATGCCTTCCTCGAGCGTCTCTTCCATCGCCTGCTTGATCTCGTGCACCTGGCCGCGGCGCAGCAGGTCGCGGATCACCGGCGTGTTGATCAGGACTTCGGCCGCGGGCAGGCGGCGGCCATCGGTGCCGAGCACCAGGCGCTGCGAGATCACCGCCTTCAGGTTCAGGGCCAGGTTCATCAGCACGTTCTTGTGCGCGCCCTCGTCGAAGAAGTTGAGGATGCGCTCGATGGTCTGGTCGGCGTTGTTGGAGTGCAGCGTGGCCAGGCACAGGTGGCCGGTTTCGGCGAAGGCGATCGCCGCCTCCATCGTGGTCTGGTCGAGGATCTCGCCGATCAGGATGACGTCCGGCGCCTCGCGCATCGCGTTCTTGAGCGCGTTGTGGAAGGTATGGGTATCCATGCCCACCTCGCGCTGGTTGACGATCGACTTCTTGTGCTTGTGCAGGTATTCGATCGGATCCTCGATGGTGAGGATGTGGCCGGTGCTGGTGCTGTTGCGGTGGTCGATCATCGAGGCCAGGGTGGTCGACTTGCCCGAGCCCGTGGATCCGACCAGGAGCACCAGGCCGCGCGGCGCCATGATGATCTGCTTGAGCACCTGCGGCAGGCGCAGCTCCTCGATCGTCGGGATCGCGCTGCGGATCGCGCGGATCACCATGCCCACTTCGCCGCGCTGCTTGAACACGTTGACGCGGAAGCGGCTCTTGTCCGGGAGGGCGATCGCCATGTTCGCCTCGAGGTCGCGCTCGAACGCGGGCACCTGGCCCTCGTCCATCAGCGAGTAGGCGATCTTCTTGACCATGCCCGGGGGCAGGCCGGCGTTGCCGAGCGGATACAGCTGGCCTTCGACCTTGATGTAGACCGGAGCTTCCGCGGTCAGGAACATGTCCGACGCGTTCTTCTCCACCATCAGCTTGAGGAAATAGCTGATATCCATCCGTTCCACCCCCGTATGGCTAAAATCGGGCCTCTCGAACCCCACGAAAGGTCGGAACCCCCTATGAACGCAAGCTTCGCACAAATCCCCCGGCGCTGGCATGCACGGGTTGCGCAGGCCGCGCTGTTGCTTGCATTGGCCGGGTGCGCGACCCTGCCGCCGCCGGTCTCCGAGCTTTCGGCGGCACGCACCGCGGTGGAGAACGCCACGAATGCGGATGCCGACCAATATTCACCGGACGTGCTGGCCAGCGCGCGCGTGGAACTGTCGATGGCCCAGACCGCGATGGCCGAAGGCCGCAACGAGCAGGCCCGCGACGCCGCATTGATCGCCGCCGCCGGCGGCGAACTCGCCGAAGCCGACAGCCGCCTGCAGGTGCTGGAGAACGACCTTGCGCTGCGTGGCGACGAAATCGCGCGGCTGCGCGCGCAACTGCAGCTCGAGGCCCCGGCGGACGAGGCCGGGCGCATTCCGGCCCCGCTGGAGGAAGCGGGGTCGATGACGCCGGCAATGCGCTTGCAGGCGCTGGAAACCGATCCGCGCTACGCTGGGCTGGCCGCCTACGAGCGCCTGCAGGCGCGCCAGGCGCTGCAGGCCCTCGCCGAGGCGGGCTCGAAGCAGCGGGCGGCCGCCGCCAGCCTGGCGTCCCGGC
>NZ_JARUVM010000055.1 GCF_029763755.1 Luteimonas sp. 8-5
AACCGCCCTAAGCCAACAGCAGCTCACCAGGCCCTATTGCAGGAGGAGTCCATACACGCATTGTTAGGCATTTCTCTAGGCATCCTTTGAGTCGAGCATGTTTTTAAGGAACTCAATCTGCTCAGGATCTGTGAGTGCGCCCATCCTGGGTACAGCTACGCGCTTTAGAAACGTGAAGACATCATCATCAGTGGCGATCCAGCCAAATTGATTGTTAGCAACAGCGGCGGCGAGAATTCGCTGGACCTCTTTCAGAGAGAAGTAGCCAAACTGTTCGAGCTTTGCAATCAAATTGTGCGTTACAGCAAACGCACCTGACTCTGCCAGGCTTTCAATCAGTGCATCTTTGTCTTTGTCATACGAGAATGCGACGCCGTCAAAGTGTTCTTTAAGAAATGACGACAATGTTCTGTAGACGAAGAGTTTCGCGTGCTTCTTATCACTCCATTCCTTATTTAAGAATGGATGAGGTCTGTTTTCATCAAGTGTGGAGTAGAAGTCCCCGTCCTCACTTATCACATGAAGATCTTCGCCATCCGGCACGGCGTCAAATAGGGCAATCCAATTGACCGAGTCTCCCATGGATCCATTTTTTCCAGGGGGGTTACCCAAGGCCATTCGCATTTGGGCCTTTGCGAATAGCTCTGGTGTGGTTGGAATTGGAGTGCTCTTTGCGAAAATGTCTTTGATCAGCGCGTCTGTCAAAAGACCATTGTCGACTACATCTGAATCGACCTTCTGCGAGATTGTTTTTGCCAAATCCTGAAGCTCCGCACTCTTATTCTTAATCTGTTCGTATTCCTCGTATTGCTTCATGAAAGCGGGAAGCTGTGCGGCGAACTTCACATCTTTGAATTTCTTAAGCGCATCCTTGATCTTATTCTCCCGATTACGGGAAAACTCGTCGCAGACCTGCTCGGTGAGATGCACAGTCGCTGCGCCATGTTCATGTGACGCGAAAACGTTACTCAACGCATCAATTTCCTCCTTCGTGAAGTGGAAGAAGTTGAGAAGAATGTTGGTGTCGATGAAGACGTGCATAGATGCCTAACGCCTAAGTTAAGCCGAATTGCGTAGTGGAGCCAAACACATGGCAAGCTTCACCTGCCATGTGTTTGGTGGAACGAAGCGGTTTCGGCTTGAACGCACTGTTAGATGCCAATCTACCTGGGGTGCAGATGCGATACATGGCCTACGGCCTCCTTGATGAAAGCTGGGGCGTCGCTGCGGGCATGAAAGCAGCAGCTGCGCTGACCCATAACAAAGGAGACGGAGCGCCAGCCTGCGGGCTCGAGGCCAGATGTGTCCGGGTATGGAACCTCTATGACGTCAAAGACTTGCATGAGGTTGACGTAGAAGAGCAGGTCGAGGCTTGAACGGACTGCGGCAGGATATTTGTTGTTCAATGCCAGCGCTGATTCCTCGCAGCGACGGTATATCTCGCTAAGCGATTCATCTTTTGGCGTGAACATATGAAACAAGTCTTGCGGGTCGGTGAGCGTTCTTGCCCGCTCTAACTCCGCTTTGTACTCATCGTGCCGGCGGCGATCAGGATCAAGAATTTCTTTGATCTCGAATCGTGCGTCGCGGAAAACTACGTCTGGCGGGTCATCGTCAGGGCTAATGATCTCGCCATCGCTATATGGAATGCGAAGATTTTCAATGAACGACGCGGCGACGTAGCGTTCCTTTGCTTGGTTGTTTCCGGGTGCAAAGTAGGCAACGGAGGCTTCTAGATCCTTGATGCGTTGCTCTAGGAATTCTTGGTCTTCCATGAGGCCTCCAGTGGCATCTAACACCTGAGTTAAGCCGCGCCGCGAAGCGGCGTCGGCTTGAATGAATTGTTAGACCTCACGCTTTACGCAGCCACTCATCAAACTGTGCACGTTGCATGTCAAACAAGCAGGTCTTGAACAAATCTTGGTCTTCTAAGTACAGCGAATGGCGGATTTGAGTGTAAGGATTAAGCGAGTGTGGGCTTTCTGCTTTGTATTTCTTGACCTTCGCCAAATGCCTGTTGAGTGAATCTGAGAGGAACTCGATTGTAAGAGACGGCTTTATCTTGAGTAGTTCCTGCACAAATCCATCTGCCGCAAACGAAATGAAGTTGTAGCCTGGGAAGTAGTGCTCCGCAACAGATATGAAGGAGAAGACATCTAAATCTGTTGCGGCTTGCTTTGCTCCGCTAGCCGCTGGGGCAGGGGCGGGACCTTCAACAGCGATCTTTTTTGTTTCGGATTGAGCTTTTTGAAATAGCTCTTTCGTCTTGTCACGAATACTTAGAAATTCGTGGTCGGCCAGCTCGAATAGGGCCGCGAGTGTGTTAATTCTGCGCTTGAGGTCGGCCGGGATAGATCTCTTGTATTTGATCTTGTGGTCAAGAGCACTCCATGCGTCTTGAATGGTAGTTCTAACTTGAACTTCGAACCTCAGAGATTCGTACTGTGCGTACTCTGGGAATTCTCGTCTCGCTTCATTGATTTTTAGGTCTAAGTGGAAGCCCTTGTAGCCGAAGGCGTTCTCAGTGCTTTCAATTGCCTTAATTTTGTTTGTTTCTTCAAGAACTTCGAAATTTGTGCGCAACATTGAAACGATTAGATCAACTTCATTCTCGTACAGGCAAACAACGCGAAGGCCGATCAAATCTGTGATGTGGTCTTTTATTTCGTACGCGTTTTGCGACTCTTCAAGGGCTGTCTGATACTTGCGCGAGAATTTGCGAATACACTCTTCGCGATCCTTCAGTCTCGAAGTGACGGTTGGTTTCTCAAGGCCTGACACGCGGGCAAGTAAAGAAACTACAAGTGACCTGAAGAAATCCTCGGCACCGTGTAGCAGCTCGCTGTTGTCGTTGTGATACTCGCGGAAGGCTGATTTTTCAGCTTCGAAGTCGAGCGATGCCATTTGGCTCTCCAAGTCGCCGTTACTTTGTGGTGAGGTCTAACGTTCAAGTTAAGCCGAATTGCAGCGCGTAGCCGGACACATGGCAAGCTTTTTCTGCCATGTGGCTGGCGTAGCGATGCAATTTCGGCTTGAACGCAATGTTAGGTGCTCCGCCTAGATAATTGGTGTGACACCGGAGTCCTTGAACCACACGTCTTCAGTGGAGCTGATATCGCCGCCGGTTTCATTGTAGTTGATGGTTAATTCTTCATCTGCGTCGATATCTCTAGCGGCTACAAACTGCATAACAAACGCATCAGCGACAGCAACATACCTCAGGCTGGCCGGATTGGCGTGGTTGTACATGCTGCCCCAGCCTAATGCCAAGCAAGACGCTGCTTCTTGCTTCGTCAGATAGCCCCAATCAAAAACCACACGTTGCACCTCAGGTGGCATTTGCTTCCAGCGCGAGGACAGCACAACAACCGGGCAGACTTCCACGATCTCACCCGAAGAAATTTTGCGAGACGCAAATACTCCGCGTCCCTTGGCCGTGCCTGTGTCCGCGATGTATGCAATTGGAGCGGCGATTCTCACCATGGCGCCTAACGCTCAAGTTAAGCCGAATTGCAGCGCGTAGCTGGCAACATGGCAAGCTCTTTCTGCCATGTTGACGGCGTAGCGATGCAATTTCGGCTTGAACGCAATGTTAGGCGCGCCGCTCATTGGCCCGACTCCAATGCTTTCCAGATCCTGTCGTACGCGCCAATTGATTCGTCGCATTGGTCTGACAGCTGCTGAACGGTCAGGCCCAGTCGTGCGGCCTCGACGTTCCAGAACCGGGCGACAAATTCCTCCCCGCCTGCCATTTGGGTGGACGTTTGGAATTGAATCATCGAGTTGAGGATCCCGCATGCGCCAGTCATCTTTGCGACGACTAAAAGTCCTTGGCCGGAGGGCTCGTTCTGCGCTGATGCTGGAACAGAGAGGCCAAGAACCAGCACCGTAGCCGTCACGATAGCTTTGATAGTGTGCATTGCTCCCCCTAGCGCCTAACGTCTGAATTAAGCCGACCCGCCATGGGTCGGGTCCGAAGTCGATGATAGTCCTGAACTGTCCGAGTTAAGGGTGTACCGGGGCGGGTTCGGCTTGAATGATCTGTTAGGTGCGCGGCGGCCTGCCCACAAGGCGTGTACAGCACACGCGACTGGCCCGACAAACACCCAAACAGCCAGAGTAAAGGCCAGCCATCCCTCTGGATTGACACCGTCCGCCAGTAGCCCATATAGCAGCATGGCCCCAAGCGGTGCTGCGAGTGCTATGCCGCAAGCCAGCAGCACCGCCACACGGCCATAGCTCTGAGGCGAGAGTGGGAAACGCATTAGTGCGGCAGCGGCTAGCCCAATGGTGCCAAGAAGGGCGGCAACGACGAATGGTCCGAGCGCGAAGGCGAATGCAGTGCCCAAGCAGGCTGGCGCAACGCCGGCTATCAGATATAGAAAGCGGCGGCCGAATTGGCTCATGCGCACCTAACGCTCAAGTTAAGCCGAATTGCAGCGCGTAGCTGGCAACATGGCAAGCTCTCTCTGCCATGTTGACGGCGTAGCGATGCAATTTCGGCTTGAACGCAATGTTAGGCATCACTTGCCATTCTATCGATCGCATCTAGCTGCACCTTGCATTCATCGTGTAGAGCGGGCTCGACTAGCATTAGGCGCTTGAGGTAGGTTCTGGCGCTGTCGTGCAACCCCGCTGTGGCCAGCGCCTTGGCTCCGTAATAGAGAGCCGATATGTCGTGTGGATGTTCCTGAAGCCGCAAGCGTGCCTTCTCAATTACCTTTTGAGTTTTGCCTTTTTGCCAAAGGTCTCCCAGCTTGTCGTCAGGCTGACCACAATTGAGGATGCGGCAAAGGATGTTGCTTGCGATAAAGAACACCAGGAGGCCAAGGATGATCCAAAGGAGCATCTTTATTTGTGCGATATCAGCTTCCATTGAACTCCCCTGTGAGGCCTAACTACTAATAGATTCAAAAACGGAGTGTAGACAGGCGACATAGCCCATCTGCAACTAGCACCAGGATTTGGAAAACTTCCAAAAAATCATTGCTTTATTCCCGATGGCGCAGCCTAGTTCTGCAACCTAATCCTGCCATGTTTCGACCGTCGCGCCGGGGCTTGCCATCAGAATACGGTCACCAACGCCACCGCCAGCCCCCCGTAGATCACGATGACCGTCCAAAACTCCCCCGGAGCGTCGTCGCGCGAAATCGTGCGGCCCCATGCCCCGGATTTCGCGAACACTTCGCCCTTCGACACCGCATAAACGGTGTAAAGCCCCACCAGAATTCCCAGCAGCTTGAACACGGCGCTCATGCCCCGATCGGTCGCAACTGCTCATCCAACGAGCGCGTCTTTTTGGTGATGACGTTGCCCGTGTGCAACGTGGACTTGCGTTCGATCAGCATGACTAGGCATTCCTCGTCGGCCACGGGGTTGTGGCGGACGCCCTTGGGTACGACGTACATGTCCCCCTCGCGGAGTTCGACATTGGCGGATTCCATCTCGATACGCAGGCGGCCCTTGAGCACGAGGAACATTTCGTCCTCGTGCTCATGGCTGTGCCAGGCGAGCGTGCCATGGATCTTCGCGACCTTGATGTAGGCGTCATCGAGCTCACCGATGACGCGGGGTGACCAGAGCTCGGTCAGCCCGCCGGCGACTCGCGCGGGGGATACGGCAGACGTCATGGATTCCCTCCCTTGTCCCGATCCTAACGCCATCCGGGGCCGTCAGCGCCAGAACACCTGGTCCAGGCCGACGATGGCGCTGACCACGATCGACGCGGTGATGTAGCAGAACAGTTGGTCGCGCCATCCCAGCCGGAGTTGGCGGCTGGCGGCGACGACGAGCACCAGCAGGCCCGCGACCACGATTGCCGGGATCGTCCAGGTCCCCAGGCCGAGCAACTGGCTGACCCTGGCCTCGTCGTTGGGATTGAAGGCGCTCACGCCGGCGGCGAGCAGGCGCATGAAGAACGCCATGTACAGCAAGGCGAACCCGAAACGGGAGCCACCCTGCCGCACGAGCCGGAAGCCGATCAGGCCCTGGATGATGGTCACCACCGGTCCCATCGCGGAAACCAGGGCCTGGTCCAAGGCGTCCATGGGACTGCGCGACCACACGTGGTTGGGCGTGGCGACCATGTCGTGCCCCAGCGCGATGCCGGTCGCCCAGTGGGCGAACTCGTGGACGAGGAAGGTGCCCGCACCGACTGCGAACAGCACCAGGTAGAAGCGGGCGGGCAGGATCGTGCGCATGGAGTCCCCTCGGCGGTCCGGCGATGGTAATCGCCTTCCCTGTCAGGGATGAAACGCGGGCCATGCCCCGCGCCGGTCAGCGCTCCTTGCGCCAGTTCACCGAGGCCCGGTTCTCGATGGTGCTCGATTCGATCTCGATGTCGAAGCCCTTGCGCAGCAGGTACTTCAGGGTCAGCACCTGGCCGGTGCCGAGCAGCGAGACGCCATAGCCGACGTAGAGCTTGGGCGAGAGGTACTTGCCGACGCCCAGGACGCTGCCGCCCAGGGCGCGGGACTGGCTGACGCCGGCGTCGTCGAGGCCGATCTTCGCGCCGAGTTGCGATGCGAGCAGGCCGGTGCCGGCGGAAAGTGCGGCGCTGGCAGCATCGAGTTGGCGGCTTTCGTCGCCGGTGACCGTGGACAGGGGACGTCCCAGGGCGAGATAGGCGAGCGCCTCGGACTGGTCGGTGGCCGGGTCGGTCCACACCTCGGCGGTCGGCCGCGAGGCACGGCCACCGACATCGATGCCGGCGGTGACATCGCCCACTTCGCGTTCGGCGCGGATGTCGAGCAGCGGATCGGCGATGGGACTGCCCTGCCACACGAGGCGGCCGCGGGCGATCTGCAACTCCTGCCCGTAGGCTTCGTACTTGCCGCCGACATCGAGCGTGCCGGTGGCGAGCATCTCGCGGCCGGGGCGCGCGACCACGCGCAGGCTGCCGCCGAGGCTGCCTTCCAGGCCGAAACCGTTGAGGCGCACGTCCTCGCCCAGCGCGACGGTGAGGTCCACCTGCACGGGCGTGGCCAGGCCTTCCTCCGGATCGTCGGGGTCGAGCACGACCACGTCGTCGGAGACCGATACGCCGCTGTCCAGGCGTTCCAGGTCGATGCGCGCACTGGGCACCTGCACGCTGCCGCGGATATCCAGCGGCTGGCGCGCGGCGTATCGCACCACCACGTCGGGGGCGACGACCATGCGTAGGTCGCGGGTGTCGGAAGCGAGCACGTTCTCGCCGCGCACGTTCAGCACCAGCGGCGTGTCCTCGCCGTTCCAGCCCAGCGAACCGTCGATGCGCAGCACGCCGTCGCCGGACTTTATGCTGCCGGCGATGTGCGCGGTGCCGTCGGGCAGGGCATCGAGGCGCACGTTACCTTCGCTGGGCGCGATCGCCAGCGCGGGAATCTCCGTAGCAAAGTTGGTCAACTGCGCGTTGCCGCCGAGCGTCGGCTGCGCTCGCGTGCCGCCGAGCGCGATGTGGCCGGCGAGGGTGCCGGTGGGTTCGACGATGTCGGGCGAGAGCAGTTCCATCCAGGTGAGTTCGCTGGTGTCCAGCGCCACCTCGCCCTCCAGCGGTGCATAGGCATCCCAGCCGGCGTCGATGCGGCCCACCAGGCGGCCTTCGCCGTTGAGCCCCGCGTTGACGCTGGCCTGGATGCGCTCCGGATCGAAGTGCGCCACCAGCACGAGGTCGCGGTAACCGACCAGGTCGTTGCGCGAGCGCGCGCTGTTCTTCAGGCCGCCGACCGCCGACACCACGCTCCCTTCGCCGCGCCAGCTGTTGCCGGCGCGGCGCACGTCGAGGTCCAGCGCGATCTCGCCGTGCAGCAGCCACGGCCGGCCGTCGCTGCGTTCAGGCAGGTAGGGCGTGGCCAGCGTGAGCGGCAGGCCGCGGCCCTCCGCGTGCAGGCCCTGCCGCGGCCAGTCGCCGCTGGCGCACAGGGTGCCGCCGTCGGCTGCGGCAAGGCAGGTGTCGTCGAGCCGCCAGCCGTTGCCGGTCTGGGCAAACGTCGTGGGCGATTGCAGGGACCAGGCGCTGCCGCGCCACGGATCCAGTTGCAGCGTGTCGAGCGTGCCCTGCCAGCGGCCGTTGCGACGTGTGGTGCTGCCGGCCAACGCCAGGTCGCCGTACTCGCTGCCGGCGGTGGCCTGCAGTTGCAGGCGCTCGACGGCGCCGGTGGCGTCGACATGGACGCTGCTGACCGGGATGCCGGTGTCGAGCCCGTTCGCCTCCAGCACCAGCGAGCCGCTGCCGGTGCGCCAGGGCAGGCGGCCCTGCGCGTGCAGGGACTCCGCGGCCCAGGCGTCGTAGCGCAGGCTGGTTCCATCGAGGTCGGCGGTGATGTCGGGTGCGTTGCGCGCGCCGGCGATTACGAGCGTGCCGCGCAGGATGCCGCCGGCGTTGGGCAACAGGTCGTCGAGCCGCAGCGGTTCGAAGCGCGCACGCACGTCCAGGCGATCGGCAATCGTGCCGCTGGCTTCGACGCGGCTCTCGCCCAGGCGCAGGCCGACGTCGCCTTCGTAGAGAGGGACCGCGTTGGCATCTGCAGGCAACAGCATGGTGAGCTTGCCGTGGCCGCCGAGTGCGCGCCCCCGCAGGCGTCCGCCAAGACGATCGGCATCGAAGCGCAGAGAGAGGTCGCCGTTGGCGAGGGTTTCGCCGCTGGTCGTGGCATGGCCGGTGACGGCGCCGGGCCAGTCGGGCAGGAAGTAGCCGGGGTCGAACCCGCCCAGCGTGGCTTCGCCGTTCCAGGCCAGGGATGGTGCCCACTGCACTCGGCCGGTGGCATCGAGCGCGCCGTTCGAGGTGGCTGCGTGCAGCTTGCGCACCTCGACGTCGCTACGATTGCCCAGTCCGTCGAAGCGCACGCTGGCCTGCTGCTCGCCGCGCTGGAAGGTGGCGTTGCCGATCGCCGCCCACAGGTCGGGCGTGCCGGCCACGCCGACGTCCGCGTCGAGCACGATTGCCGGCACGTCCGGCGTGCTGCCGAGCCAGCGCAGGTCGCGCGCCTGCAATGCCAGGCGTATGGGCGATTCGTCGCCGGCGGCGTTCGGGGCATCGCGGCGCAGGTCGACGTGGCCGCGGGCGATGACGCGGCCATCGAGCAGGTCCACGACCAGCGGGCGCAGCTCCAGCACCTGGTCTTCGAGGCGCAGGCGCGAAGGCTGCACGACGACGGCGAAGTCGCCGCGCGCGAACTCGCCCTGCATGCGGGCGCGACCGCCGATGCCGCCGGCCTTGAAGTCGAACGACAGCGGTTCGCTTGCCTCGCCGCTGCCCGACAGCAGCGAGGGATCCAGCGCCTCGCTCCTGGCGCGCAGCGACCAGCGTGGCTGCTCGCTGCGGGTGTCGTCGCGGAGCACGAGCAGCGCTTCCAGTGGCGCGGGCGCATTACCGGACACCGCCACCAGCATCCGCGACAGGTCGCCGCGCAGTACCACGCCGACGCGCGGCGCCGTGCGCAGCGGGGGTGAGGGCAGGGCGGCGGAAAGCGTCAGGTCGCTGCGGTAATCGTCGCGCGGGGCGTAGTCGCCGTGCGCGGTGAAGCGGCCACGGTCGCTTTCCACCACCAGGTGCTCCACGTGCAGGCGGCCGTCGGACGCGTCCAGGCCGCCGCGCGCGCTGGCGATCGCGATCATCGGTTGAGCGTCCTGACGGATGGCGAGGTCGTCGATGCGGATGTCGTCGGCCTGCAATTCCAGCGGCGGCGCGATGTCGGGCAGCGACTCGGGCCAGCGCGGCAGCTCGAACGGCGTATCGCTGCGCGGCAGCGACAGCGTCGCGCCCTGCACCACCAGGGCGTCCAGGCGCAGTCGCTTGCCCAGCAGCGGGCGGATCGCGGGATCCAGCACCACGGTCCGCGCGTCGAAGACGATGCGGCCCATCGCGCAGCTTGCGGTGTCGGTGGGCACGCAGGCCGGATCGATCTGCCGCGGCATCGAGAAATGCACGCCGCGCAGGGCCAGCGGACCGGCAGCCGGGCCTTCGGCGCTGGTCCAGGTCAGGGTGGTGCCGGCCGGCAGGCGCGACACGATCTGGTTGAGCAGCACGTCGCGGCCGGCGACCGTCTGCAGCAACCAGGCGAGCAGCACGACCACCAGCAGGAACAGCCCGACGCCGATGAACGCGCTGCGCCGCGCCAGCACGGCCAGGCGCTCCCGCCGCCGCGCCCGCAGTTCGGCGATGCGCGCCTCGCGCTGCTCCGGGGTCAGGTCGTCGCGCCTGGCCATGGTCACAGGTCCGCGCCGATGTTGAGGCCGATGGTGAACGGCGAGCGCGGGCCGTCCAGGCCGCGCGCGATGTCGATGCGCACCGGGCCGACCGGCGAGCGCCAGCGCACGCCGAAGCCGACGCCGGTATGCATGTCCGGATCCTTGCCGTCGAAGGCGCTGCCGGTATCGACGAATACCGCCGCGCCCCAGCTTTCATTGAAGTACTGCTCGTACTCCAGGTTGGCGGTCACCACGTTCTTCGCGCCCAACCCTAGGTCGCCGATGCGTGGCCCAACCTCACGGTAGCCGTACCCGCGGATGCTGCGGTCGCCACCGGCATAGAAACGCAGGCTGGGCGGCAGGTCGAACACGGTGCCGGTGAAGGTATGGCCGAGTTCGCCGCGCACGATCAGGCGGCTGCGCTCGCCCAGGCCCTTGAACCAGCTGGCGCGCGCATGCGCCTGCAGGAAGCCGGCATCGGAGCCGAACAGGCCCTCGTGCGCGCCGCGCAGCAGCACGCTGCCGCCCAGGCCGTTGCGCGGATACAGGCGGTCGTCGGCGTTGACGTACTCGGCGCGCAGCGAGGGGAAGGTGAAGCTGCCGTAGCGGTAGTCGGGGTGCTCGAGGTCGTCGGTGTAGGCCCAGCGCTCGCGCAGCACGTGCAGCGAGGCCACGGCGGTCAGGCGCCGGTCGATCTGGCCGCTGCGGCTGGCGACGAACTCGACGCGGCGGTTGTCCATGTAGTCGGTCTGCTCGTCGGCAAGCTGCATGCTGGCGGTGTACCAGCCGTCGAGCCACGCAAACGCGGGAATGCGGTACTGCACGGTCGCGGTCTTGCGCTTCTGCGCGAAGTCGATCTGCCCCAGCGCCTTGTGCCCGCGCCGGTTCACGTAGCGTCGCTCCAGGCCCAGGCGTACACCGGCGCCGCTGTCGGTGCCGTAACTCAAACCCGCGGTGTAGATGCTGCGCTTGGCCGGGGTCAGCGTGACCCCGATCGGCACGCGCTTGCCGGTGCCGTCGGGCCCGGGCGCTGCCTCGTCGGTGCGCGGCTCGATGTCGATGCGGCTGAAATAGTCCAGCGACACCAGCGATGTGCGCAGCCGGTCGAGCTTGCCCTGGTGGTAGTAGCTGCCTTCGTCCCAGTACACAAGCTTGTCGAACAGGGCCGGATCGATGATCTCGTCGGGCGCCTGCTCGAAGCTGACGCGGCCCATGTCGTAGCGGATGCCGCTGTCCCAGCGCAGGTCGATGTCGGCCGCGTGTTCGGCGCGCGTCACCTCGACCCGGCGCGCGAGGAAGTCGGCATCGAAGTAGCCGCGCTCGGCCAGGCGCCGGCTGATGCGGGTCTTGCTGGCCTCGTACAGGCTGCTGTCGAAGATCGCGCCCGGGCCCGGCAGGAAGGTGAAGATCTCGTCCTGCATGTACGGATCGCGCGCGGCCTCGCCCTCGATGGCGACGTTGCTGTTGCGCACGCGCACTGGCTCGCCGGGAACGATGGTGATGGTGACGACCCCGGCCTCGCGGTCGCGCTCCACCGTGACTTCGGGAGAGTAATAGCCGAACGGCCGCAGGGCCTCGCGGGCCTCGTTCTCGGCCTCGCGCACCAGGTAGGCCATGCGCCGGCCCGAGACGTCCTTGCCGATGGATTCGACCAGCGACAGCGACAACCGCACGTTGTCGGTCATCGCCTCGTCCAGGCCCCTGATCTCGACCCGTTCCACCACCGCGGCCTGCACCGCCGCCGCGGACAGGCACAAAACGGCAGTGGCGAGCAGGCGGGGGACTGGACGCATGGCTGGGAGCATACCCGCGCCGGGTGTGCTGGAGCTGAAGAAGGGACAGGGAATGAAGGGAATGGGGAATGAGGGGAATGGCAGGTTCGAGGCAACCGCCACTCCCCTCATTCCCCATTCCCGCTCTTCATTCCCCGCTCTACGAAGACAGATGCTCGATCGCCGCCACGCTCCCCAGGCGCCCGGCCAGGCGCTGCAGCAGCGCGAGCCGGTTGCCGCGCACGGCGGGGTCGTCGACGTTGACCATCACTTGGTCGAAGAAGGCGTCGACCTGCGGACGCAGGCGTGCGAGGCGGCCGAGCACGGCCACGTAGTCGCCGGCGACGAGCGCGGGATCGGTTTCGGCAACGGCGGCGTCGACGGCTTCGGCCAGCGCGGCCTCGGCCGGCTCGCGCAGCAGCGCCTTGTCGACCGCGCCAGGAATCGTGCCCTCGGCCTTCTTCAGGATGTTGCGGATGCGCTTGTTGGCCGCGGCCAGCGCCTCGGCCTCGGGCAGGGTGGCGAACTCGCCGATGGCGGCGATGCGGCGGTCGAAATCCAGCAGCGACTTCGGCGACATCTCGGCAACGGCGGCGAACTGCTGCGCCGGCACGCCCTTGTCGGCGTAGTAGCCGCGCAGGCGGTCCAGAACAAAATCAAAGATCGCTAAAACGTTCTTTTCGGGATGAAGATCGCTTGACTCGTAGATCTGGCCCTTGACGTCAACGCCGTGCTTTTCCGCATGGTCGGCAGCAAACTGAGCTTTCGCAAGACCAGTTCGAATCATCGCCCTTGAGGAAAGTGCTTCCGCATGACGAATTAATTCGACCAGATCCAGCGACAGGCCGCCCTCGACGATGGTGCGCGCCAGCGCCAGCGCATTGCGCCGCAGGGCGAACGGATCCTTGTTGCCGGTTGGCTTCAGCCCCGCGGCGAAACCGCCGGCGAGCGTGTCGAGGCGTTCGGCGATGGCCAGCACGCGGCCCAGCGGCGACGACGCGATGTCGTCGCGCGAATAACGCGGCTGGTAGGCCTCGTCGATCGCGTTGGCGACGTCGGCCGTTTCGCCCGCGGCCGCGGCGTAGTAGCGCCCGGCGATGCCCTGCAGTTCCGGGAACTCGTTGACCATGCGCGACTGCAGGTCGGCCTTGGACAGTTCCGCGGCGCGGCGCGCCAGCGCGGTATCCACCCCCGCCGCCTGCGCCACCGCCTCAGCCAGGGCCGCGACGCGCGCGACCTTGTCGGCCACGGTGCCCAGCTTCGCCTGGTAGGTGACGGTCTTCAGGCCGTCGTTCATCGACGCCAGGCCCTGCTTGAGGTCCTCGTCGAAGAAGAAGCGCGCATCGGCGAAGCGCGGGCGGATCACGCGCTCGTAGCCCTTGCGTACCTCGGCCACGTCGATGGACTCGATGTTGGCGATGCCAACGAAGTGCTCGGTCAGCCGGCCCTGCGCATCGAGCACCGGGAAGAATTTCTGGTTGGCTTCCATGGTCGCGACCAGCGCTTCCTGCGGCACGGCCAGGAAGTCGGTCTCGAAACCGCACAGCACGGCGGAAGGCCACTCAACCAGGCACTCGACCTGATCGAGGTTGCCGGCATCGATGCGGGCGACGCCGCCGGCGGTTTTCGCCGCGGCCTCGACCTCGCGCACGATGCGTTCGCGGCGCTCGGCCGGGTCGACCAGGACGAATGCATTGCGCAGCGCGTCGACGTAGTCGGCGGGCGAACCGATCCAGACCGGACCTTCGTGCATGAAACGGTGGCCGCGACTCATGCGGTCGGCGGCGAGGCCGAACAGCTCGCCTTCGACGACCTGGTCGCCGTGCAGCAGCACCAGCCAGTGCACCGGGCGGGCGAAACCGGCGTCGCGCGAACCCCAGCGCATGGGCTTGGGGATCGGCATCGCCGCCACCGCTTCGCGCACGATCTCCGGCAGCAGCGCCGCGGTCGCAGCGCCTGGCGTTACCGCGCGGTGCACGAAACGCTCGCCCTTGTTGTCGGTGGTGCGCTCCAGCGCGGTCCATTCCACGCCGGCCTTCGCGGCGAAACCCTGCAGGGCGCGCGTCGGCTGGCCGTCGGCATCCAGCGCGATGTTGAGGTACGGACCCAGCACTTCCGAATGTTGTTCCGGTTGCTCGGCCGCGACACCCGGCAGCAGCACCGCGAGCCGTCGTGGCGTATGCAGCGGCTTCGCATCGCCGCGCTCGAACGCGACGCCGCGCCTGGCCAGGCCGTCGACCACGCCGTCGAACAGCGCTTGCGCCAGGCCGGGAAGGGCGCCGACGGGGAGTTCCTCGGTGCCGATCTCGACCAGCAGCGGTTGCATCGCGGCGCTCATCGGGCGGCCTCCGCGATTGCGCTGCGCAGCCCGGGGAAGGCCAGTTTCTCGCGCTGCGCGTAGTAGCTCTCGGCCACCGCCTGCGACAGCTTGCGCACGCGCAGGATGTAGCGCTGGCGCTCGGTCACCGAGATCGCGCGGCGCGCGTCGAGCAGGTTGAAGCTGTGCGAAGCCTTCATCACCTGCTCGTAGGCCGGCAGCGGCAGGTCGAGCTCGACCAGGCGCAACGCCTCGGCCTCGCAGGCGTCGAAGCGGTGGAACAGTTCGGCCACGTCGGCATGTTCGAAGTTGTATGCGCTCTGCTCGACCTCGTTCTGGTGGTAGACGTCGCGGTAGTACACCGGCGCGCCGTCCGGGCCGTGGGTCCACACCAGGTCGAACACGTTGTCGACGTTCTGCAGGTACATGCACAGGCGCTCGAGGCCGTAGGTGATCTCGCCCATCACCGGCTTGCACTCCAGGCCGCCGGCCTGCTGGAAGTAAGTGAACTGGGTGACTTCCATGCCGTTGAGCCAGACCTCCCAGCCCAGGCCCCAGGCGCCGAGCGTCGGCGATTCCCAGTTGTCCTCGACGAAGCGCAGGTCGTGCACCTTCGGATCCACGCCCAGCGCGACCAGCGAGCCCAGGTACAGCGCCTGGATGTCGTCCGGGTTCGGCTTCATCACCACCTGGTACTGGTAGTAGCGCTGCAGGCGGTTGGGGTTCTCGCCGTAGCGGCCGTCGGTGGGGCGGCGGCAGGGCTGCACGTAGGCGGCGGCCCACGGCTCCGGCCCGATGGCGCGCAGGAAGGTCGCCGGATGGAAGGTGCCCGCGCCCACCTCGAGGTCCAGCGGCTGGATCAGCACGCAGCCGTGCCCCGCCCAATAGGCGTTGAGGCGCTGGATCAGTTCCTGGAAGGTGGGGCCGGTCATTCGGGTCGTCGCGTGTAGGGAGCGGGCTAGTATAAGGGCGTGAAACACCCCTTCCTGATCCTCGAAACCGGCAAGCCGGTCGCCACGATGCGCCGCCACGGCGGTTTTCCGCACTGGATCCGGGTCGCTGCCGGGCTGCAGGGCGACGCTATCGTCGTGGTCCATGTCGAGGGGGACGAGCCGCTGCCGCCGGCCGGCGGCTTCGCCGGCATGATCGCCACCGGCTCCGGCGCCATGGTCACCGACCGCCACCCGTGGAGCGAACGCAGCGGCCAGTACCTGGCCGACGCCGCGCGCGCCGGAACGCCGGTGCTGGGCATCTGCTACGGCCACCAGCAGCTGGCGCATGCCCTCGGCGGCGAAGTCGCCGACAACCCGGCCGGGCGCGAGATGGGAACGGTGGAACTCGAGTTGCTGCCTGCCGCGGCGGGCGATCCGCTGTTCGCCGGCCTGCCGCAGCGGTTCCCCGCCCAGGCCACGCACTTGCAGAGCGTGCTGCGCGCGCCCGATGGCGCCACCGTGCTGGCGCGTTCCGCGCTCGATCCCTGCCATGCCTTCCGCTGGGGCGAGGCGGCCTGGGGCGTGCAGTTTCACCCCGAATTCAGCACCACCCACATGCGTGGCTACCTGCAAGCCCGTCGCGATGCGCTTGAGCGCGAGGGCAAGGATCCGGAGGCGTTGCTGCGCGCCGTACGTGCAGCGCCGCATGCGCGCGAGGTGCTGCGCCGCTTCATCCGGATTGCGCGCGCCCGTTAGGCGCCGCTGTTACCATCGGGCCCTCAGTGCTGGGGAGCACGCCAACAGGGAAGGGGGACGCGATGGCGACGCAGTCGGTGGGTGCAGGAAAAGGATTTGCCTGGGTACTCGACACGCTCGGATTGATTCGGCGACATCCGGCGCAGATGCTCGGCGGCGCGGGTTGGGTGCTAGGCGTGACTCTGGCAGTGATGGTCGCTTTCCTGGTCCTCAACGTGGGGGCGATGTGGCTGGCTGCGGAGTCGCCCGTGGTTTCCTCCCTTATCGGGCTGCTCCTGAGTTTGCCTCTGATGTACATGTTCGTCGGGCTGTTCATCGGCTACCTGCGCATGGTCCACAAGCTCGATGCCGGGGAGCCTGCCTCGGCGACGGAAATTTTCGAAGGAATGCGTGACGTCGGGACCAATATGCGCGCATTCGGCGTGTACATGCTGCTGCTGGTGGCGACCTACCTGCTCGCCGGGATGCTGGTTGCGGTCCTGGCTCCCGACGTCGGGCGTTGGTACCTAGACGCGATGATGTCCAGTCCGCTGGAGCAACCGGCGCCACCACCGCCCGGATTCACGTCGGGATTCTTCAAGGTATTCCCGATCCTCCTCGCACTGTGCCTGTTCACGTATGCGGTGCAGGGCATCGGCGTCGCCCAGGTCGCGCTGCGCGACCGCGGGGTGATCGCCGCCATAGGCGACGGGTTCATGGGTGTAGTGAGGAATTTGATACCACTGTTGATGTTCCTGGTCGCCGCCGTCATCCTCTGGGTGGTGATAGCACTGGGTTTCGGCATCTTTTTGGCGCTGATCATGGCCTTGGTGCACTTCACTACGCAGTGGCTGTTGGTTCTGGCCGTTCCGCTCTACCTGCTGCTGTGCGGGCTCGCGATTGCGATCTCCTATGGCATGGGCTATCACCTGTGGCGCGACATCTGCGGCGGCGCCCCGGCGCCGGAAGTGGCCGCGTGACCCCGACTTCCACCCAACACTCCGGAACGAAGCGATGAACAACGTGAACAAGGTTGCGGCTTCGGCCGGTGCGCAATGGTTGCTCGATGGCTTCTCGGTGCTGCGAAAGGCGCCGCTGGGGCTGGGTCTGCTGGGCGCGATCTATGGCGCCATCGCCCTGGTCGTGGCGATCCTGGCGAGCCGGTCGCCGGCACTGATGAGCCTGCAGCTGCTGATGATGCTGGTCGGGCCGTTGCTGGCGGGCGGCATCGTGTTCGCCGTGCGCAGCGTCGAGCAGGGCGGCCAGGCCAAGCCTTCGCACTTGCTCGAAGGCTTCCAGGCGGGCCGCCTCGGCCGCCTGCTGCTCACATTGCTGCCCAATCTTGGAGCGCTGCTGCTGTGCCTGGTGCTGCTCGTTGCGATGGTGGGGCAGACTGCGCTGGCCGAGATGGTGCAGTTGATGGAGCAGGCCGCCGCGCAGGCGCAGCCGGATCCGGAACTGTTCTCCACGTTGCCGCTCGGCCGCCTCGCGCTGTGGATGCTGCTGTCGCTGGTGATCGGCATCGTCGCCAGCTTCTTCACCTTCGTGGCGATCCCCGAGATCATGTTCACCGGCAACGGCGCATTCTCGGCGATGGGCCACAGCTTCCGCGCCTGCGTGCGCAACCTGCCGGCGCTGATCGTGTTCCTGTTCGTGACCTTCATTGCCGTGATCGCGATCTATATCGTGGTCATGATCGTCGGCGTGATCGCGCGCGCGATAGGCGGCGACCTGGCGATGAACGTGGTGACCCAGCTGCTGCTGATGGCCGTGCTGATGCCGGTGATGATGGGTGCGGTGTACTCGGCCTGGAAGCAGATGCTCGATGCCGGCACTGCTGCACCCGTTGCGCCGGCCGCGGGTTTCGAGGCCTGACGTTCAGTCCCCGGCGTCGCGGGCCATGACCCGCGCGCCGGCGATCCTGTCGTGCAACGCACGCCTGTCCGGCGGCAGTGCGGCCATCGCGTGGCCGAGGTTGAGGGTGAGCCATGACAGCAGCCCGGCCACGTGGCGCAGCAGGACCCGCGGCCAGGGCAGCCGTTCTCCGGCCATGCCGGTGACTTTCATCCCGAGCAGGCGCTTGCCCGGCGAGCCCTGCCAGGGCGACAGCTCGCCGCCGGCGTGGACCAGCAGCGCCAACAGCGCATAGCCCAGCAGCAGCGGCAGGAACAGCTGCCACAGCGCGGCGTGCAGCACGGTGGCCGCCTCCAGCAGGCGCGGATCGTGCACCAGCCGGGGCACCATCGCCGCAACCGGCGTGCCCAGCATCATCTCGTCGTACATCGCGTCGGCGGTGCGCTCGGACAATTGCCGCATGGCGTAGGCCGAAGCCTGCCAGCCGGACGAAACCCGCGGCCAGGCGAATGCGACGGCGGCGGCGGAGATCGCCAGGAAGTCCAGTGTCCACGCCGCGCTGCGGCGCCAGAAGCCGGCCGGCGTCATTCCGGCTTGCGGGCCAGTGCGGCCGAAACCAGGATGCCGGCTTCGTACAGCGCGACCATCGGGATGGCCAGCATCAGTTGCGAGATCACGTCCGGCGGGGTGATCACCGCGGCGATCACGAAGACGCCTACGATGGCGTAGCCGCGCCATTCGCGCAGCTGCGCCGGCGTCACCCAGCCCAGCAGGACCAGGATCACCAGCGCCACCGGCAATTCGAAACTGGCGCCGAAGGCCAGGAAGATCACCAGCACGAAATCGAGGTAGGCGTTGATGTCGGTCATCATCGCCACGCCGGCCGGCGTGACGCTGGCCAGGAAGCCGAACACCGCCGGCAAGACCAGGAAATACGCAACCGCGCAGCCGGCATAGAACAGCGTGAGCGCCGAGGCCAGCAGCGGCATCGCCAGGCGGCGCTCGCGCTGGTACAGGCCGGGCGCGACGAAGGCCCACAGTTGGTACAGCAGCCACGGCATCGCCACGACCACGGCGACGAAGAACGCGAGCTTGACCGGTGCGAAGAACGGCGAGGCCACCTCGACGGCGATCAACTGCCCGCCGCGCGGCAGCTTGTCCAGCAACGGCTGTGCGAGATAGGCATAGAGCCGGTTGGCGAACGGCAGCAGGGCCACGAACACCAGCATCAGCCCGGCGACCGCGCGCAGCAGGCGCGAGCGCAGTTCCACCAGGTGGTCGAACACGGTCGGCGTGTCGGTGGCGTCGTCAGCCCCGGTCATGGCCTTCTTCGTCCGGCGCCAGCCCCTTGCGCAGTTCGGCCTGCGCCTCGCGCATGGCGGCGCCGGCATCCTTCATGCTGCGCTGCATGTCCTCGGCGGCGAGGTCGCGTTCGAGTTCCGCGCGCACGGAGTGCCATTGCGCGCGTGCGCGCCGCACCCACAGGCCGGCGAAACGGGCAGCCCGCGGCAGGCGCTCGGGGCCGAGCACCAGCAGGGCGACCACGGCGATCACCAGCAGTTCGGTGAATCCGACGTCGAACATGTCCCGGCCGGGTCAGCGCACGACCGGCGGGTTCCGGTCGTCGTCGTCCTTCGCGCCGTCGTTGGGGTCCTTTTTCGCTTCAGGATCCTCGTTGAGGCCCTTCTTGAAGCCGCGCATCGCCTCGCCCAGGTCCTGGCCGACGTTCTTCAGGCGCTTGGTCCCGAAGACCAGCACCACGATCACCAGCACGATGAGCCAATGCCAGAGGCTGAAACCACCCATGTCGTTGCGCCGGTTGGAGGGGCCGACAGGATACCGCAGGACGCTACTGGGCCGGCGGTAGCGGTTCGATGGTGGCGGGGTTCTCGACCGGCTCGAATGCCCCCGGCTGCGGCGCCTGCACCGTGGTCGGCGCGGCGACCGGTTCGGTCACGGCGGTGCCGGCGGCCGGCGCAGGCGTGCTCGCGGGTGCGGCTGGCCTGGCCGGCGCATTGTCCGAATCGCCCGCCCGCGCGGCGCGCGCGGCGGCGGTGGCTTCTTCCAGCGCATCGCGGAAGCTGACGATGGCGTTGGACGGGCGCTGGCTGTAACGGTCCTCGAAGACCATGCGCGGCGTGGTGTCGCGGCCGTACACGGCCTCGTTGGCGCGATCGTCGATCGAGAGCACGGCACCGTCGATGGCGACGCCGGCGAACAGGCCGCGGGCGCGCGACCACGACCAGATCTCCGCCTTCAGCTGTCCGTCGGTTGCGGCCGCGGCGTTGCGGCCCACGGGGCCGGCGGCCACCCCGGCGTCGGCGCCAAGGGTGAACTTGCCGTTGACGATCGAGTCCAGGCCGCGCTCGCTGCGGAACACCAGCACGATGTCGGCCGACGGCACGCCGGCCTGGAAGCCGATGCTGCCGCCGGTCATGGTGACGAAGGCCGGGTTGGACCAGGTGCCGTCGTCGCGCTTGACCGAGAGCAGGCCGTGGCCCCGGCGGCCACCGATCACCAGGCCGGCCTTGATGCTGTCGGGCACGACCACGATCGCGTGCGCCTCGTCGAAGAGCTTCTCCGGGATCGCCGATTCCGGGATCGCCTGGATGTCGGTGAGCACGCGAACCGCGTTCTGCGCGCGCGCATCCTCGTCGGTGCCGGCGAGGGCGGCGGGGGACAAGGCGAGCAGCAAGGCCAGCAGGGGCAGACGCATCAGGGACATGGCGGGACTCCGGGGGGTGCGGTCGGCGTTCAGGCTAGAAGCGGAGGCATGAATAGCTTGGGAATGCGATCCTATCGCGATGAAGGACGCAGTTCTCCTGGTGAACCTGGGCACGCCCGATGCCCCGACTGCCCAGGCGGTTTCCCGATACCTCGACGAGTTCCTTTCGGACTCGCGGGTGGTGTCGCTGCCGCGCTGGCTGTGGCTGCCGCTGCTGCGGCGGGTGGTGCTGCCGCGGCGGGCGCCGAAGGTGGCCTCCAAGTACGCCTCGGTCTGGCTGCCCGGCGGCTCGCCGCTTGAAGTGCATACCCGCGCGCTGGCGGACGCCGTCGCGCAGCGCATGCCGGGCGTGCCGGTGCGCCATGCCATGCGCTACGGGCAGCCGGCCCTGGCGGCGGCATTGGCGCAACTGCGCGACGAGGGCTGCGGGCGGATCCTGGTGCTGCCGCTGTACCCCCAGTTCTCCACCACTACGACGTCGTCGGTGGCCGACGTGGTCGCGCGGGCAGGCGGCCAGGGTATCCGCATGCTCGAGGACTACCACCTGGATCCGGGCTGGGTGTCGGCCGTCGCCGGTTCGATCCGTGCCCATTGGCAGGCGCGCGGCCGCGGCGAACACCTGCTGATGTCCTTCCATGGCCTGCCGCAGCGCGTGGTCGACCGCGGCGATCCGTATGCGAACCAGTGCGAGGCCAGCGCGCATGCGATCGCGGCGGCACTGGAGTTGCCGGCCGACGCCTGGTCGCTCGCTTACCAGTCGCGCTTCGGTGCCGGCAAGTGGCTGCAGCCGGCCACCATCGACCGGCTCGACGCGCTGGCTGCGGGCGGCGTGCGCAAGGTCGACGTCGTCTGCCCGGGTTTCGCCGCCGACTGCCTGGAAACACTGGAAGAGATCGGGATGATGCTGGCGGAACATTTCGCCGGGAAGGGCGGCGAACTGCGCGCCATCGCCTGCCTCAACGACGCGCCAGCGCACGCCGACGCGATCGCGGCCCTGGCCGCGCGGGATTTGGCGGCCTGGTGATGGCCATCGCGCTGCGCGAGTTCACCCTCGATATTCCGTCCGGGCGCATCGCCGGGCTGCGCGGCGGAGCCGCCAACGCCCCCAACGTGATGGCGCTGCACGGCTGGCTCGACAACGCCGCCAGCTTCGTGCCGCTGGCCGCGCATCTGGACGGCATCGAGCTGGTCGCTCCCGACCTGCCGGGCCACGGCCGCAGCGCGCATCTTCCGCTTGGCGCCGACTACTCGTTCGCCGCCGCGGTCAACGCCGTGCTCGACATCGCCGATGCGCTGGGCTGGGAACGCTTCTCGCTGCTCGGGCACTCGATGGGCGCGGGCATCGCCAGCCTGGTGGCCGCGGCCTGCCCGGAACGTATCGAACGCGTGCTCGCGATCGAAGCGCTGGGCGCGCTGGCCGAGGAACCGGAACGCACCGGACAGCGACTGCGCGATGCGATCGCGGCCACGCGCGCGCTGAAGGGCAAGCGCCTGCGTGTGTTCCCGGACATTGCCATCGCGGTGCGCGCGCGCATGCAGGGCGTCACCGGCAGCGCACTGGAGGAAGGGGCCGCGCGCTTGTTGGTCGAACGCGGCCTGGTGCCGGTGCCCGACGCTGGCGGCATGGGTTATGCGTGGAGCAGCGATCCGCGCCTGACTCTGCCGACGATGGTGCGCATGACCGAGCCGCAGGTGCGCGACCTCATCGGCTCGATCCAGTGTCCGGTGCGGGTCATCCACGCCGATCCGCCGCAGCCCTACCTGCCCGAGCCGCTGCGCAGCGAGCGCGCCGCCCTGCTGCCGCACGGCGAACTGGTGGTGATGCCCGGCGGCCATCACCTGCACATGGAACAGCCGGCGGAAGTGGCCGCCGCGATCGGCGACTTCTTCCGCCTGTGACCCGGCAGGCTTACTGGCGCTTCTGCGACAGCTGCACGCTGTAGACCACGCCGTTGCCCGAGTCGGTGGAGAACGACATCAGCGCGGTGCGGTCGTCGTTCTCGTAGGCGAGCAGGTGGTTGGTGTCGTCGTCGGTGGCGGCCATCGACTGCTTCCAGCCGGCGTCCAGCATCTGCTGGCGGGCGGCCTGCGACGCGTCGCCCAGGTCGCCGCCGGTGCGCACGGAGACCATGGTGAAACCGGCCGAATCGACCACGCTGTCGATCTCGTAGTCCGCGGGCAGGTAGACGTCCTTCGGGAAGCTCGCAGGCAGCCTGGCGCTGTCGCCGCTGCTGATGGTCATCGCCTTGTCGCCTTCGCCGAAGGTGACCTTGTCGCCATCGTCCTCGACGGCAACCTTGTTCCCGGTGATCGCGCTCAGCGCGGCGCCGGCGGCGCGTTCCTCGGGCGACTTGCCGCAGGCGGCCAGGGCGGCCATGAGCGAGACGGAAACAGCGAACACGACAACCTTGCGCATTACGGACTCCTGGTGGGAAAAGCGGGCCCTGCCTGGGCCGTCAGGAGCCAAGACGGAGTCGGGGGCCACAAGCGGCCATCAACCCAGCAGCGCGCGCAGTGCCGCCTTGGTCCGGCGGCCGTGGTCGTGGAACCAGTCGCGCTCGTCGCGCCAGGCCGGGAAGCGGCTTTCGACCTCGCGCCAGAACGCGCGCGAATGGTCCGCGCGCGCCAGGTGGCACAGTTCGTGGACCAGCACGTATTCGAAGGCCGAGGGCCGCGCCAGCACCAGCGAGAGGTCCAAGGCCACCGTGCCGTCGGGCGCGAGCGAACCCCATTGCGAGGACATCACCTTCAGCCGCACCTGGCGCGGCGTGCGCGGCAGGCCTGCCAGGTAGCGCGGCATCCAGCGGTGGATGTCGGCGCGCGCCTCGCCTTCGTAGAAATCGCGCAGGGCGCGGCGCATGCCCTGTTCGCTCGGCCTGGCCGGCAGCGTGAACACCAGGCCGCCGTCGGTGTCCGCCTGCAGCCGCGCGTAGCGGCCTTCCTGCCAGCGCAGCGGCAACGGCTGCGCGCGCAATGGCAGGGTGGCGGTGACGCCGGGCTGCAACGGTTCGATCGCGTCGGTGGCGTAATGCGCCAGCTGTTCGGCGACCCAGTCGCGGTGTTCGGCAAGGAAGCGTTCGCCCGACACCGCGCTGGCGCGCGGCGGCAGCGTCAGCCGCGCACCGCGTTCGTCCACGCACAGCTTGAGCCGGCGCGCACGCGGGTCGCGTACCCGTGCGACGGGCACGGTGCGGCCGTCGGCGAGCGCGAGTTCGATGCTGTCGCGCTCGATCGTCCGTAGTCGTTGCATGCGACTATTTTGACAGCTTCAGCGCCGGCTCGAGTACGCTGAACAGGCGCTTGAGTTCGCCGGCCATCAATGCGAAGCGCGCATCGAGCTCTGCGTGAAGGTCTTCACGCTCGGTCGACTCCAGTCCGTCGACCGCGCCGTCGAGCAGCTTGAACTTGCGCAGCACCAGGTCTTCGCCGAGCACGAATGAAGCGTGGTCGTCGAGGGTGAGTGCCAGTCGCGCGACCTGCTTGCCCGATTCCAGGTGCTTGCCGATCTCGTCGCCGGTGAGTTCCTGGCGCTGGCACTTGACCACCGCGCCCTTGTCGGCGGCGTCGCGTAACTCGCATTCATCGCCCAGCGTCAGGCCGTCGGGCAGCGGCTCGCCGGCGATCCAGCCGGTGAGTACCGCGCGCGGCGCGACTTCGGCATTGAGCGGCAGCGCCGGGAAGCTGCCCAGCGCGTTGCGGATCTCCGACACCACGTTCTCGGCCTGCTTGCGCGAGGAGGTGTCGACCACGCAGATGCCGTGCTCGAGGTCGAGGATGGCATCGGTGCGGCCGGGCCGCACGAACGCGCGCGGCAGCAGCTCGTGCACCAGGTCTTCCTTCAGCCGCTTGCGGGTGCGCCCACCGGGACGGCGGCCTTCCTTCTGCTCGATCTCGGCCAGCTTCTTCTGCAGCAGGTCGTTGACCACCGCGCCGGGCAGCAGCTTGTCCTCGCTGCCGACGCTGAGCCAGATCGCATCGCCGATGCGGTGCGACAGGGCCTCGGCATCGCGGCCGAAGGGCGGGATGAAGCCGCGCGACGACAGCTCCAGCGCACCGACCGGCTTGAGCGCGCAGTTGGCGAGCTGGGTGTCGAGGTCGGAGAGGTCGAGCGAAGCGGGGAAGCGGAAGAACGTCAGGTTGCGGAAGAACATTCGGAGAGCCGGGAGAGGGGAGAGGGGAGATGGGAGACGGGAGATGGGAAACGGATGCGAGTCGGGCGGTCGGAGCTATTGCTCTTCCTTCTCCCTCTTCCCGTCTCCCGTCTCCCGCCCATCGAGCCACGCATGCGCATCCGGCAACACGCCGTTCCCGCGCTTGCCCAGCGCGAGGAAATCGAACAGGGCCGGATCGCTCAGTTGCGAGGGGCGGATGTCGCCCAGCGCGCGCGCGATGGTCTCGATGCGGCCGGGCGATTCCTTCTCCCAGGCGTCGAGCATCTTCTTGACCTGCTTGCGCTGCAGGTTCTCCTGCGATCCGCAGAGGGTGCAGGGAATGATCGGGAACGCCTTCGCCTCGGCGTACGCCGCGATGTCGTCCTCGCGCACGTAGGCCAGCGGCCGGATCACCACGTGCTTGCCGTCGTCGGACAGCAGCTTGGGCGGCATGCCGCTGAGCTTGGCGTGGAAGAACAGGTTGAGGAAGAACGTGGCCACCAGGTCGTCGCGGTGGTGGCCAAGGGCGATCTTCGTGAAGCCGTTCTGCTCTGCGTAGGTGTACAGCGCGCCGCGGCGCAGGCGCGAGCACAGCGAGCACATGGTCTTGCCTTCCGGGATCACCCGCGACACGACCGAATAGGTGTCCTGCTCCAGGATGTGGAAGTCCACGCCCAGCGAACGCAGGTAGCCGGGCAGCACGTGTTCCGGGAAGCCGGGCTGCTTCTGGTCGAGGTTGACCGCGGTGAGCGAGAACGGCACCGGCGCCTTCTTCTGCAGCTGCAGCAGCACGTCCAGCATGGTGTAGCTGTCCTTGCCGCCGGACAGGCAGACCATGATCTTGTCGCCGGCTTCGATCATGCCGAAATCGGCGATCGCGCGGCCCACCTGGTGGCGCAGGCGCTTGGCCAGCCGGGTCGGTTCGTGCTGGCGCCGGGCGGCGCGCGACACGGGTTCGGCGAGGGGAATGGCCCCGTTCGGGGAGATGGCGACAGGCATGCGCCATTGTAGCGTCGGCTGGCGCTAAGCTTGGCGACTCATGAGCGCGCCCACATGAACCAGCCCACCGACCCAGCCGAACTGGCCATCCTGGCCGAGCGCCTGCTGATGCTGCGGCAGGAGCATCGCGACCTCGACGAGGCCATCGTCCGCCTGCAGGCCGACATCGAAGCGGACGAACTGGCGGTCAAGCGGCTGAAGAAGCGCAAGCTGCAGCTCAAGGACCAGATCGCGCGGCTCGAGAGCGACCTGATCCCCGACGAGCCGGCCTAATCCTTCCTGATCGCTTCCGGACTGATCTTCTCGATCGTGTGGCGCAGTTCGCGCCCGAGGATGACCTTGGCGTCGCGCGCCCAGGCCGACAGCCGGTCGTCGAACACCAGCTTGCTGTTCTCGTCGGGCCAGACCAGGCGCAGTTCCTTGAGCTTCTGGATGAAGCCGCGGAACAGGGACTTGTCGAAGAACTCGGGTGCGGCCGGCGCGTACAGCAGGCTCAGGCGCTGCGCCGCCATCTGGCACATGGTTTCCAGTTCGCCGGCGCCCAGGGTGCCGGGGCCGTTCTTCGCCAGCACCGAAATCGCGATGTAGTAGCGCTCGAACGCCTGCTGCAGCGGATGGCCGATGGCGCGCAGGCGGAAGACCTCGTCGGACTGGCCAGAGTTGCGGGCCAGGATGCCGCCGTCGTCATCGCTGACCTGCTCCAGCAGCCCCTCGCGCACGAACACGTCGATGGTGCGCTCCAACCGCCCGGTGAACTCCTCGTCGGTCCACGGCAGGAACAGTTCCGCCTTCAGGAACGGATACATCGACTGGCCCAGGCGCAGCACTGCCTGCCGCGGCATGCGCCGGTTGTGCTGGAAGCAGCAGGCGATCCAGCCCGACGCAGTGAACAGGTGCAGCACGTTGTTGCGGAAGTAGCTCAACTGCACCGCGGTGGCCGGATCCACGGCGATCACGTCGCCCAGCGGATGCGCGGTGCGCGTGAGCATCGCGATCTCCTCGCCGTGCGCCACGATCTGCTCGGGCGTGTGCGGGGTGACGGTGACGCGGTCGCCGTAGGGCACTTCGGTCAGCAGCGTCTTCGACAGGGCGATCTGCGCCAGCAGGTCGGATTCGCCCATCGCGTGCTTGGGCGTGGACAGCAGCGCCAGCGCCAGCAGGTTGACCGGGTTCACGTCGGCGGCGCGATTGACGTTGACCTGGATCCGTTGCGCGGTCGCATCGACGGTGCCCGACAGCCAGTCTGGCCGCTCGCCGTCCGGCAGTGGCGATCGGTCCCAGTCCGGCGCGTGCGCGGCGAGCATGTCGTCGAGCAGCACCGGCTCGCCGAAGTTCACCACCACCTGGCCGTAGTTGCTGCGCAGCACCTTGGGGATGCCCATCAGCAGGCCGAGGATCGACTCCTTCTCCTTCGGCTTGCCGACCAGTTCGTCCTGGTAGCTGTCGCCTTCCATCAGCTTCTCGTAGCCGATGTATACCGGCTGGAACAGCACGGGGCGGGTCGGCTGGCGCAGGTAGGCGCGCACGGTCATCGCCAGCATGCCGCCCTTGGGCTGCAGCAGCCGGCCGGTGCGCGAACGCCCGCCCTCGATGAAGTACTCCAGCGAGTAGCCGCCGGCGACGAGCTGCGCCACGTATTCGCCCAGCACCGCCGAGTACAGCGCGCTGCCGCGGATCGAACGGCGGATGTAGAACGCGCCGCCCTTGCGCAGGATGGTGCCGATCACCGGCAAGTTGAGGTTGATGCCCGCCACGATGTGCGGCGGCACGATGCCGCGCGTATACAGCAGGTAGCTCAGCAGCAGGTAGTCCATGTGGCTGCGGTGGCTGGGGACGTACACCACTTCGTGCCCCGGCGCGGCCTGCTTGAGCGTGTCCAGGTGGTGGACCAGCACGCCACGGTAGATCCGGTTCCAGACCGAGGTCAGCAGGAACGACACCGAGCGCACCACGGGGTGCGAATAGTCGGCGGCGATCTCGTAGGCGATCGCGTGCGCCTTCTTCCAGGCCGCATCGAGGCTGCTCTTGTCGCGGCGCGCCTGGTCGGCGATCGCGTCGCGCACCGCGTCGGCGGCCAGCACCTTGTCCACCAGCAGGCGACGGGTGGACAGGTCGGGGCCGATCACCGCCTCGCGGATGCGATGGAAGTGGGTGCGCAGCACGCGCGAGAGCTTGCGCACCGTGCGTTCGGGGTCGAGGCCTTCCTCCAGCACCTCGCGCACCGACACCGGAGCGGCGAAATGGACCAGGGTGTCGCGGCCGTTGAGCAGGATCGCCAGCAGGCGGCGGAAGCGCCCGACCAGCGCCCAGTTCTCCGAGAACAGCACCGAGAACCAGCCGCTCTGCTTGTCCGGCGAGCGGCCGACGAAGATCGAGACCGGCACCAGGCGCACGTCCAGCGCCGGATCGTTGCGGTGGGCTTCGATCAGCCGCGCCAGCGAGCCGGAGTGGGTCTTCACCGGCGCCGGCTTGGCGGTGGCCAGGCTGGCGGCGCGGTTGAGGGTGCTGCCGGCATTGCGCCGGGACAGGGCGACATAGGCGCGCTTGCGCCCCAGCGGATCGCCGGGCAATGGGCTCAGCGGCGACGGCAACCCGGCCTCGCGGCAGGCACGGTCCAGGATCAGGGCGTTGGAAAGGCCGTAGTCCTCGAGCACGTAGCAGACCGGGCGCGGGTCCGGTTCGGGGCCGCCGGCGGGCTCGACCTTGAGCCCGATCCAGGGCGCCAGGATCCGGCCGAGCAGGCGCGCCCACCACGGTTGCCGGGCGCGGGCGCGCTGCCTGGACATCGGCGTGCGGGGGCTGCGGGGCGCCTCGGGCGGCGGCTGGGCCGGCTCGTCGAGGGGGAGATTGGGCTGGGTCGGCATCGGCGCCATTATCGCCGAGGCGTCGTGGCGGGCGCTGCCTGGGCCTGGGCCGGTGCCGCGTCTGCCGGATCGGGGACCGGGGCCGGCGGCAGCGGCCGGGCGATGGCGGCCTCGGCGTGGCGCAGGAAGTCCTCCACGTACCAGCGCTCGTCGATCCGGCGCAGGCTGACCACCGTGTCGATGTCGGCGCCGGCGAAGCGGTAACGCATCCGTACCCTGGCCTGGTCGCCGGTCTGCTGCTGCAGGCTGGCGTCGAGGGTTGCCAGGTCGGCGTTGAGATCCAGGCCGTAGCGCAGCAGCACCACCTTGAACGCGGCGGCGAAGGGGCCGAGCTTGCGCAGGCTCGCGGCCATACCGGCCTCGCGGAAGTCGGCGGCGGAGGCCAGGCCGGTGCGGCGTGCGGCCGCGGCGAGCTGGGCGATGGAATGCCCCGCGCGGTTGCGGTCGCCCAATGGCGCTTCCATGCCCCACTGGCTGGCCGCGGCGATCAGCTGGGTGTAGTGCAGGCGCTCGTCCTCGCTGTAGTCGCCTTCCTCGGCCACGTAGCGGGTGCCGAACACGCCCAGGGTCTGCGCGGCCGAACGCAGCTCGCGGCCGGCGCCCGCGAACTGGCGGTCGAAGGTCTGCTGCAACTGCTTTTCCGAGCCCGGGGCCGACAGCGCGGCAAGAATCGCCGGCAGGCGCCGGCCGAAGGGCAGTTCGTCCAGCGGCCAGCGGGTGCGGCCTTCGCTCCAGGCCACGACCAGCCTCTCGTGCATCTCCGGCGGCACCGCCTCCATCGCGAACGCCTCCAGCTCGTTGGCACGCAGGTGCGCGGTGAGCTGGCGCACGGCCTGGGCCGGCTTGCGCGCCGCACGGGTGTCGGGCGGCGCGGCGACTTCGTCGCCCGCCGGTGGGCGGCATCCCGGCAGCGCGACCAGGCAGGCGCCGAGGAGGGCGGCGCATGAAAATTGCGTGAAGGTTCGGATCGCCATCGCCGCATCTTGGCAAAGAAAAGGAGGCCGGTGGCCTCCTCAAATCCGGCCGGGCCGGAGGACAGTCAGTTGTGGCATGGCTCCGGACGTGCCGGATGCGAGCAGGCTAGCGCGGCCGCGAAATTGATGCAATACCTCAGATTAGGTGATGCAACATGTTGATTTCGTTAGCGCGCATCGTCCAGCGCCGCTTCCTTGGCCGCGCGCTGCTGCACGGGCGACAGGCTCCAGTCGTTGCCGAACAGGGCCGGCTCCCAGGCGCCGTACATCGGGTTGGGCAGGGTCCACCAGCGCTCGCCCACCCAGTCCAGGGAGGGCTCGACCGCGGCCCGGCGTCCCGCCGGGCTGTTGTCCGCGGTGTGGATGAAGTCGCCGACCTGGTCGCCGAACTGCATCAGCACGCGGTGCGTGCGGCCGACCAGCTGGCGGCGGCAGTCCTTGGGCGAGCCGGTGCCTTGGCAACCCTCGACCACGGTGCCCTTGCCCAGGAACTGGTTGGCATCGGCGATCGGGAACCCGGCCTTGCGCAGGTTGGCTACCGTCGCCTCGGCCTGGTCGGCCTCACGGTTGCTGACGTAGAACACGGTGACGCCCTTGGCCGCCGCGGCGGAGAGGAACTCGACCGCGCCCGGCAGGGGCTTCGCTGCGGCCTGCTGCACCCAGGCGTTCCAGTCGGCGTCGTTGAACGGCTTGTCGTCGACGATCTGGCGCACCTGCTCGGGCGAGTTGTCGAGCACGGTCTCGTCGACGTCGACGATGATCGCCGGCGGCAGGCCGGACGGATCGTTGCTGCGGTCGCCCTTCGGCAGCGCATCCCACGACTTGTCGGCCAGCGCGGCGCCCAGGTGCGCGGCGGCCGCGCCATAGACCTGCCGGAACACAAGGTCGCGCTCCACCGACGTCTGGAACCAGACGGTCGCGTTGAGATCGTCGTTCGGCGGCGGGGCCTGGACGACATAGGCGCTGCTGGCGCTGGACTGCGCCGCGGCGGCGCTGGCCGCGGGATCGCCATGGGTGGCGACGCTGACGCAGCCGGCAAGCAGGGCGGCGGAAAGGAAGGAAACGGCGAGGCGCATGGTCGGCTCCGGTGTCTGACCGGGAGAGTCTAGCCGCTGCTACGACTCCAGTAGCGCCTTGATCGCGGCGAAGCCGGCACTGGCGCGCTCGGCCTTGCGTTCGGCATCGGCGACGGGATCGGCGCCGTCGCGCTGTAGTTCGGCCGCCGGCAGTTCATCGAGGAAGCGGCTCGGCGACAGCCGCAGGCGGTCCCCCCACTTTTGCGCCTCGCGCGCATGCGACAGCCACAGCGCCTCCTTGGCGCGGGTGATGCCGACGTAGAGCAGGCGGCGCTCCTCGTCGAGGCGGCCTTCCTCGATGCTGGCTTCGTGCGGCAGGTTGCCGTCCTCGACGCCGACGATGAACACGTAGCGGAACTCCAGGCCCTTGGCGGCATGCAGGCTCATCAGCCGCACCTGGTTGCCGGCGTCGCCCTTGTCGGCGTGCGATAGCAGCGCCAGCGCGGCGGCGAGGTCGCCGGGGCCGGCATTCCTGCCGCCATCGAACCAGTCGGCCAGTTCGTCGAGGTTGCGGCGGCGCGCCTGGAATTGCGCCTCGTCCTTGCATTGCGCGCGCAGCATCGCCAGCAGGCCGCTGCGCTCGTTGAGCTTGCGCACCAGTTCGGCCGGTGCCAGCTTCGCCGCCTCGGCGCGCAGGCCGCGGACGATCCCGGTGAACTCCTGCAACGCATTGCCCGAGCGCGCCGGCAACTGCTTGAGCAGGGCGATCGATTCGGCCGCGCGACCCAGCGGCATGTGCGCGTGCTGCGCCAGTTCCGCCAGCTTCGCCAGGGTGGTGCCGCCGACGCCGCGCGGCGGCGAGGCGACCGCGCGCAGGAAGGCCGCGTCGTCGTCGGGATTGGCGACCAGGCGCAGCCAGGCCATCGCGTCCTTGACCTCGCCGCGGTCCAGGAACGCGGTGCCGCCGCTGAGGTGGTAGGGCACGCGCAGCAGCTGCAGCGCCTTCTCCAGCGCGCGCGACTGGTGGTTGCCGCGGAACAGCACGCAGAAGTCGCTCCACGGAGCTGAATTCTTCTGCGACTGGAACTGGATCTCGGCGGCGACCTTCTCGGCCTCGTGCGCCGCGTCCTTGCATTCCCACACGCGGATGCGGTCGCCGTCGGCGTTGCCGCTCCACAGCGTCTTGGGATGCTCGTGCGGGTTGTTGGCGATCAGCGCGTTGGCCGCGCGCAGCACGCGGTTGCTGCAGCGGTAGTTCTGCTCGAGCTTGACCACCTTCAGCGCCGGATAGTCCTGCGACAACTGCAGCAGGTTCTCCGGGTTGGCGCCGCGCCAGGCGTAGATCGACTGGTCGTCGTCGCCCACGCAGGTGAACAGGCCGCGCGGCCCGGCGATCGCCTTGAGCAGGCGGTACTGCGCGTCGTTGGTGTCCTGGCACTCGTCGACCAGCAGGTAGCCGATGCGCTCGCGCCAGGCCGCCACGCAGTCGGGGTCGGATTCCAGCAATTGCACCGGCAGCCGGATCAGGTCGTCGAAGTCGACCGCGTTGAACGTGGCCAGGCGCTGCTGGTAGCGCTTGTACAGCATCGCCGCCTCGCGCTCGCGCACGCTCGTGGCCGCTTCGGCGGCCTGCTCGGGCGAGAGGCAGGCGTTCTTGGCGCGCGACACGAGTTGGCGCACCGCATCGATCGCATCGGGCTTGGTACCCGGCGGCAGCAGGTCCTTGAACTGCGCGGCGGTGTCTTCCGAGTCGAAGATCGAGAAGCCGCGGCGCAGCCCCAGTTTGGCATGCTCGATCTGCAGCAGCTTCAGGCCCAGCGCGTGGAAGGTGCAGATCGTCAGGCCTTCGCCGGCGTCGCCCTTGAGCCGCCGCGCCACGCGTTCGCGCATCTCGCGCGCGGACTTGTTGGTGAAGGTGATCGCCGCGATCCGCTTCGCGGGCATCCGCCCGCTGCCCACCAGGTGCGCGATCTTCTCCACGATCACCCGGGTCTTGCCGCTGCCGGCACCGGCCAGCACGAGCAGGGGGCCGTCGGTGTGGAGGACGCCGGTTTGTTGGGCGGGGTTGAGCATCTGGGCGGGAAGGGAGACGGGAGAGGGGAAGAGGAAGACGAAAAACGCTGTCTGGTGCGTTGTGATGCACGGCAATTGTAAGATCACTGCATGGCCGATGCCGGGTCAATCGGCATCTCCCGTCTCCCGTCTCCCGTCTCCCCACCAATGGCCAAACTCTACTTCTACTACTCGGCAATGAATGCGGGAAAGACCACGACGCTCCTGCAGTCGGCGCACAACTATCGCGAGCGCGGGATGCGGGTGGCGATCCTGACGCCGCGCCTGGACCATCGCGACGGCAGCGGTACGGTCGCCTCGCGGATCGGGCTGCGCGCCGACGGGACGCCGTTCGGCCGGGACGACGACCTGGAACGCATGGTGCGCAACAGCGTCGACAACAACGGACCGCTGCATTGCGTGCTCGTCGACGAGGCGCAGTTCCTGACCCGCAGCCAGGTGTGGCAGCTCACCGAGATCGTCGACCGGCTGCGCATCCCGGTGCTGTGCTACGGCCTGCGCACGGACTTCCGCGGCGAGCTGTTCGAAGGCAGCCAGTACCTGCTGGCCTGGGCCGACGAGATCCAGGAGATCAAGACCATCTGCCACAGCGGCAGCAAGGCGACGATGACCGTGCGCGTCGACGACAAGGGCCGCGCGGTGCAGGACGGGCCGCAGGTGGAGATCGGCGGCAACGAGCGCTACGTCTCGGTGTCGCGCGCGGAGTTCAAGAAGATCGTGCGCGGCGAGGCGGAGATCGCGCCGCTGCAGGCGCCGCTATTGTAGGAGCGGCGGAAGCCGCGACATCGATTCGCGGCTTCCG
>NZ_JARUVM010000056.1 GCF_029763755.1 Luteimonas sp. 8-5
AACACGCGCGCCTGCGCGCCGGTCAGCGCGAACGGCAGCGAGGCACGCAGGCGTTCGGCCAGTCCGTTGCCGTCGAGCACCGCCGCCGCGTTGTCCTGCAGCGCGATGCGCTGGCGGCGCAGGCTCAGGTGGTGGGCCAGCAGTTCCTCGATCGCCAGCCGCCGCTGCGCAGGATGGGTGCCGGCCAGCAAGGCGGCCACGTCGGCATCGCGCGGTGGACGATGCACGGTGCGCAGCGCCTCGCGCAGCGACGGCAGGCCGAGGCCGGCAAGCGCATCGGCCGGCAGCAGCTCCAGCGCCGCCTCGTCGGGCAGGCGGTCCAGGGCCAGGCCGACCAGCCGCCGTACCGATGCCGGCCCGACGCCTTCGATCGCCGGATAGACGGGCGCCAGGCGATCGTCGAGCGCCTCGTCGTCGGCGCCCAGCACGCGGTAGGCGGGATGCACCATCTCCAGGCCGTGCTGCCCAGGCCGCGGCGTGCCGTAGCAGCGCACCCGCGTACCCGGCGCGAACTGCGCCACCTGCGCGGCGCGGAAATGGAAGAAGCGCAGCACCAGGGTGGCGCGCGAAGCGTCGACGATCGCCACCCGCAGCATCGGCCGGTATCGGAAACCGCGGTCGACCGCGGCGACCGTGCCCTCGACCTGTGCCGCTGCGCCGGGTTGCAGGTTGCGGATCGGCGTGAGCGCGGTGCGGTCCTCGTATTGACGTGGCAGGTGCAGCCAAAGGTCCTGCAACGACAGCAGGCCGCGCGCGGCGAGTTTCTCCGCGATGCGGGGGCCGACGCCTGGCAGGGCCCCCAGCGGTGCGTGTGCGGGATCGGTGGAAAGTGCGCGGTCCGGCATGGATCGGGGCATCACTCCGCAGCCGGTGCGCGCACCACGAGCACGTCGGTGGGCATGGTGCGCACGATGCGCCGCGTCGTGCCGCCGGCGACGATCCTGGCGGCGATGCCGCGCCGGAAGGCGCCGATCACCGCGAGCTCGTCGTCGCCGGACAGCGCGCGTTCGCGCAGCGCGAGTTCGGGATGGGCGTGCTCGACCGCCAGGCGCATGCGCTTGCGCAACTCCGGCTCGATGTCGGCACCGGCCGCGAAGGCTTCGATGGTTTCCTGTTCCATGCGCAGCAGGTCGGCGCTGCGCGACGGCGACAGCCACAGCGATTCGTACGGGATGTCGAGCGCGTGCAGCACGGTGAAGTCGGCCAGCGGGAACAGGGCCGCCGCAGCTTCCAGGCCGTGCCGCGACTCGGGGGTCAGGTCGGTCCCGACCAGCACCCGCCGGTAGGGCATGCGCGCACGCCGCCGCACGACCAGGGTCGATACCGGCGACCTTTCGACCAGGGCCTCGACGATCCCGCGCGACGCGCGTCCCGAGGGCTCGTCGGCATCGCCGAGCACGACCAGGTCGCAGCGCTCCCGGTTCGCCACCTGCAGGATCACCTCGACCGGCTCGCCCTCGTGGACGTGGATGCGCGTATCGGCCAGGTCGCCGCCCAGTTCCCGGCGGATGCGCTCGATGGCCGGCCCGGGCGGCTCGGGCGAACGCGGCATCGCGTGCACCGCCTGCAGCGGCACCTGCCACTGCGCCGCAAGCTGCTGCGCACGCTCCAGCGCACGGTCGCTGCCGGCGCCCAGGTCGTGCGCGACCAGGATTCGTTCGAAGCGGAACATGGGCGCAACGATTGCACAAAATGCAGGGGCTGGCGACTAGAATCGGAGGTCGCCCGAACGACCGGACCCCGCCGTGCAAAGCGCCATCCTCTGGATGCCATTCGCGGCCAGCGCGCTCGTCTTCGCGCTGCGCGCACGCGGCCGCAACGTGGCCGCGTGGCTGATGACCTGCACGGCGCTGGCCTGCCTGGCGCTGACGCTGTCGCTGTATCCGGCGATCGTCGACGGCGAGGTGCTGCGCACGTCCGCGGCGTGGGTTCCCTCGCTGGGGTTGGATTTCAGCCTGCGCGTGGACGGCTTCAGCTGGTTGTTCATGTTGCTGGTCTGCGGGATCGGGACGCTGGTCGGCGTCTACGCGCGCTACTACATGGCACCGGACGATCCGCTGTCGCGCCTGTTCGCGCTGCTGCTGGCCTTCATGGGCGCGATGCTCGGCATCGTGATGTCGGGCAACGTGATCCAGCTGGTGTTCTTCTGGGAACTGACCAGCCTGTTGTCGTTCCTGCTCATCGGCTACTGGCACAACGGCGCTTCGGCGCGCGACGCCGCGCGCACCGCGCTGGTCGTCACCTCCGCCGGCGGCTTCTGCCTGCTGGCCGGCGTGATGATGCTGGGCCACATCGTGGGCAGCTACGAACTGGACGCGATCCTCGCCGCCGGCGCCCAGGTGCGCGCGCACCCGCTGTACGTGCCGGCGCTGGTGCTGGTGTTGCTGGGTGCGTTCACCAAGAGCGCGCAGTTCCCGTTCCATTTCTGGCTGCCGCAGGCGATGTCGGCGCCGACGCCCGTTTCCGCCTACCTGCATTCGGCGACGATGGTGAAGGCCGGCGTGTTCCTGCTGGTGCGCTTCTGGCCGGTGCTGGCCGGCACCGACGAATGGTTCTGGATCGTCGGCGGCGCCGGCCTGGCGACGCTGGTCCTGGGCGCGTACCAGGCGATGTTCCAGCACGACCTGAAAGCGGTACTGGCGTACTCGACCATCAGCCACCTGGGCCTGATCACCATGCTCGCGGGCATGGGCAGCACTCTGGGCGTGGTCGCGGCGATCTTCCATATCGTCAACCACGCCACCTTCAAGGCCTCGCTGTTCATGGCCGCCGGCGCGGTGGATCACGAAGCCGGCACGCGCGACCTGCGCGAACTGGGCGGACTGCGCCGCTTCATGCCGATCACCGCGACCCTGGCCCTCGTCGCTGGCGCGGCGATGGCGGGGGTGCCGCTGCTCAACGGCTTCCTGTCCAAGGAAATGTTCTTCGCCCAGACCCTGGTGACACAGCGCGGTCCATTGCCGGGCCTGGTGCCGGTGCTCGCAGTCGCGGCCAGTGCCTTCGGCGTGGTGTATTCGCTGCGCTTCGTGCGCGGGGTGTTCTTCGGACCGGTGCCGGCGAACCTGCCGCGCCAGCCACATGAGCCGCGGCGCTGGATGCGCGTGCCGATCGGGCTGCTGGCGCTGGCCTGCCTGCTGGTCGGCATCCTGCCCGGGCGGGTGATCGGCCCGTCGCTTTCGGCGGCGGCACAATCGGTGCTGGGCATGCAGACGCCGGAATTCAGCCTGTCGGTCTGGCACGGCTGGAACACGCCGCTGCAGATGAGCTTCGTCGCCTTCGCCTTCGGCCTCGTGCTCTACGGCGCGATGCGCAGCTGGTTCGACCGCTGCAGGCACGCGCCGCTGATCGGCGCGGTCAGCGCGCGACGCATCTTCGAGCGCGGCCTGGTCCTGTTCGGCGCGGAACTTCCTGCGCGCCTGGAGCGGCGCCTGTTCCCCGGCCGGCGCCTGCAGGTGCAGTTGTTGCTGATCGTGCTCGCGGCGCTCGTCGCCGGCAGCCTGGCCGCCAGCACCGCGCCCTTCGACAACCCGGCACCGCGCCTGGACGCGATCGACCCGGCGTTCGCCCTGTTGTGGATGCTGGGCTCGGCGTGCGCGATCGGCGCCGCGGCGCAGGCCAAGTTCCACCGCCTCGCGGCCCTGATCCTGACCGGCGGCGCCGGCCTGGTGTCGTGCGTGAGTTTCGTCTGGCTTTCGGCGCCCGACCTGGCGGCGACGCAACTGCTGGTGGAAGTGGTGACCACGATCCTGATCCTGCTCGGCCTGCGCTGGCTGCCCAAGCGCATCCAGGGCCTGTCGCCGGATCCGCCGCTGGCCCGGCTCAAGCGCTGGCGCGACGCCGTGATCGCGCTGGTGGTCGGCGGCGGCGTCGCCGCGCTGGCCTACGCGGTGATGACGCACCCGGCCGACTCGATCTCGCGCTTCTTCCTCGAGCGTTCCTATACCGAGGGCGGCGGGCGCAACGTGGTGAACGTCATCCTGGTCGACTTCCGCGGCTTCGACACGATGGGCGAGATCACCGTGCTGGCCATCGTCGCGCTGACCGTGTTCGTGCTCCTGCGCCGCTTCCGTCCAGCCGCCGAAAGCATCAGCACGCTGCGCCTGCAGCGGCGCAATTCGCTGGTGGATCCGGCCGGCTCCGACCTGCTCACCGACCAGTCCGGCGCGGGCTACCTGATGATTCCGGGCCTGATCGTGCAGCTGATGTTCCCGGTGATCCTGCTGTTCGGCATCCACCTGTTCCTGCGCGGGCACGACCTGCCCGGCGGCGGGTTCGCCGCGGGCATCACCGTGTCCGTGGCGCTGATCCTGATGTACATGGCGCGCGGCGCGCGCTGGGTCGAGGCGCGCCTGCGGGTGCGTCCGGTGCGCTGGATCGCGATCGGGCTGCTGCTCGCAGCCGGCACGGGCCTGGGCGCGCTGGCGTTCGACCAGCCGTTCCTGACTTCGCACTTCCAGTACGCCGAACTGCCGCTGTTGGGCCGGATTCCGCTGGCGACGGCAGTACTGTTCGACCTGGGCGTGTTCTGCCTGGTGGTCGGCGCCACGACCCTCATGCTCATCGCACTGGCGCACCAGTCTCTGCGGCGCCCGCGCAACACGATCGTCGTCGGCGCCGACGGTACCCTGCAGGTGGAGGACAACGGCTGATGGAACTCATCCTCGCCATGGCCATCGGCGTGCTCACCGCTTCGGGCGTGTGGCTGCTGCTGCGCCCGCGCACCTTCCAGGTGATCATCGGCCTGACCCTGGTTTCCTACGCGGTGAACCTGTTCATCTTCTCCACCGGCGGCCTGCGCACCGGCGCCGACCCGGTGTTGCGCGAAATCGCCGGCAACATCGCGCAGTACACCGATCCGCTGCCGCAGGCGCTGGTGCTGACCGCGATCGTGATCGGGTTTGCCACCACCGCGCTGTTCCTGGTGGTGCTGCTGACCTCGCGCGGACTGGCGGGCAACGACCACGTCGACGGCAAGGACGGCACGCCTTGAGTCCGCACCTGCTCGTCGTCCCCATCGTGCTGCCGCTGCTCGCGGCCGCGTTGCAGCTGCTTGCCGGCGAGCGCAGGCAGCGCACCGTGGTGGTGCTCGGCCTGGCGTCGTGCCTCGGCCTGGTCGCGACCGCCATCGCCCTGCTCTGGCACAGCGAGGCGGAGGACGCGATAGCGGCGGTATACCGCCTCGGCGACTGGCCGGCCCGTTTCGGCATCGTGCTGGTGGCCGACCGTCTTTCGGTGCTGATGCTGCTGCTGACATCCGTGGTCGCGCTCGCGGTGCTGCCCGCCGCGCTCGGCCGCTGGCAGCAGCGCGGCAACTATTTCCAGCCGCTGTTCCAGTTCCTGCTGATGGGCCTCAACGGCGCCTTCCTCACCGGCGACCTGTTCAACCTGTTCGTGTTCTTCGAGGTGCTGCTGGCCGCCTCCTACGGACTGGCGCTGCACGGTTCGGGCCAGCGACGGGTGGGCGCGGGGCTGCACTACATCGCGGTCAACCTCGCCGCGTCGATGCTGTTCCTGCTCGGGGTCAGCCTGATCTTCGGCGTCACCGGCACGCTGAACATGGCGGCGCTGGCGCAACTGGTGCCGGGCGTGCCGGAGAACACGCGCGCCCTGCTGCATGCCGGCGCCGCGATCCTCGGCATCGCCTTCCTGGTCAAGACCGCGATGTGGCCGCTGGGCTTCTGGCTGCCCCGCACCTATGCCGCATCCGTGCCGGCCGTGGCCGCGATGTTCGCGCTGATGACCAAGGTCGGCATCTACGTGCTGCTGCGCCTGGGCTCGCTGTTGTTCGGCGGGGACGCGGGCATTTCCAGCTACTTCGGCAGCGACTGGTTGCTCTGGGGCGGCGTGGCGACGATCGTGGCCGGCAGCATCGGCATGCTCGGTGCGCGCGACCTGGGCAAGCTGGCCGGCTACAACGTGCTGGTGTCGTCGGGCACCCTGCTCGGCGCGGTGGCCCTGCACGATCCGGCGGTCACTGCCGGAGCGCTGGGTTACCTGGTCGTGTCCACCCTCGGCATCGCCGCGCTGTTCCTGGTCGCCGGGCTGACCGCACCCGAAGGCGACGAAGAGGAGGACGACGCACTGCAGCTCGAACCCTATGAGCCGCCGGGTAGCGATGGACGCACCGACGAGCTGTACGCCGAGGAGGACGAGAGCCGCGTGGTCATTCCGGCGCCGGTGGCGATGCTGGCGCTGAGTTTCCTGCTGTGCTCGCTGCTGCTGGCCGGGTTGCCGCCGCTGTCCGGTTTCCTGGCCAAGTTCGCGATGCTGGCGCCGATGCTCGGCTCGCCGCAGCGTGACGGCACCCTGCTGCTGTTCGCGCTGGTGATCGCCTCCGGGCTGTGCACGGTGATCGCCATGTGCCGCGCCGGCATCTACGTGTTCTGGGCCGACCAGGAGCGCCGCTTCCCGCAGGCGCGGGTGACCGAGGTGGCCGCGATCGCGCTGCTGCTCGGCCTGTGCCTGCTGCTCACCGGATTCGCGCGCGCGCCACTGGAATTCCTGCACGAGACCGCACGCCAGGTGCACGATGCGCGCAACTACATCGGCGACGTGCTGCCGGATGCGGCGGAGGCGCGGCCATGATCGCGCGCATCCTGCCCTATCCCCTGCTGTCGACCGTGCTGGCGGTGATGTGGATGGTGCTGAACCAGTCCATGGCGCCGGGCACGATCCTGCTGGGCGCCGTGCTCGGCGTCGTCCTCGCACGGGCCTATGGGGTACTTCAGCCGCCGAAGGCGCGCGCGCGCAACCCGTGGGCGGCACTGCGCCTGTTCGCACGGGTGGTCGTCGACATCACGCGCTCGAACCTTGCCGTGGCGCGGCTGATCCTGGCAGGCAGGCGAGAGATCAATTCCGGCTTCGTGTCGATTCCGCTGGTCCTCACCGACCGCCATGGCCTGGCGGTGCTGGCGTGCATCATCACTTCGACGCCGGGCACGGTCTGGGTCAGCTACGACGCGCGCGGCAGCGTGCTGCTGATCCATGTCCTGGACCTGGTCAACGAGGACACCTGGATCGAAACGATCCAGCGCCGTTATGAATCCTTGCTGCTGGAGATCTTCGAATGAGCCAGGCCTTCCTCGCATCGACCATCGTCGCCGCCCAGGTCCTGCTGCTGCTGGCCATGGGTTTCTCGATCGTGCGCATGATGCGCGGGCCGCGCGCGCAGGACCGCGCGCTGGCGCTGGACACCTTCTACGTGAACGCGATGATCCTGCTACTCACCGTCGGCATCCGCACCGGCAGCCCGATGTACTTCGAGGCGGCGCTGATCATCGCCCTGCTCGGCTTCGCCAGCACCATGGCGGTGTCCAAGTTCCTGATGCGCGGCGAGGTGATCGAATGAACCACCTGGAACTGTTGCCGCCGTGGGCCGCCGTCGCCGTCGCCGTGCTGGCGCTGGCCGGCGCGGCCCTGTCCTTCATCGGCTCGCTGGGCCTGCTGCGCCTGGGAAATTTCTACCAGCGGGTGCATGCGCCGACCCTGGCCACGACGATGGGCACGTTCCTGATGGTCGCCGCCTCGGTGACCTGCTTCTCGGTGCTGCACGGACGGCCGGTGCTGCACGAGATCCTGATCGGCGCGTTCCTCACGGTGACCACGCCGATCACGCTGATGCTGCTGGTGCGCGCAGCCCTGTACCGCGACCGCGAGGAAGGTTCGGAAGTGGTACCGCGATCGCCGCGGCGCCAGTGAAGGCTCAGCCCAGGACCATGACCGCGTCGACCTCGAACGCCGCGCCTCGCGGCAGCGCCGAAACCTCGATGGTGGAGCGCGCCGGATAGGGCTCCGAGAAATACTCGGCCATCACCGCGTTGACCTGCGAGAACTGCGACAGGTCGGTCAGGTACAGGCCGACCCGGACGATGTCGTCGAAGCTGCCGCCGGCCGCCTCGCACACCGCCTTGAGGTTGTCGAAGGCGCGACGGGCCTGGGCGGCGATGTCGCCGTCGACCAGGTTCCCGGTGGCCGGATCGATCGGCACCTGGCCGGAGAAGAACACGATGGAAGAAGCAGGCGTATTCCCGGCGCGGGTCGCCTGGGAGTACGGGCCGATGGCCGCGGGTGCGCGGTCGCTGTGGATGGCTTGTCTGGGCATGGCCCGATCTTACAGGCGCTGCACGCCGTACACCACGGCCAGGCGACGGACCTTGCGGATCACGTCGGCGATGTGGCGGCGGTCGCGGACCTCGATGGCGAAGCGGATCTGGGCGACGTTGCTGTCGCGCTCCAGGTATTCGACCCCGTCGATGTTCGACTCGGCCTGGGCGATCGCCGCTGCGACCTGGGCCAGGACGCCGGGGCGGTTCTCGACCTCGACCATCAGGGCGCTGTGGAAATCGCCGGAGACCTCGCGGTCCCAGCCGATGGCGATCCAGCGCTCGGGCGACTTGCGGTAGTCGGCCACGTTGGGGCAGTCGAGCCGGTGCACGACGATGCCCTTGCCGGTGGTGTGGTAGCCCATGATCTCGTCGCCGGGGATGGGCATGCAGCAGTTGGCGAAGGTGATCACGCCGCGCTCGTGGCCGGTGATCAGGATGCGGTCGCCGGGGATGCGGGCGCCGCCGGGCAGGCCTTCCTGCTGCGGGCGCTGCAAGGCCTCGACCAGGTCCGGCGTGGCCGGGTGCTCGATCGCCAGCACCCGGGCGACCTGGCCCGGCATGCGGTTGCCCAGCGCGATGTCCGCCAGCAACGCCTCCAGGCGCGGATAGCGGTTCTCGGCCAGGTAGGCGTCCAGGCGCTTCGGCGGCAGCCGGTCGAGCGACGTCTCCAGGCGCTCCAGCGCACGGTCCAGCATGCGGTGGCCGAGCTGCACGGCGTCCTCGTGCTCGAGCTGCTTGAGCTGGTGGCGGATGGCGGTGCGCGCCTTGCCGGTGACCACGAACTCCAGCCACTGCGGTTGCGGCGCCGCCGACTTCGCGGTGATCACCTCGATCTTCTGGCCGCTGCTCAGCTTGGTCCGCAACGGCACCAGCTTCTTGTCCACTCGCGCGGCGACCGCATGGTTGCCGACGTCGGTGTGCACCGTGTACGCGAAGTCCAGCGCGGTGGCGTTGCGCGGCAGGGAGAGGATGTCGCCCTTGGGCGTGAACAGGTAGACCTCGTCGGGGAACAGGTCGACCTTGACGTTCTCCAGGAACTCGAGCGAGGAGCCGGTGGCGCTCTGGCTCTCGAGCAGGCCGGCGATCCAGGAGTGGGCACGGGTGTGCGCGCTGTTGCCGCTGCCGCCGTGCTTGTACATCCAGTGCGCGGCGATGCCGCGCTCAGCGACCAGGTCCATGTCGGAGGTGCGGATCTGCACTTCGATCGGCGAACCGTAAGGCCCGAACAGCACGGTATGCAGCGACTGGTAACCGTTGGCCTTTGGGATGGCGATGAAGTCGCGGAAGCGCCCGTCCAGGGGCTTGAACACCGAATGCACCACCCCCAGCGCGTGGTAGCACGAGGGCACCGTGCCGACCACGATGCGGAAACCGAACACGTCCATCACCTGGTCGAAGCTCTTGCCTTCGGCGCGCATCTTCGAATAGATGCTCCACGGCGACTTCACCCGTCCGACCAGGCGGTACTCCAGGCCTTCGTTGGTGAGCCGCTGCGCGAGCTGCGCCTCGATCTTGGCCAGGGCCTCGCGCCGCACCAGCGGCTGGGTGCGGATGCGCTTTTCCAGCACCGCGTGGCGCCAGGGATGCAGCGCCCGGAACCCGAGGTTCTGCAACTCGGCCTTGACCAGGTTCATGCCCAGGCGCTGGGCGATGGGCGCGTAGATCTCCAGCGTCTCGCGGGCGATGCGTGCGCGCGCTTCCGGCGTCTGCGCGCCCAGCGTGCGCATGTTGTGCAGGCGGTCGGCGAGCTTGATCATGATCACGCGCAGGTCGCGCGCCATCGCCAGCATCATCTTGCGGAAGCTTTCGGCGGCCGCCTCCTGGCGGTCGGCGAACTGCAGCTTGTCCAGCTTGGTGACGCCGTCGACCAGCTCGGCCACCGTCTCGCCGAACTCGCCGGCGATGCTCTCGCGCGACAGCGGCGTGTCCTCCAGGGTGTCGTGCAGGATCGCCGCGACCAGGGTCTCGACGTCGACGTGCTGCTCGGCCAGAGCCGTCGCCACCGCAACCGGGTGGGTGATGTAGGGCTCGCCCGATCGCCGGTTCTGGCCGGCATGGGCCGCGGCGCCGATGGTCCAGGCCCGGCGCAGGACCGGGAGCTGGTCGGCCGGCAGGTAGGCGGCGGCCTGCTCAAGCACCCGCACGTAGTCCGGCACCGCGTCGGGCGACGCGGCGGCGGGCGCGGCATGGGCGGGATCGGCCGGGGTCATGGCCCGAGAGTAAAGCGGGAATAGGGAATAGGGAATGGGGAATGGGGAATGGTGGTTTTCATGCAGCCCGGAAACGAAAACGGCCCCGTTTCCGGAGCCGTTCACTGGGTCGGGAGCAGGCCATTCCCCATTCCCCCCATTCCCGCCACTCCCGCTTCCGGGCGTCAGTCGTCGCCCTTCGACAGGTCGTCGTCGGCGACCACTTCGGCGGCGGCCCACTCCAGCGCCTCGCGCTCCTTGCGCTCGCGCTCGGACTTGTCGACGGCATCGATATAGGGCTGGTCGATGCGGCGGGCGGCGATTTCGCGCAGCGCCAGCACGGTCGGCTTGTCGTTCGACTCGCTGTTGTCCAGCTGCGGCTCGACGCCGTTGGCGAGCTGGCGCGCGCGCTTGGCGGCCATCATGACGAGCTCGAAACGGTTGTCGACCACTTCCAGGCAATCTTCGACGGTGATGCGGGCCATGGGGCTCCCGGCGGCACTGGGCCGTCCGTAATGATGATGGGGACCGGAAATTCTACCGGCCAGGCCCGCCCCGTGCAAGCACTTCCTTGTAAAATCAGGCGTTTAGGGTCCCAGGAGGGCCTGGATCAGGGCTGCGTGGCGTTGCTGCTGGGATTCCCGGCGCAGCCGGCTGGCGCGGAAGATGGCGCACATCTCCCCCACGGCCACCTCGAACACCTCGTTGACGATGACGTAGTCGAACTCGTCGTAGTGGGACATCTCCTCGCGCGCGGCCGCCAGCCGCCGGGCGATGACCTCGTCGCTGTCCTGGCCGCGGGCGCGCATGCGCTGCTCCAGCGCCTCGCGCGACGGCGGCAGGATGAATACGCTGACCGCGCCGGGCACCTGTGCCCGCACCTGGCGCGCACCCTGCCAGTCGATTTCCAGCAGCACGTCGTGGCCGGCCGCCAGGAGCGGCTCCACGGACTGGCGTGCGGTACCTTTCCAGTCGCCGTGTACGCGCGCGTACTCGAAGAAATCGCCTGCCGCGACCATGCGCTCGAACTCGTCGGCGCTGACGAAGTTGTAGTGCTCGGCGTGGCGCTCGCCGGGGCGCGGCGCACGCGAGGTGAACGAGATCGACAGGCGGATGCCCGCGTCGCGCGCCAGGCAGGCGTTGACGATGCTCGATTTGCCGGCGCCCGACGGCGCCGCCACGATGTACAGGGTGCCCCGCATCATGTTCATTCGATGTTCTGGACCTGCTCGCGGACCTGGTCGATCAGCACCTTGAGCTCGATGGCCGCGGCCGAAGTGCGTGCATCCACCGATTTCGATCCCAGTGTATTGGCTTCGCGGTTGAATTCCTGCAGCAGGAAGTCCAGGCGCCGGCCGACCGGTTCGCGCTGGCCCAGCACCCTGCGGATCTCGGCGACGTGGCTGTCCAGGCGGTCGAGTTCCTCGTCGACGTCGAGCTTCTGCAGCCACAGCACCAGTTCCTGCTCCATCCGCCCGGGCTCGACCGGGTGCGGCAGGTCCGTCAGCCGCGCCTCGAGCTTCTGCCGCTGCCCGGCGCCGATCAGCGGCATCAGCGTGCGCACTTCGGCGGCGATGCGGGCGATCGCATCGACGCGCTCGCCGATCACTTCGGCCAGCTTCGCGCCCTCGCGTTCGCGCGCGGCGACGAACTGGTCGAGGGCCTCGTCCAGCACCGCCAGCGCGGCCGCCTGCAGCGCCTGCGGATCGTGGGAATTGCCGCCGACGACGCCAGGGAACTGCAACAGCTCGGCGAAGCCCACCTGCAGGCGCGGGAAACGCGCCTCGAGTTCGCGGGCGGCGGCGGCGAGCTGGTCGAGCATGGCCGCGTCCAGCTGCAAGGCGTCGGCGCCTTCGGGTGGACGCAGGCGCAGCACCAGGTCGACCTTGCCGCGGCTGGCGCGGGCCGCGACGCGTTCGCGCAGCACCGGTTCCAGCGCGCGCAGCTCGTCGGGCAGCCGCATGCCCACCTCCAGGAAACGGTGGTTGACCGCCCGCAGCTCGCACGCCAGGGTGCCGTCGGCGCTGGTGCGCTCGGCCGATGCGTAGGCGGTCATGCTGCGGACTGGCATCGTGGCTCCTGGTGGTGGCTGGCTCGGTAGTGGCTTGCTCGGGATCAGCCGGCCAAGCGTAGCGCACCCGGGCTAAACTGGCCGACCCACGCATCGCGCACAGGCCTCCCCCGCATGAACGACGACTTCCAGCGCCCCAGTGGCCGCACCCCCGCGCAGCTGCGCGAGGTCGGCATCACCCGCGGCTATACCCGGCACGCGGAGGGCTCGGTGCTGGTCGCCTTCGGCGGCACCCGCGTGCTGTGCACCGCCAGCGTCGAGAACCGCGTTCCCGCCTTCCTGCGCGGCAAGGGCGAGGGCTGGGTCACGGCGGAGTACGGCATGTTGCCGCGCGCCACCCATACCCGCAGCGACCGCGAGGCATCGCGCGGCAAGCAGGGTGGCCGCACGCTCGAGATCCAGCGCCTGATCGGCCGCAGCCTGCGCGCCTGCATCGACCGCAGCGCGCTGGGCGAGCGCACCATCACCCTGGACTGCGACGTCCTTCAGGCCGACGGCGGCACCCGAACCGCGGCCATCACCGGCGCCTACGTGGCGCTGGTCGATGCGGTGCGCTGGCTGCAGTCCCGCCGCGACCTGGCGCCCAAGGGCGGCCGCGACCCGATCTTCGGCGCCGTCGCCGCGGTGTCGGTCGGCATCTACCGCGGCGTGCCGGTGCTCGATCTCGATTACGACGAGGACTGCGACTGCGACACCGACATGAACGTGGTCATGAACGACGGCGGCGGCTTCATCGAATTGCAGGGCACGGCCGAGGGCCACGCCTTCCGCCGCGAGGAACTGGACGCCATGCTGGCGCTGGCCACGCAGGGCTGCACCGAACTGTTCGCCGCACAGCGGGCCGCGCTGGACGCCTGACGTGGACGCCATGCAACTGGTCCTGGCCAGCGGCAATGCCGGCAAGCTCGCCGAGTTGCGCGAACTGCTGGGCGGCGGCCGCTACGTGCTGCGCGCGCAGTCCGAATTCGGCGTGGCCGACGCCGAGGAGACCGGGCTGACGTTCGTCGAGAACGCACTGCTCAAGGCGCGGCACGCGTCGCGGGCGACCGGCTTACCGGCGCTGGGCGACGACTCCGGCCTGTGCGTGGACGCGCTGGGAGGGGCGCCGGGCCTGTATTCGGCGCGCTATGCGGGCGCACACGGGGATTCGGCCGCCAACATCGCGCGCCTGCTGCGCGAGCTCGAGGACGTTCCCGACGAAGCGCGGACCGCGCGCTTCCATTGCGTGCTGGCGCTGCTGCGCTCGCCCGATGATCCCCGCCCGGTCATCGTCGAGGGCAGCTGGGAAGGCAGGATCCTGCGCGCGCCGCGCGGCGACAACGGCTTCGGCTACGACCCGGTGTTCCTCGACCCGGAGAACGCGATGTCGGCGGCCGAGCTCGACCCGGCGATCAAGAACACCATCAGCCATCGCGGACGCGCACTGGCCGCGCTCAAGGCCCGCCTGGCCTGACCGTGCTCGCCACCCCGCCGCTGTCGCTGTACGTGCACCTGCCCTGGTGCGTGCGCAAGTGCCCCTACTGCGACTTCAACTCGCATGAAGGACGCGGCGCGCTGCCCTTCGCCGCCTATGTCGATGCGCTGGTCGCCGACCTCGACCACGACCTGCCGCTGGCCTGGGGCCGCACCGTGCACAGCGTGTTCTTCGGTGGTGGCACGCCCTCGCTGTTTCCGCCCGAAGCGATCGACGCCTTCCTGCAGCAGGCCAGCAGCCGGCTGCGCTTTGCTCCCGATGCCGAGATCACGCTCGAGACCAACCCGGGCACCGCCGAGCACGGTCGCTTCGAAGGCTATCGGGCCGCTGGCGTGAACCGGCTGAGCTTCGGCATCCAGAGTTTCGACGACGGTTGCCTGCGGGCACTGGGACGCATCCATGACAGCCGCGAGGCGGTGGCCGCGGTGGAACTGGCGCGCGAGGCCGGATTCGACAACTTCAACCTCGACCTGATGTACGCGCTGCCCGGCCAGACCCTGTCCATGGCCCAGGACGACGTCGCCCGCGCCATCGCACTGGCGCCGGCGCACATCTCGCACTACCAGCTGACGCTGGAATCCAACACCGTGTTCGCGGCGCGCCCGCCGGCCGGCATTCCGGACCACGATGCGGCCTGGGACATCCAGGAAGCCTGCCAGGCGATGCTGGCCGACGCCGGTTACGCGCAGTACGAAACCAGCGCCTACGCACGTCCGGGCCGGCAATGCGCGCACAACCTCAACTACTGGCGCTTCGGCGACTACCTGGGGATCGGCGCGGGCGCGCACGGCAAGCTGACCCTGGGGGCGGAGCAGGCGATCCTGCGCCGCTGGAAGCTCAAGCATCCCACCGCGTACCTGGCCCATGCCGGCACGGACGCGGCGATCGGTGGCGACGAGCGCATCGGGCCGGAGCGGCGCCCGTTCGACTTCATGCTCAATGCGCTGCGCCTCAACGAGGGCTTCGCGCTGTCGATGTTCGAGGCGCGCACCGGGCTGCCGCGCGGGGCGATCGCGGCGCAACTGCAAACGGCCATCGACCGAGGTTGGCTCGAATCCGAGGACGACCGCGTCGTCCCCACCGAATTCGGCCGCCGCTTCGCCAACGACGTCATCGAACTCTTCCTCGACGCGTAGCAGCGCGCCTTGCGCGCGAAGGTCTTTCGCGTGCTTACGCGGGAAAGGCGGTCCGCTTTGGCGAATGTCCCCCGGCCGGGCCTGCGGCCCGGCCTCCTCCTTGATTTCGCCAAAGCGCACCACCTTTCCCGCGTAAGCCCAGGGCCCCGTCGCGGCCGAAGCATCGACCCACGCGCTTGGCTCAGCGTCGTGGAATGGCCTTGCCCGAGACGGGACCGTCGGAGACATGGATGTCGACGACGAGGCTACATGGACGTACTCGCGCCGTGTCCCGGCTTGGGCAAGGCCATTCCGCGGCGCCCCGCACGTGAGCGGGCGGTTCGCCTTCGCTTCGCGCGCAAGGCGCGCTCCTACGGGCTTCGCTGGTAGAGGACGCGCTCGGGGCGGTGGATCGCGTAGCCCTGGCCGTAGTCGACGCCCAGCGAACGCAGGATCCCGACGATGCGCTCGCTGTCGACCCACTCGGCCACCACGTCCAGCCCCCTTTGGTGACCGATCTCCGTGATCGCATCCACGATCGAACGGCTCATCGGCTCGCTCTCCAGGTCGAGGATGAAGCTGCCGTCGATCTTGATCACGTCCACCGGCAGGTTCTTCAGGTAGCCGAACGACGACATTCCCGCGCCGAAATCGTCCAGCGCCACCTGGCAGCCGACGGCGCGCAGGCGTTCGATGAAGCGCACGGCACGTGCCAGGTTGCGCACCGCCTCGGTCTCGGTGATCTCGAAACACAACCGCTCTGGCGGCACGCCGTGGTGCCGGATGAGGTCGAGCACGTAGTCGGCCAGGTGTTCGTCCTCCAGCGTCGCCGCCGACAGGTTGAGTGCGCAGCGTCCCGGCGGCTTGCCGCTGGCGTGGAGACGGTCGAAATGGGCGATGGCCTCGCCGATCACCCAGCGGTCGAGTTCCGGCACCAGGCCGTAGCGCTCGGCGGCAGGCAGGAACGCGCCGGGGTTGACCACGCGGCCTTCCTCGTCGCGCAACCGCAGCAGCAACTCGATGTGCGGCTCGCCGTCGCCACCCGGCTGCAACGGCCGCAATTCCTGGTAGTCGAGCAGCAGCCGGCCTTCGGAAATCACCCAGCGCAGGCGGTTGGCCCACTCCATCTCGCTGCGCCTGCGGATGGTCTCGGCATCCTGGCCGGAGAACACGTGGACGCGATTGCGGCCATGGTCCTTGGCCGCGTAACAGGCGGTGTCGGCCTGGGCCAGTACTTCGCGCAGGGTCATGCCCGGCTGGTCGAGCATGACCACGCCGATGCTGGCGCTGATGGTGTAGCTGCGGTGCTCCCAGACGTAGACGTGGCTGGTGATGCGCAGGCGCAGGCGTTCGGCCAGGGCGGTCGCGCCGGCCTGGCCGGTGTCGTGCAGCAGCACGCCGAACTCGTCGCCACCCAGGCGCGCGAGCACGTCGCGCGGCCCCACCACCTCGGCCATCACCAGCGCAAGCTGGCTCAGCAGCTGGTCGCCGGCAAGGTGGCCGGAGGTGTCGTTGATCAGCTTGAACTGGTCGAGGTCGATGTACAGGAGCGCGTACGGCTGGGCGTCGTGCGCGAGCGACTGCAGCGCGCGCCGCACGTGGCGCTCGAACTCGCGGCGGTTGAACAGTTCGGTGAGGTTGTCGTGGCTGGCCTGGTAGCCGAGCAGTTCCGTCAACTGGCGCTGCTCGGACATGTCGCTGGCGACCATGAGCAGTCTTTGCTCGCCGCCGACGAGGATGCGCGCGATGGAGGTCGCCACCCAGAACCGGTCGCCGCCCAGCGACACCAGGACCGCGTCGACGTTGTTCCAGGCCTCGTCGCTGCCGCGGCCGCCGGTGTCCTCGCCGCGCAGCCGCCGCCGCAGCGTCGGATCCTCGAACAGCGACTCCAGCGCGACGCCGTTCTCGATGCCCGCACCCAGTCGCGCGCAGGCCGTATGGTTGGCATAGATGATGTGGCCGTCTTCCGGTCGCGCCAGCAGCACCAGCGCGGGCAGCAGGTCGTTCAGCGTGCGGAATTGCTGCTCGCTCTCGCGATAGCGGTGGCTCATCCGCCATCCCAGCTCCAGGGCGCGGCGGCGGGTTCCGGCGATGGACCACACCAGCAACGCGAACAGCAGGCTGGCCAGCATGCCCGGCCATAGCGCCGACTGCGGCCAGGCCAGGACCGGCGCCCTGCGCGGCTGCATCGATACCTGCCAGATGCGTCCGCCGAAATGCAGCTCGCGCATGATCGCGCGGCTCGACAGCGCGCCGCCGCCGGCATCCGAGTCGTAGAGGATCCGGTCGTCCTCGCTGTCCGACACGACCAGGCGCATCGCCTCCAGGTTGGTGGCGGGAATGGCGTCGGAGATCACCCGCCGGGCCAGCAGGGAAATCGCCAGGGAGCCGCGCAGGCGTTCGCGGCGCTCGGCCCTGGTGGAAGGGGAAGGCCCGGGCGCATACACCGGCAACCGCAGGGTCATGCCCTCGCCCGCCATGTCCGGCTCCGTGGCCTGGACCAGGTGGAAGGGCGCGGACATCGCCACGCGGTCGCTGTCCGCCGACGCCAGTACGGCGGCGAGGTTGTCGGGCTGGGTGGCCAGGTCCAGCCCCACGACGCGCGCATTGCCCTCGCGCGGCTGCACCAGGGTCGTGATGAAGCGGTCGGACGCGCCCTCCGGCCCCGGCCTGCGCTCGGCATAGGCCAGGGCCTGCAGGCTGGGGAATTCGCTGCGCGGGCGCAGGTTCTCGTAGAGGGTGGCGAACTCGTCCTCGGTCACGTCGTCGGACGCCAGGAACACCGTCTGCACGGACCGCAGCAGCAGTTCGCAGGCATGCAGGCTGTCGGCAATGGCGTCGAAACTCTCGTCGGCGAGTTTCGTGAATGCGGCCCCGCGCTCGGCGGCGGCGCGCTCGCGCTGCTGGCCCGAAACCCAGAAGGACAGCGCAATCCCGATCACCAGCGCCGCCAGCGCCCAGAACCAGGCCGGTGCGCCTGGCGACGGGGGCTGCGGATGCGCGTGCGGATGCGGTGGCGGCTGCAGGCCTTCCCCGGATCGGTCAGAATCGCTTGCTGGCCCCAAGGAAATCCCCCCATGACTTCCGCGCAATGGCCGATCTTATATCGGCAACACCTGACGACGATGCAGGACCGGGCCGCCTCCGCGCTGGCGCGGGCCGGGCTCGACCACCTGGTGGTTCCCAGCGGAACCCTGCACTACCAGTTCTTCGATGATCGCGATTATCCGTACGCGGTCAACCCGCAGTTCAAGGCGTGGCTGCCGCTGACCCGCAACCCGGGCAGCTGGCTCGTGTACACGCCGGGTGCGCGGCCGAAGCTGGTCTACCTGCAGCCGCGCGACTACTGGCACGTGGTGCCGAAGGCGCCGTCGGGTTACTGGACCACGCATTTCGACATCGTCGTGGTGCGCAAGGAAGAGGAAGCGCTGCAGCACCTTCCGGCCGATCCTTCGCGCTGCGCGATCCTGGGCGAGCCGCAATCGGCCCTGGGCGACTACGTGCCCGGCAACCCGGCCGCGGTCGTCGACTACCTGGAATACCACCGCGCGTACAAGACGCCGTACGAGATCGCGATGATGCGCGAGGCGACCAGGCGCGGCGTGCGCGGCCACCGTGCCGCCGAACGCGCGTTCCGCGCCGGCGCCAGCGAGTTCGGCATCCACCTCGCCTATTGCCAGGCGGCGGGACAGGACGCCAACGACCTGCCCTACGGCAACATCGTCGCCCTCAACGAGCACGGCGCGGTGCTGCACTACATGGACCGCGACCGCCTGCCGCCGTCGCCGGTACGCAGCTTCCTGATCGATGCCGGCGCCAGCCACGACGGCTACGCCTGCGACATCACCCGGACGTACTCGGCCAATTCGGGCGACGAGTTCCAGGCGCTGGTGGATGCCGTCGATGCCGCGCAGCTGCGGATGTGCGCGCAGGTGCGCGCCGGCGTCGACTACCGGCAGCTGCACCTGGATGCGCACCTGGCACTGGCCGGGATCCTGCGCGACTTCGGCATCGTCTCCCTGTCGCCGGAATCGGCGCTGGAAACCGGGGTCAGCTCGGCCTTCTTCCCGCACGGCATCGGCCACGGCATCGGCCTGCAGGTGCACGACGTCGCCGGCTTCGCCGCAAGCGAGAGCGGCGGCACGATCGACAAGCCGCCGGGCCATCCCTACCTGCGCCTGACCCGCACCCTGGAGCCGGGCATGGTGGTCACGATCGAGCCGGGCATCTATTTCATCGAGATGCTGCTCGAGGAGCTGCGCGCCGGCCCGCACGCCGCTGCGGTCGACTGGGCCCGGGTCGACGCGTTCCGGCCGTACGGCGGAATCCGGATCGAGGACGACGTGGTGTGCACGGACGGCGAGCCGGTGAACCTGACCCGCGAAGGCTTCGCCGCCGGTTAGCCGGCCATCAACGCTTCGATTTCGTCGGCACTGCGCGCCAGGCGCGCAGTCAGCACCTTGTGGCCGTCGCGGGTGACCAGCACGTCGTCCTCGATGCGGATGCCGATGCCGCGCCATTTGGCGGCCACGCTGGTGTCGTCCGGGGCGATGTAGAGGCCGGGTTCGATGGTGAACACCATGCCCGGTTCGAGCAGGCGCGATTGCCCATCGATGCGGTAGTCGCCGACATCGTGCACGTCCAGGCCGAGCCAGTGGCCGGTCTTGTGGCGGTAGAAGCGGCGGTAGGTGCCGCCGGCCACGTTTTTCTCCAGGTTGCCCTTGAGCAGGCCCAGGCGCAGCAGGCCCTCGGTGAGCGTGAGCACCGCCGCCTCATGCCCGGCTTCGTACGGCAGGCCGGGCCGCGCCTCGGCCAGCGCCGCGGCCTGCGCCTCGTGGACCAGGTCGTGCAGCGCACGCTGCTCCTTGCCGAAGCGTCCGCCGACCGGGAAGGTGCGGGTGATGTCGGCGGCATAGCCGCGATACTCCGCGCCAGCGTCGACCAGCACCAGGTCGCCTTCCTTCGACTGGGCGTTGTTGGCGACGTAGTGCAGGACGCAGGCATTGGCGCCGGCACCGACGATGCTGCCGTAGGCCGGGACCGCGTCGTGCATGCGGAACACGCGCTCGATCTCGGCCTGCAGTTCGTACTCGTGGACGCCGGGGCGTGCCGCACGCATCGCCGCCTCGTGCGCGCGCACGCTGATGTCGGCGGCGCGCTGCATCATCCGGATTTCGGCCGGCGACTTGAACAGGCGCAGCTCGTCGAGCAGGTGGCCGAGTTCGAGCAGCTCGTGCGGCGGCTGCGCACCGCTGCGCACCAGCGCGCGCACGCGGTTGACCCAGCCGATCAGCTTGATGTCGAACTCGGTGTCGTGGCCGAAGTGGTAGTAGACGCGGGTGCGCCCTTCCAGCAGGCCCGGCAGGATCTCGTCGAGGTCGTCGATCGGATACGCATCGTCGAAACCGAACGAATCTACGGCGCCCTCGGGGCCGTGGCGCGGGCCGTCCCAGCCCTCGCGATCCGGGTCGCGTTCGCGGCAGAACAGGATCGCCTCGCCGTGCGCGCGCCCCGGCACCAGTACCAGCACCGCCTGCGGCTCCGGAAAACCGGTCAGGTACCAGAAGTCGGAATCCTGGCGGTAGGGATAGTGGGTGTCGCGGCTGCGGATGCGTTCCGGTGCCGCCGGCAGCACCAGGATCGCGTCGTCGCCGGCAATGCGCATCAACTGGCGCCGCCTGCGTGCGTGTTCCCTGCTGTCGATCCCCGCGATCGGCTTCATCGATTCAGTTGAATTGCTGGCGATGGCGCGGCGCCAGGACGCAGTCGCCGTGCAGCAGCAGCGCCGCGACGCGCACGAACTCCTCGATCTCGGCCAGGGCGTCCTCGTCGTCCTGGTCGCCTTCTTCCTGCGGCATCGCCGCGGCCAGCCTGGCGAGGTCGGCGAGCGCTTCGGCGCCCTCCTCGGACAGCGGCGGATCCTTGCCCGCGGCCAGGCCGAAGCCGCCGAGGAAGCCGCGGCACCACTCGAACAGCGCCCCGCTGCGCTCGGCCAGCGCGGACTCGGCCGGCGGCAGCAGCAAGTCGAAGCCGAAGTCGCGATCCTCGAACTGGGCGGCGCTGGCTTCCCCGAGCCTGGCCAGCACCCCCTCGGCTGCCGGCAACCCGGGATCGGCCAGCACCCGCGACGGCCACGCAGGGCCCGGCTCGCCGCCGCCGGCCAGCCAGCCGCACAGGCCGCCATGCAGTTCCGGGGCGTCGGCACCATGGCCGAGCTTGCGCACGGCCGCTTCCACTTCGGCGTATGGGGGGAGGGACGCTGTCATGGCGCAAGTGTAGCGCCTGCCCCGGGGCCTTCGGCGGGCGCCTTGACCGGCCGTTCACGGCTGCCTATCGTGCCTGGATGGACCACGCCGAGTTGATCGCCCAGCTGCGCGCCATGGCCGTGCGAGTCGATGCACTGGCGACGCGTGCCCAG
>NZ_JARUVM010000057.1 GCF_029763755.1 Luteimonas sp. 8-5
CGGCCGTTCACGGCTGCCTATCGTGCCTGGATGGACCACGCCGAGTTGATCGCCCAGCTGCGCGCCATGGCCGTGCGAGTCGATGCACTGGCGACGCGTGCCCAGCAGTTGGCCGAAGAGAACCGCAGCTTGCGCCAGCAGCAGGAACAGCTGGCCGGCGAACGCTCGCAACTGCTGGCGAAGAACGAGCAGGCGCGGTCCCGGGTCGAGGCGATGATCGCGCGGCTCAAGTCGCTGGAGCAGCACACATGAGCGCCAACGAGCCGGTCTCGATCAAGCTGCTCGACCGTGAATACACCGTGGGCGTCGGCCCGGGCGAGCGCGACAGCCTGATGGCCGCCGCACGCCTGCTCGAAACGCGCATGCGCGAACTGCGTGGCGGCAACCGCATGGCCGCCGTCGACCGCGTCGCGGTGCTGGCGGCGCTGAACATGGCCCACGAGATGCAGCAGCTGCGCGACAGCGAAGCAAGCCGCGATGCTGAATTGGCGAACGCCCTGCAGGACCTGCGGCGCAGCCTCGATCGCGCCGGAGTTTGAACGCACGCCCACGCACGTGCCGACGAATGGATGCGCGCGCACGCCGCGCGCCGGTATACTCCATTCGCGTCCTCTGCCCTGTGCGACGGCGTGCACAAACATGCGCCTTGTCCCTTAATGACGACCACGGGGATGCAGCGGAAGCCGGGTGTGCAGGTCCGCCACGCAGCGGGAAGCCCGATGGCCTCCAGGCATTCCCACTTGAACCCCGGGTTCAAGGTCGTTTGGCACGCATCGCCATGGCGGAGGATGTACCCACAACGCGGGGCCCGTGCCGTGAAGGCATCGGCCCCGTTTTTTTGACCCATCGCGCATGAGCCCATCGCAGCCGACGACCATCGACCGCAAGCTGCTGCGCCGGGAACTCCGGCAGCGCAGGCGCGACAGTCCCGCCGCGCAGCGGATCGCGGCCGCCGACAGCCTGGCAATGCGCTTGCTGGCGCTGCCGTTCCTTCCCGACCGCGGCGACGTCGCCGGGTACTGGGCCATGGACGGCGAGATCGCATTGCACGTGCTGCAGATGCGGTTGCCGCAAGGGCTGCGCTATTGCCTGCCGGTGCTGTGCGGCGATCGCCTGCGGTTCGCGCCTTGGCGGCCCGGGGATCCGCTCGCGACCAACCGTTACGGCATCCCGGAACCGGAAGTCGACGAGGCGGCGTTGCTGGAACCGGCATCGATGGCATTGGTGCTGGTGCCGCTGGTGGGTTTCGACGCGCGCGGCCAGCGGCTGGGGATGGGCGGCGGCTGGTACGATCGTAGCTTCGCGTTCCGCAACGAGGCGGCGGCGCGGCGACCGCCCTGGCTGGTCGGCACGGGGTTCGGCCTGCAACAGGTCGACGCACTGGACCGCGAGCCTTGGGACGTCGCACTGGACGCGATCTGCACAGAACGCGACACCATCCTCGTCCATAATCCCGAAACACCCTAGCCCGGAACTCCTGGATGGCTGCACGCAAACGCTACTGGCTGATGAAGTCCGAACCGGGCGATTTCTCGATCGACGACCTGCAGCGGGTCGGCACCGAACCCTGGACCGGGGTGCGCAACTACCAAGCGCGTAATTTCATGCGCCAGATGCAGGTCGGCGATGGCGTGCTGTTCTACCACTCCAACTGCGAAGTCCCGGGCATCTACGGCATCGGCGAAGTCGTGTCGGCGCCCTATCCGGACAAGACGCAGTTCGACCGCAAGTCGAAGTACTTCGACGAGAAGGCGACGCGCGAACAGCCGCGCTGGGACCTGGTCGACGTGGGTTACGTGCGCCACCTGGAGCGGGCGTTGCCGCTGGACGAGATCCGCACCCACGCCGATGCGCTCGGCGAGGAGTTCGCGTTGATCCGCAAGGGTTCGCGCCTGTCGGTGCTGCCGGTGACGGCGGCGCAATGGAAACTGCTTCTTTCCCTCGAGTAGGCCGGACATGTCCGAAGCCAAGCGCCTGGCCGGCGAAAAGGCCATCGAGTACGTCGAGGACGGCAGCATCGTCGGCGTCGGCACCGGTTCGACCGTCGCCTTCTTCATCGATGCGCTGGCGCGGATCCGGCATCGCATCGCCGGCGCCGTCTCCAGCTCCGAGCAGAGCACCGTGCGCTTGCGCGGGCACGGCATCGAAGTGCTTGAGCTCAACGACACCGGCCCTTTGCCTCTCTACGTCGACGGCGCCGACGAATGCGATCCGGCCAAGTGCCTGATCAAGGGCGGCGGCGCCGCGTTGACCCGCGAAAAGATCATCGCCCAGGCATGCGCGAAGTTCGTCTGCATCATCGACCCGGCCAAGCGCGTCGACGTGCTAGGCAAGTTCCCGCTGCCGGTCGAGGTGATCCCGATGGCACGCAGCCTGGTCGCGCGCGAACTGGTCCAGCTCACAGGCGGCCAGCCCGTCTGGCGCCAGGGCGTCACCACCGACAACGGCAACTGGGTCCTGGACATCCATGGCCTGCAGATCCGCGACCCGGCGGCGATGGAAACGGCCATCAACCAGGTCCCCGGCGTGGTCAGCGTCGGCCTGTTCGCGCAACGCCGCGCCGACATCGTCATCGTCGGCGGCGAGCCGCCGCAGGTCCTGTAGGAGCGGCGGAAGCCGCGATCGCGCAAAGAAAAACCCCGCAGCCGTAGCTGCGGGGTTTTGGGGTAAAGACCCTGGCGATGACCTACTCTCGCATGCTAAGTGCACACTACCATCGGCGCGTGCGCGTTTCACTTCCGAGTTCGGGATGGGATCGGGTGGTTCCACGCAGCTATTGTCACCAGGGAGAGGGTGGAGGGTCGCGGTCCATCGGCTGATGGTCGCGCCACGCTCTCGCTCGGTTGCCTGCAGCAGGGATTACCCCCGCGTTCGGCGAATAAGGTTGGGATGTAGCGAACTTTTCCGAATGCCGTCGACGTGTTCGTCGAGGATAAGGCAACTTGAGGTTATATGGTCAAGCCACACGGATCATTAGTACAGGTTAGCTCAACGCATTGCTGCGCTTACACACCCTGCCTATCAACCACCTGGTCTTGATGGTTCCTTCAGGGGGCTTGTGCCCCGGGAGATCTCATCTTGAGGCGCGCTTCCCGCTTAGATGCTTTCAGCGGTTATCGCTTCCGAACATAGCTACCCGGCAGTGCCACTGGCGTGACAACCGGAACACCAGAGGTTCGTCCACTCCGGTCCTCTCGTACTAGGAGCAGCCCCTCTCAAATCTCCAACGCCCACGACAGATAGGGACCGAACTGTCTCACGACGTTCTGAACCCAGCTCGCGTACCACTTTAAATGGCGAACAGCCATACCCTTGGGACCGACTACAGCCCCAGGATGTGATGAGCCGACATCGAGGTGCCAAACACCGCCGTCGATATGAACTCTTGGGCGGTATCAGCCTGTTATCCCCGGAGTACCTTTTATCCGTTGAGCGATGGCCCTTCCATACAGAACCACCGGATCACTAAGTCCTACTTTCGTACCTGCTTGATCCGTCGATCTTGCAGTCAAGCACGCTTATGCCTTTGCACACAGTGCGCGATGTCCGACCGCGCTGAGCGTACCTTCGAGCTCCTCCGTTACTCTTTGGGAGGAGACCGCCCCAGTCAAACTACCCACCATACACGGTCCCCGACCCGGATTACGGGCCCAGGTTAGAACGTCAAGCACGACAGGGTGGTATTTCAAGGTTGGCTCCACCCCAGCTAGCGCCAGGGTTTCATAGCCTCCCACCTATCCTACACAGACGAACTCAACGTTCAGTGTAAAGCTATAGTAAAGGTTCACGGGGTCTTTCCGTCTTGCCGCGGGAACGCTGCATCTTCACAGCGATTTCAATTTCACTGAGTCTCGGGTGGAGACAGCGCCGCTGTCGTTACGCCATTCGTGCAGGTCGGAACTTACCCGACAAGGAATTTCGCTACCTTAGGACCGTTATAGTTACGGCCGCCGTTTACTGGGGCTTCGATCAAGAGCTTCGCCTTGCGGCTGACCCCATCAATTAACCTTCCAGCACCGGGCAGGCGTCACACCCTATACGTCCACTTTCGTGTTTGCAGAGTGCTGTGTTTTTGATAAACAGTCGCAGCGGCCTGGTCACTTCGGCCCCCCCCAGCTATTCACCAGAGGAGGCGCACCTTCTCCCGAAGTTACGGTGCTATTTTGCCTAGTTCCTTCACCCGAGTTCTCTCAAGCGCCTGAGAATTCTCATCCTGCCCACCTGTGTCGGTTTACGGTACGGTCTGCGTAAGCTGAAGCTTAGGAGCTTTTCCTGGAAGCGTGATATCAGCAGCTTTGTCCTATAGGACTCGTCCTTAGTCTCAACGTTGCCCCCCCGGATTTGCCTAAGGGGACCGCCTCAACTCTCTCACCGGGACAACCAACGCCCGGCCTGCCTAACCTTCTCCGTCCCTCCATCGCACTTACGCGAGGTGCTGGAATATTAACCAGCTTCCCATCGACTACGCATTTCTGCCTCGCCTTAGGGGCCGACTCACCCTGCGCCGATTAACGTTGCGCAAGGAAACCTTGGGCTTTCGGCGTGCGGGCTTTTCACCCGCATTATCGTTACTCATGTCAGCATTCGCACTTCCGATACCTCCAGCAGACTTCTCAATCCACCTTCAACGGCTTACGGAACGCTCCTCTACCGCGCACATTGCTGTGCACCCCAAGCTTCGGTTCCATGCTTGAGCCCCGTTAAATCTTCCCCGCAGACCGACTCGACCAGTGAGCTATTACGCTTTCTTTAAAGGATGGCTGCTTCTAAGCCAACCTCCTGGCTGTCTGTGCCTTTCCACATGGTTTTCCACTTAGCATGGAATTTGGGACCTTAGCTGTGGGTCTGGGTTGTTTCCCTTTTCACGACGAACGTTAGCACCCGCCGTGTGTCTCCCGGATAGTACGTGCTGGTATTCGGAGTTTGCCATGGTTTGGTAAGTCGCAATGACCCCCTAGCCATAACAGTGCTCTACCCCCAGCAGTATTCGTCCGAGGCGCTACCTAAATAGCTTTCGAGGAGAACCAGCTATCTCCGGGTTCGATTAGCTTTTCACTCCTAATCACACCTCATCCCCTACCTTTGCAACGGGAGTGGGTTCGGGCCTCCAGTACCTGTTACGGTACCTTCACCCTGGGCATGACTAGATCACCCGGTTTCGGGTCTACTGCCTGCGACTATGCGCCCTTATCAGACTCGGTTTCCCTTCGCCTCCCCTATACGGTTAAGCTCGCCACAAACAGTAAGTCGCTGACCCATTATACAAAAGGTACGCCGTCACCCTTGCGGGCTCCGACTGCTTGTACGCACACGGTTTCAGGTTCTATTTCACTCCCTTCACCAGGGTTCTTTTCGCCTTTCCCTCACGGTACTGGTTCACTATCGGTCGGTCAGGAGTATTTAGCCTTGGAGGATGGTCCCCCCATGTTCAGACAGGGTTTCACGTGCCCCGCCCTACTCACTTATCATCGATATGGCCCTTTCGCATACAGGGCTGTCACCTTCTATGGCCAACCTTTCCAGGTTGTTTTGCTAGAACCAAATCGACTTTTGGGCTAGTCCCCGTTCGCTCGTCGCTACTGAGGGAATCTCGGTTGATTTCTTTTCCTCCGGGTACTTAGATATTTCAGTTCCCCGGGTTCGCCCTGCATGGCTATGTATTCACCATGCAGTACTCCTTGCGGAGTGGGTTTCCCCATTCGGACATTGCCGGATCAAAGCTTGTTGCCAGCTCCCCGACACTTTTCGCAGGCTGCCACGTCCTTCATCGCCTCTGACCGCCAAGGCATCCACCGTGTGCGCTTATTCGCTTGACCATATAACCCCAAGTCGCCTCAGGGTTACTGTTGCGCGAATATCACAACAACAACTTCAATAAAGACGTCCTTCGACGTCTCGCCTTAGCCTCTACGACACGTCTGGACATTCGTCTCAAACGCTCGCTACATCCCATTTGTCAAAGAACGCACCCCGGCTTCAACGCCAGGCTGCTTCAGATCTTTGTGTGCGCAGAAACATCCAGAGAGTTGGTGGGTCTGGGAGGACTCGAACCACCGGCCTCACCCTTATCAGGGGTGCGCTCTAACCACCTGAGCTACAGACCCAATGTTGCGTCTCTTGCCTCAGATGGTGGAGCCAGTCGGGATCGAACCGACGACCCCCTGCTTGCAAAGCAGGTGCTCTCCCAGCTGAGCTATGGCCCCGGTTTCCTTGCCTGGGCAAGGGGGACTCTCTCTGAATGCAGGTCACTTGTGCGGACGCCTGGAAGGCAATCAGCTGTCTTTAGTCTCTAAAGGAGGTGATCCAGCCGCACCTTCCGATACGGCTACCTTGTTACGACTTCACCCCAGTCATGAATCACACCGTGGTAACCGTCCTCCCGAAGGTTAGACTAGCTACTTCTGGTGCAACCCACTCCCATGGTGTGACGGGCGGTGTGTACAAGGCCCGGGAACGTATTCACCGCAGCAATGCTGATCTGCGATTACTAGCGATTCCGACTTCACGGAGTCGAGTTGCAGACTCCGATCCGGACTGAGAGAAGGTTTCTGGGATTGGCTCCCCCTCGCGGGATTGCAGCCCTCTGTCCTTCCCATTGTAGTACGTGTGTAGCCCTGGCCGTAAGGGCCATGATGACTTGACGTCATCCCCACCTTCCTCCGGTTTGTCACCGGCGGTCTCCTTAGAGTTCCCACCATTACGTGCTGGCAACTAAGGACAAGGGTTGCGCTCGTTGCGGGACTTAACCCAACATCTCACGACACGAGCTGACGACAGCCATGCAGCACCTGTGTCACGGTTCCCGAAGGCACCAATCCATCTCTGGAAAGTTCCGTGCATGTCAAGGCCAGGTAAGGTTCTTCGCGTTGCATCGAATTAAACCACATACTCCACCGCTTGTGCGGGCCCCCGTCAATTCCTTTGAGTTTCAGTCTTGCGACCGTACTCCCCAGGCGGCGAACTTAACGCGTTAGCTTCGATACTGAGTGCCTAGTTGCACCCAACATCCAGTTCGCATCGTTTAGGGCGTGGACTACCAGGGTATCTAATCCTGTTTGCTCCCCACGCTTTCGTGCCTCAGTGTCAGTGCTGGTCCAGATGGCCGCCTTCGCCACGGATGTTCCTCCCGATCTCTACGCATTTCACTGCTACACCGGGAATTCCGCCATCCTCTACCGCACTCTAGCCCGCCAGTATCCAATGCAATTCCCAGGTTGAGCCCAGGGCTTTCACATCAGACTTAACGAACCACCTACGCACGCTTTACGCCCAGTAATTCCGAGTAACGCTTGCACCCTTCGTATTACCGCGGCTGCTGGCACGAAGTTAGCCGGTGCTTATTCTTCCGGTACCGTCATGACTTCCGGGTATTAACCGAAAGCTTTTCTTTCCGGACAAAAGAGCTTTACAACCCGAGGGCCTTCTTCACTCACGCGGCATGGCTGGATCAGGCTTGCGCCCATTGTCCAATATTCCCCACTGCTGCCTCCCGTAGGAGTCTGGACCGTGTCTCAGTTCCAGTGTGGCTGATCATCCTCTCAGACCAGCTACGGATCGTCGCCTTGGTGGGCCGTTACCCCGCCAACAAGCTAATCCGACATCGGCTCATCCAATCGCGCGAAGCCTTGCGGTCCTCCGCTTTCACCCGTAGGTCGTATGCGGTATTAGTCCCGGTTTCCCGAGGTTATCCCCCACGACTGGGCAGATTCCGATGTATTCCTCACCCGTCCGCCACTCGCCACCCAGGGAGCAAGCTCCCTTGTGCTGCCGTTCGACTTGCATGTGTTAGGCCTGCCGCCAGCGTTCACTCTGAGCCAGGATCAAACTCTTCACTTAAGTTTTGCGGCTTTCCGTCCCGAAGGACTTCCGGCCAATTTCTTGAGTGCAGTCGTCGTCACCGAGCTCCCGAATCACTCGCTGCAATTTCTTGCATGAATTGATTAGGAGACTCTGTTACGAACGCCCTGCAAAATGGACAGTTATCCACCTGCCAGACGCCCGCACAAGTCACCTGCGCACACTGTCAAAGATCGTGGAACCGGCCTCAGCGCCTTGTTCCGTCCTCGTCACCAAAGTGCCCGAGGGAGCCGCACATCTTACCTGCTTTTTCGGGAACGTCAACACCCCGTGAGGAGTTTTTTTCGATCCCGGAGGGGGTGGCGGGCTGGTCCGTTTCCGGACCCCGGCTGGGCCGGTTTCCCGTGGCCCCCTCGGCAAGGGCGCGCATTGTGCACGTCGCGTCGCGCTTTGGGAAGGGGGTCTTTTGCCTTGACTCTGAACGACTGCTCAGGGAAGGTCGCCGCAGGCCCCCTCGGAACCCGCCAATGACCCGTGCAAAACGCGCTTTTTCCAGCCTTCTTCCGCTGTTGCTGGGCTGCGCGGCCCTACCCGGCTGCGCAGGCAATTCCTGGGTCGAACTGGGCGGGCAGCGCTACGCGGTGGAAGTCGCCGACGATCCGGAGGAGCGCGCCCGGGGATTGATGTTCCGCGACGAGCTGGCCGCGGGCACCGGGATGCTGTTCATCCACGAGCGCCAGGAACCGCAGGCCTACTGGATGAAGAACACCCGCATTCCGCTGGACATCCTTTATTTCGACGATTCGCTGGCGCTGGTTTCGCAACGACGCAACGTCCCGCCGTGCTCGCTCGGCGACATGTGCCCGTCGTATCCCAGCAACGCGCCTGCGCGCTACGTGCTGGAGTTGAACGCCGGCGAAGCGGCGCGCCTCGGCCTCGACGCCGGCGCGCGCATGGCGCTCGGCCCGGGAATCGCGCCGGCACGCTGAAACTGCGACATGCGTCGGCCTCGCGCGCTTGCGCCCGCGCGCGCTCCGGCGCAGGCTTCCGACCATGTCCCAAGGCATCGAACTCCCCGACTGGAATTCCCTCGCGGGACGCGACGACGACACCCTGCCGCTGCTGGGGACGGCATTGCTGATCGCGAGCGATGAATACCCCGCACTGGACCCCGGACAGTACGACGCCATGGCGCAGTCGCACGCGGACGGACTGCGCGACGAGGTCGCGGCGATCGACTCGCTGCCGTTGAAGATGCAGGCGATCAACCAGCGCCTGTTCGACGAGATCGGCTACACCGGCAACCACGACGAGTACTACGATCCGCGCAACAGCTATCTCAACGAAGTGTTCGACCGCCGCCTCGGCAATCCGATCTCGCTTGCGATGGTGCAGATGGAAGTGACCCGCCGGCTCGGCCTGCCGCTGGACGGCGTCTCCTTCCCCGGTCATTTCCTCGTGCGCCTGCCGGTCGACGACGGCGTCCTGGTGATGGATCCGTTCAACCGCGGCCGCCCGCTGGACGAAGACGAACTGCGCCGCCGCGCGCGCCCGCACCTGGGCGGCGAAATGCCCGACGACGAAGCGCTATACCAGATCCTGAACCCGGCTTCGCACCGCGCGATGCTGACCAGGATGCTGCGCAACCTGCACGGCGTGTATGCGGACCTGGACGACTGGGAGCGCGCGGTGCGCTGCGCCGACCGCATCCTGCGATTGTCCCCCGACAATGCCGAGGCCCTGCGCGACCGCGGGCTGGGCTACTTCAAGCTGGGGCACCGCCTCGGCGCGCGCTCCGACATCGCGCGCTACCTGCAACTGCATCCGCAGGCGCCGGATGCGGGATCCCTGCGCGAGAGGCTGGTCGACCTGAGCACCGGGGCCACCAAGCCGCACTGACCGCTTTTCCTCAGAGCGGCATCATCTCGAAGTCGTCCTTGGTCACGCCGCAATCCGGGCATGTCCAGGTGTCGGGGATGTCCTCCCAGCGCGTGCCCGGGGCGATGCCCTCTTCGGGAATGCCGGCCGCCTCGTCGTAGATGAATCCGCAGACCACGCACATCCAGGTGCGGTACGCGACCGTGTTGGCGACTTCGCTCATCCAGCGATGATAATCGACGCCATGGACAGCCGCACCCTCACCTCCCGTCCGCGCGGCCTCTACCTGGTGACGCCGGACGACGCCGACAGCGCGCGCCTGCTGGCCCGGGTCGAACCGCTGCTGGGGCATGCCACCTGGCTGCAGTACCGCAACAAGGCCGCGACGCCCGCGCTGCGTGCCGAGCAGGCCGCCCTGTTGCAGGCCGCCTGCGCGCGCGCCGGCATCCCCCTGCTGGTCAACGACGACCCCGACCTCGCCGCATCGGTCGGCGCG
>NZ_JARUVM010000058.1 GCF_029763755.1 Luteimonas sp. 8-5
GCGCTGGCGCCGCGGATTCGCCCGATGCCAACGCGCATGGCCGCGAACCACGCACGCCAGCCCGGCGGGAACTCGCCCGGCGCCTCTTCGGGACGCAGCGACCGGCGCGCTCGCCGGCGCAGGAATTCGATCAGTTCGGCCGAGGAAAACACTCGTGCCGGAGCCGTGTCAGGCGCTGCCGCGCGGCATGTAGGGCGCCTGGCCGGTGTCGTGGTCGGTCGCGTCGCGCACTGCGGTCACGCCGGGCACGCGTCCCAGCAGGGTCTTCTCGATGCCCTGCTTGAGGGTGACGTCGACCATGCCGCAACCATGGCAGCCGCCGCCGAAGCGCAGCACAACGATACCGTCGCGCGTGACTTCCTCCAGCGAGACGTGGCCACGATGCTGGGCCAGTTGCGGATTGACTTCGTGCTCGATCACCCAGCGCACCCGTTCCACCAGCGACGCCGATTCGGCCGGCGCCTCGCCCTTGATTTTCGGTGCGCGGATCTGGAGCTGCCCGCCCGTGGCCTGCGGCTGGTAGTCGATCTCGGCACCATCGAGGAAGCGTACGCTGGCCGCATCCACCCACAGCGTGAAGCCCTCGCAATCGACCGCCCATTCGTCGCCGCCAAGGTCGGCGGGCTCGGCGAACTCCAGGCGCACGTCCGCCTGCGCGGTGCCGGGCATGTGCGCCGACAGGCGCACGCCGAGCCCGGGCAGGCTCTCGCGTTCGATCAGCTTGCGGAAATGGGCCTGCGCAGTCTCGGAAATCTGGATCATGGGGCTATTCTATCGAGTCCCCCATCGCCGAGGATGCCCGCCATGTCCGACCTCGTTCCCCTCGTTCAGGCCCACTGCATTCCCCGCCGCGGCAGCGAGCACCGCCTGCCGGAAGCGCGCGTGCGCGAGCTGTTGCCCGAGATCCCCGGCTGGGAACTGGCCGAGGAAGGCAAGGCGCTGGTGCGCACCTTCGGCTTCAAGGACTACTACCGGACCATGTCGTTCGTGAACGCCCTGGCGCACATGGCCAACCGCGAGGACCACCACCCCGACCTGTCCGTGCACTACGACCGCTGCGTCGTCCGCTACAGCACCCACGACGTCGGCGGCCTCTCCGAGAACGACTTCATCTGCGCCGCCCGCGCCTCCGCCCTCGCGACGTGACAGATATTTTGACGCGGATCAACGCGGATGAGAAGCGCGGATCAACGCGGATAGAGCATCTGAAAATGGTTGTTCGGCGACTGGCTCGATTGCCGTGCACGACTCCCTCTTCCGCTTCATCCGCGTCTATCGGCTTTCCTTATCCGCGTTGATCCGCGTCCTGCGTCTGGCTCTTCCTAACCCAGCCGATCGAGGGCGTCGAGGAGCTCGGGGGGCAGCGGGGCGCTGAGGACGTAGGGGGTCTTGCCGGCGTCGAGGGCGAACTCGAGCGAGGCGGCATGGAGGAACAGGCGCTTGAGGCCGATGTCGCGGCGCAGTCGGGCGTTGGCTTCAGGGTCGCCGTATTTGTCGTCGCCGGCCACGGGATGGCCGATGTGCCGGGCGTGCACGCGGATCTGGTGGGTGCGGCCGGTTTCGATCCGGACTTCGCAATACGACTGCCCGCCGCGACGCTCCAGCAACCGGAAATGGCTCAGCGAAGGCTTGCCGCCGTCGCTGACCTGGACATGGCGCTCGCCGCCCTGGCGCAGGCCCACGTGCAGCGGCGCGTCCACGCTCATGGTGCCGTCGGGCATGCGCCCGGCCAGCAACGCCAGGTAGCGTTTGCGGATGCCGCCGGCGTGGCCATGGTCCTCGCGCATCAGCGCCTGCAGTTCCGACAGCGCCGAGCGCTTTTTCGCCACCACCAGCACGCCCGAGGTGTCACGGTCGAGGCGGTGGACCAGCTCCAGGGATTCGCGCGGGCGCAGGGCGCGCAGGGTCTCGATCACGCCGAAGGAGATGCCGCTGCCGCCGTGGCTGGCCACGCCTGACGGCTTGTTGACCACCAGCAGTCGGGCATCCTCGAACACGATGCTGGCTTCCATGGCCTCGAGCAGGCCCTTGGCCGGGGCGCCCTTCTCCTCCGGGCCGGCCAGGCGCACCGGCGGGATCCGTACCTCGTCCCCGCCCTCGAGCTTGCGCTCGGCCTTGGCCCGGCCGCCGTTGACGCGGACCTGCCCGGAGCGCACCAGCTTGTAGACCAGGCTGCGCGGCGCGCCCTTGAGCTGGCCCAGCAGGAAGTTGTCCAGGCGCTGCCCGGCACGGTCCTCCGGGACCCTGACGGTATGCGCTCCCCCGCCCCGTTCAGCTTCCGGGCGCGAGGTTCGATTGGGGCCTTCCGGCAGGGTCATTGGCAGCCTTGATCTGATACACTCGCCGGGCGAGATAAGGGTTTGATTTCGCAGGGAGTTGAGACGCCTGGGCCGAAAGCCCGCCTCCTTGGCGATATCCGGCAGCAGTACGCGACCACCGCCCCCGGGGCGGCCATGTTAGCGGCTCGCCGGCAAGCCCGGCCATCGCCCGGCGTGTCAGACGCCGGCGCTGAACACGACCCGCGTGCCGCACCCAGGTGTGCGACACCGGCCTGGCAACACTGAACAACAAGAGAAGCGCTCCCGCGGCCAGCCGTGGTGTCGCAGCGCTGGAAAACTCGAGGTCCCCCGCAATGCGGCCGGGACGCGGTATCCAGAGGCGGTACGCCCACGGCGTTGCCGCGAGCTTGCTCCCCGACAGGGAGCGGAGCGCGCGAGGAACGCCACAATGAAACGCATGCTGATCAACGCGACGCAGGCAGAAGAACTGCGCGTCGCAATCGTCGATGGCCAGACGCTGTACGACATCGACATCGAGCAACCTGCCAAGGAGCAGAAGAAGTCCAACATCTACAAGGGCCGCATCACCCGGCTCGAGCCTTCGCTGGAAGCGGCTTTCGTCGAATACGGCGGCGAGCGCCACGGCTTCCTGCCACTGAAGGAAATCTCCCGCGACTACTTCCAGGCCGGCGTCGACCCGAACAAGGCCGGCCTGAAGGAACTGCTGCGCGAAGGCCAGGAAGTCGTGGTCCAGGTCGAGAAGGAAGAACGCGGCAACAAGGGCGCCGCCCTGACCACCTTCATCTCGCTGGCCGGCCGCTACATGGTGCTGATGCCCAACTCGCCGACCGCCGGTGGTGTCTCGCGCCGGATCGAGGGCGAGGACCGCGCCGAGCTCAAGCGCGCCATGGATGCGCTGCAGATCCCCGACGAGATGGGCGTGATCATCCGCACCGCCGGCGTCGGCCGCGATGCCGAGGAACTGCAGTGGGACCTGGACTACCTGCTGCACGTCTGGAAGTCGGTCGCCGAGGCTGCCCTGAGCAAGCCGGCGCCGTTCCTGATCTACCAGGAGTCGCGCCTGATCATCCGCGCCCTGCGCGACTACATGCGCCCGGACGTCGGCGAAATCCTGGTCGACACCGAGGAGATGTACGCCGAGGCGCGCGAGTTCGTGCAGCAGGTCATGCCGCACAACCTGCGCAAGCTCAAGCACTACACCGATGACGTGCCGCTGTTCAACCGCTTCCAGATCGAGTCGCAGATCGAGGGCGCGTACGAGCGCGAAGTACGCCTGCCGTCCGGTGGCGCGCTGGTCATCGACCAGACCGAGGCCCTGACCGCGGTCGACGTCAACTCGGCGCGCGCCACCAAGGGCAGCGACATCGAGGAAACCGCGTTCCACACCAACCTGGAAGCGGCTGAGGAAGTCGCCCGCCAGATGCGCCTGCGCGACCTTGGCGGCCTGGTGGTGATCGACTTCATCGACATGTCGAGCAACAAGCACCAGCGCGAAGTCGAGAACCGCCTGCAGAGCGCGCTGCGCTCCGACCGCGCGCGCGTGCAGCTGGGCCGGATCTCGCGCTTCGGCCTGCTGGAGATGTCGCGCCAGCGCCTGCGCCCGAGCCTGGGCGAGTCGAGCCAGATCGTGTGCCCGCGCTGCGAGGGCCATGGCCGCATGCGCAGCGTCGAGTCGCTGGCGCTGTCGATCATCCGCCTTGCCGAAGAGCATGCGATGAAGGACAACACCGGGCAGGTCCTGGTGCAGGCCCCGGTCGAGATCGCCAACTACCTGCTCAACGAGAAGCGCCGTGCGCTGGCGGAGATCGAGAAGCGCCACGGCGCGCCGATCGTGATCGTCGCCGACGACCAGCTGCACACGCCGCACTTCGAGGTCACCCGCATCCGCGAGAACGAGCTGGGCGAAGAGACCAGCAAGCCCAGCTACCAGCGCGGCAGCCCGCGCAAGCTGGCGACCATCGCGCTGACCAAGGCCAACCTCAACGTGCCGGCCGTCGCCGCGGTGACCAACGTGCGTCCGGCGCAGCCGGCGCCCGTGCGCGAGCCGCGCGAGGAAGCCCCTGTCGCGCAGCCGGTGGCTCCGGTGCAGGCCCGAAGCGTGGGCCTGTGGGACCGCATCCTCGGCTTCTTCGGCGGTGGCGAGCACACCGTCCCGGCCAAGTCCGCGCAGCGCGGGCAGGACTCGCGCGATCGCAACAATCGCGATGCCCGCGGCGAGCGCAACGACCGCAACCAGCGCCGCGACGGTCGCGACGGTGGTCGCAACGGTCGCAACCGCGATGGTTCGCAGCGTCGTGGCGAGAAGCAGGACAAGCCCAAGCAGCAACAGCAGCCCAAGCAGCAGCAACAGCAACAGCAGCAGCCCAAGGCGCAGAAGCAGCCGAAGCAGCCGCGTCCGCCGCGCGAGCCGCGTGAGCCGCGCGAGGCCAGGCAGCAGCAGGCCCCGGCCCAGCCGGCCACGAAGCCAGAGGCGGAAGTCGAGAACATCGCCGCGACGACGCCGGTGATCGAGGCTGCCACCACGGCGGTGGCGGTCAGTGCGGCGCCTGCCGCCGAGGCCGCCGCTGCAGTCGCCACGGCCGTTGGCGAGCAGCCGACGACTCGCGACGACGCCGAAGGCAACGACCAGGGTAGTGGCGAAGGTGGACGCCGCCGTCGCGGCCGTCGTGGCGGCCGCCGCCGTCGCCGCGGAAACGGTGGCGCCGACGCCGAGGCCGGCAACGAGAACGCACAGGCCGCTTCGAACGAGCAGGACGACGCGATGTCCGGCGACGTCACCCTCGCCCAGCGCAGCCAGC
>NZ_JARUVM010000059.1 GCF_029763755.1 Luteimonas sp. 8-5
CCGTCGCCGCGGAAACGGTGGCGCCGACGCCGAGGCCGGCAACGAGAACGCACAGGCCGCTTCGAACGAGCAGGACGACGCGATGTCCGGCGACGTCACCCTCGCCCAGCGCAGCCAGCCGGAGTTCGACTTCGACGACGAGCCGGCACAGGCCACCGAAGCCACGGCTCCGGTCGAGCAGCCGGTGCAAGCTGCCGAAGCCTCCGCACCGGTCGAACAGCCCGTGCAGCCGGCGGAGCCGGAACCGGCCCAGGAGCCCGTGCAGTCCGCGGAGCCGGAACCGGCTGAGGAGCCGCAGGTCGTGGCCGATGCGGAGATCGAGCCGGTGTCGCCGCGTGCGCCCGGCCTGTTCGACACCCTGCCCGCGCCGAGCATGCCCGCGCCGATCGCCGACCCGGCCGAAGCCGCGGCCGAAGGCGAGGAGCAGAAGCACAGCGCCTGATGCTATAGGGCCTGGCCCTGTCGGGCCTGGTCCTTTCCGAGCCGATCACATCGGCTCGGAAAGGCCGTAATGTCCCGCCATCCGCGCCAGCGCGATGCTGTCGCGGATGCCGAGCTTGTCGAACAGCCGCGACTTGTGCGTGTTGATGGTCTTCGCGCTCAGGCTCAGCCTGCGCGCGATGTCCTCCTGGCGCAGCCCGCGCACCAGCAGCATCGCCACCTCCAGTTCGCGCGCAGACAGCGCGTCGAACGGCGAGCGGTGCTCGCCCAGCCCCGACAGCGCCAGGCCCTGTGCGATGCCGCTCGACAGGAAGCGGCGTCCCTGCGCGGCCGCGTGCACCGCGCGCACCAGTTCCCCGGCATCGCCGCCCTTGCCGACGTAGCCGCAGGCGCCGGCCTCGATCACCCGTCGTGGCATCGGCCCGCTTTCCAGCACCGAGACCACCACTACGCGGATGCCGCCACGCACCAGGCGCGCAGTGACCTCCAGTCCGCTGAGGCCCGGCAGGTGCAGGTCGCAAAGCACCACGTCCGGTTGCAGCCGGCGCGCCAGCGGCAGCGCCTCCTCGCCGCAGGCCGCCTCGCCCACCACTTCGATGCCGCTTTCGCCGTCGAGCAGCATGCGCATCCCGGTGCGCACCAGTGCGTGGTCGTCGACAAGGCACACCCGGATCGCCATGGAAGCAGCCTAGGCAGGCCTTGCCGGTAGCCGCCAGCCGCGAGACCGCGGGTCAGCAGCCGAGCATGGCTCGGCTCTACAATAGGGATCCGGAGAGGTGGCCGAGTGGTTTAAGGCAGCGGTCTTGAAAACCGCCGTCGTGGAGACACGACCGTGGGTTCGAATCCCACCCTCTCCGCCATTCTATTGCCTGGCGAAATCCGGAATGCGGAACCGCTTGCGGTATGCCCCCGGCGCCAGTCCGGTGGTGCGCTTGAACAAGCGGCGGAAGAACGCCGCGTCTTCGTAGCCGACGCGCCAGCCGATTTCGTCCACGGGCACATCCGTGCGCTCCAGGCGGCGCTTGGCATCCTCGATGCGCAGGCGTTGCACGTAGGCGATCGGCGACAGCCCGGTCGCCAGGGTGAAGCGCCGCTTGAACGTGCGCTCGGCGAGGCTGGAATGCTGGATCATCGCCTCGACCGGCGTGGCCACCGAGAAGTGGTGGTCCAGCCAGTCCTGCGCGCTGGCGATCTCGCTGTCGCCATGGTCGCGCCGCCCCGCGAAGACGATGTACGGCTTCAATCCATCCTGGTGCCACTGCAAGGCGAACAGCCGCGCAATCTCCTGGGCGACGGTCGTTCCCGCATGGTGCGCCGTCAGGTACAGCACCATGTCGTGCCACGTCGTGGATGCGCCGGAACTGACGAGCTCCTCGTGGGGACCGGACACCACCAGCACCCGCTCCGGATTGACCTTCACCGCCGGATACAGGCGCGAGAACGCCTCCGCATAGGAAAAATGCACGGTGGCCTCGTGCCCGTCGAGCATGCCCGTTTCGGCAATCAGGAACACGCCCGAACATGCCGAACAGATCCGCGCGCCACCCGTGTACATGCGTTGCAGCCAGTCCACCAGGCGTGGGTAACGGCCACGTTCCCAGCCGCCGGGCTTGAGCAGTACCGACGGCACGATGACGATGTCGCAGGCGTCGAGATCGTCGATGTCGCGCTGCACGTCGATCGGCAATCCGCTGGCCAGGCGCAGCGGACCCCGGGTTTCACCGACGATCTCGATGCGGAACGGTGGTCCCGACCCGGGCACGGCCAGGCCCATCAAGGCGACGCCGTTGATGACGTCGTAGATGCCGGCGAGCGTGGAAATGGCAGCGTCCGGGATCGCCACGAGGGCGACCCTGAGGGGCTTGCCGGCGGCAGCGTGGCGTCGTGGCACGAACGGACCGGTTGCAGGCGAATTAGCCACTGCCGGGAATCCTAGCCGCGCCCGACCATGATCACCACCTCCACAAGGATTACCACCATGTCCGCATTGCTCCACGAAAAGCCCGCATTCGACCAGGACCGACTGGACGCCTTCGCCCTTCGTGCGACCTCCGACCTTGCCGCAGCGTACACCGGAGTGATGGTCGGCCTCGGCAGCAAGCTCGGCCTGTACCGGACGATGGCCGGGGCCGGTCCGTTGAGCGCACGCGAGGTGGCGACCCGCTCGGGCTGTGCCGAGCGTTACGTACGCGAGTGGCTCAACGCCCAGGCCGCCAGCCTTTACATCTGCTACCACCCGTCCAGCGACACCTACGAGCTGCTGCCCGAACAGGCCATGGTGCTCGCCGACGAAGACAGCCCCTTGCACATCCCGCCGGCCTGGAACGTGCCGGCGTCGATGTGGGCCGACGAGGAACTCACCCTGCAGGCGTTCCGCACTGGCCACGGTGTGTCGTGGGGCAGCCACGATCCCCGCCTCTCGTGTGGGTCGGCGGCGTTCTACCGCAATGGCTACCGCGCCAGCCTGGTGCAGGAATGGTTGCCGGCGCTGGAAGGCGTGGTGCCCGCGCTCGAGGCTGGCATCCAGGTCGCCGACGTGGGCTGTGGCCATGGCCACTCGACCGCGTTGATGGCCAGGGCATTCCCGAACTCCCGCTTCCACGGTTTCGACAGTCATCCGCAATCCCTGGCCGAAGCACGCCGCAACGCGAAGGACGCAGGCGTTGCGAACCTCGCCGACTTCGCACTGGCGCGGGCCAACAACTATCCCGGCCAGGGCTACGGCCTGATCTGCTTCTTCGACACCCTGCACGACATGGGCGATCCGGTTGCGGCGGCGCGACATGCCGCCGAAGCGCTGGCGCCCGGCGGCACGGTGATGCTGGTCGAGCCTTATGCGAACGACAAGCTCGAAGACAACCTCACCCTGCCCGGCCAGCTCTACTACGCCGCGTCGACCACGATCTGCGTCGCCCACGCCATCGCCGAAGGCGGCACGATGGCGCTGGGCGCACAGGCCGGCGAAGCGCGCCTGGCCGAGGTGTTCCGCAAGGCAGGCTTCCGCCACTTCCGGCGCGCGGCCGAGACGCCGTTCAACCTGATCTTCGAGGCCCGCCGATGACCCACGGCCTGGTGTTCCGCCGGGCGACGCCGGCGGACGCGCCGCGCATGGAAGCAATCCGCGCGGCGGCGTTCGCCAGCGTGTTCGCCTCGTTCAGGGCGATCCTCGGAGACAAGCTCTATGCGATCGTCCAGGCGCGGGACGACGAGGCGCAAGCATCGATGCTCGCCTCGATGCTTGCGCAGGATGCTGCGTTCGAATTGTTCGTCGCCGAGCAGGACGGCGAAGTGCGCGGCTTCGTGTCAATGCAGCTCGATGCCGCCACCGCCATCGGCGAAGTCGGGCTGAATGCCGTCGACCCCCAATACGGCGGTCGCGGCATCGGCACCGCCATGTACCGGTTCGCGATCGACCGGATGCGCGAGTCGGGGATGAAGGCTGCCACCGTCTCCACTGGCGGCGATCCGAGCCATGCGCCCGCGCGCCAGGCGTATTGCAAGGCAGGCTTCACTGCCCAGATTCCCAGCGTCTGGATGTGCCAGTTGCTCCGTGCCTAGGGCTTCGCGGATCCCGCTCCCAGGCATCCTTCGGTGCATTCCAGTTGCGCGGCCTCGATCAGTGGCGGCAAGCGCTCGGCAAGGAAGTCGATGAACACCCGCACCGCGGGCAACATCCCGCGGCGCGATGCGAACACTGCGTGGCAGATGCCTTGTGGCAGGCGCCACTCGGGCAACACTACTTCAAGTTCGCGCGCGCGCACGAGTTCGGCGCACAGGGTTTCCGGCAGCAGGGTGATGCCCACGCCCTGCCATGCCAGCGAACGCAGCATCGGGAAGTCGAATCCGGCAATGCGCGGACGCAGGTCGATCTGGCGTACCTCGCCGCCGGGTCCGTGCAGTTCCCAATGCTGGCGCGCATCGTCCTCGCCCATGCTCAGGGTGACGTGTCCGGCCAGGTCGTCTGGCGTGGCCGGACGGCCCATGCCGTCGAGATAGCGCGGACTGGCCACCAGCAGCTCCTGGATCTGGCCGAAGCTGCGCATGACCAGGCTGCCGTCATCGTCGAGCCGGTTGCGGACACGCAGGGCCACGTCGATCCCTTCGTTGATCAGGTCGACGCGACGGTTGGTGACGTGGAACTGGATCCGCACGTCCGGATACAGGGCGATGAAGTCCGGCAGCAGCATCGGCAGTTGCTGCTGGGCCAGCGACACCGGCACGCTGACCCGGACCAGGCCGCGCGGCGTCGCGCTCAGGCGGTCGACCACGTCGCGGGCGGCCTGCGCCTCGGCCAGCATGGTCTGCGCGTGGCGATAGACCCCGTTGCCGACGTCGGTGACCGCGAAACGCCGGGTGGAGCGCTGGAGCAACCGCACGCCCATGTCGCTTTCCAGCTGGCTGATGCGCCGGCTCAGGCGTGACTTGGGGATGCCCAGGGCGCGTTCGGCCGCGGCGAAACCGCCATGCTCCACCACCATGGCGAAGTAATAGAGATCGTTGAGGTCCTGCATGGCGTGCTCCGGGCTGCCCGTCGTTCCATAATCGGAACGCACAGTAATATCAGACTGTATTTATACTGATTTCGCAACGATCGACACTGGGCTGGTCGCGGCTGCCGCCGCTCCTGACGAAAGGACCCAGCCATGAAACTACTCCATGTCGATTCCAGCATCCTCGGCGCCAACTCCGCCAGCCGCGAACTCAGCGCCGCCGTGGTTGCCCGCTGGCAGGCCGCTTATCCCGGCCTCCAGGTGGTCCGCCGCGACCTGGAGACCGACCCGCTGCCGCACCTGAGCGCCGGCTCGCTGGCTGGTGCGGACCCGGCCGAGGCCGACACCGCCGCCCGCACGATGCAGGAGTTCCTCGAGGCCGATGTCGTGGTCGTCGGGGCGCCGATGTACAACTTTTCCATCCCCTCCACGCTCAAGGCCTGGATCGATCGCCTGGCCGTCGCAGGCAAGACCTTCCGCTACACCGCCGACGGCGTCCAGGGCCTGGCCGGCGGCACGAAGGTGATCATCGCCAGCAGCCGCGGCGGCTACCACCTCGATGCGCCGTCGGATTTCCAGGAGCCCTACCTGCGCTTCATGTTCGGCTTCTTCGGCATCACCGACATCGAGTTCGTCCGCGTCGAGGGCCTGGCCGTCACGCCGGACAAGAAGCCGGAACTGCTCGAGGCCGCACGCGCCACCATCGCCGAGCCCGCGCGGGAGGTACTCGCGGCATGACCAGGGTCAAGGCGCGCCCCCGCGGCGCGCCCTAACCTTCGTCCCATGCTCGCCAATCCCCGCTTCGATGCCGCACTCCTGCGCCGGTACGACCGGCCTGGACCGCGCTACACCTCCTACCCGACCGCGCCGCAGTTCAGCACGGGCTTCGGCGAAGACGCCCTGCGCGCCGCCGTGGCCGCCAGCAACGGCGACCCGATCCCGCGCCGGCTGTCGCTATACGTGCACGTGCCGTTCTGCATGAGCCCGTGCTTCTACTGCGGCTGCAACCGCATCATCACCCGCGACCTGGCGCGCGGCGAAACCTACCTGGTCCGCCTGTACCGCGAGATCGCGCTGACCGCCGCGCTGTTCGACCGCGACCGCGAAGTGATCCAGCTGCACCTGGGCGGCGGCACCCCGAACTTCCTGTCGCCGGCACAGCTGGGCGACCTGGTCGACACGCTGCGCTCGCACTTCCGCTTCTCCGATTCGCCCACGCGCGATCTTTCGATCGAACTGGATCCCCGCTACACCAATGCCGCCGACGTGCTGGCTCTCGGCAAGATCGGCTTCAACCGCGCCAGCTTCGGCGTGCAGGATTTCGATCCGGCGGTGCAGGAGGCGGTCAACCGCATCCAGAGCGTCGAGGAAACCCGTGCCGTGGTCGATGCGTGCCGCCAGGGCGGCTTCCGCTCGGTCAACATCGACCTGATCTACGGCCTGCCGAAGCAGAACCTCGAGGGCTTCGCCCGCACCCTGGACACGGTGCTGGAAATGCGTCCGGATCGCCTCGCGGTCTACAGCTACGCGCACCTGCCGGAGCTGTTCAAGGCGCAGAAGCAGATCGACGCGGCCGACCTGCCCGACGCGGCGACCAAGCTGGGCCTGCTGCAACTGGCGATCGAAAAGCTCACCGCCGCCGGCTACGTCTACATCGGCATGGACCATTTCGCCCTGCCCGACGACGATCTGGCGCGCGCGCAGGAACGCGGCAGCCTGCACCGCAACTTCATGGGCTACACCACCCACGCCGACAGCGACCTGGTCGGTCTCGGGGTCAGCGCCATCAGCCACATCGGCGACAGCTTCAGCCAGAACCCGCGCGACCTGCCAAGCTGGCAGATCGCCCTGGACGAAGGCCGCCTTCCGGTCTTCCGCGGCATGCAGCTGGACGAGGACGACGTGCTCCGGGCCGACCTGATCCAGCAGCTCATGTGCCAGGGGGAAATCCCGGTCACGGCGCTCGAACGGCGCCACGCGATAGCATTCTTCGATTACTTCGCCGATGCCGTCGCCAGGCTGCGCCCCATGGTCGACGACGGCCTGGTCCGGATCGAGCCCCACCGGATCGCCGCCACTACGCAGGGACGCCTGCTATTGCGTAATATTGCAATGTGCTTCGACCGATACCTCGACCGACCAGCAGAAGGCGCCGCGCCAAGGTTTTCGCGCGCGATCTGAGCTGTCGCGCCCGCATGGCGTCACCTGACCTGGAGTACCGATCGGCGTGACAACGGCCTTCCCCCGCATGGACTCCACGACGCTCGCCGACGATGGCGATGCGTTCACCTTCTGCTCCACCTGCGCCTTCTCCCAGGCCTGCCTGTCGCAGGGCATGGACAAGTCCGGCCTGCGCGACCTGCACATGCTGGTCGAGCACGTCGGGCCGCTGCATGCCGGCGACCACGTGTTCCGCGAGGGCGATCCGTTCGAGGCGATCGCCGCGGTCCGTGCCGGCACCGTCAAGACCTACAGCATCGACCGCGACGGGCGCGAGCACGTGCTCGGTTTCCACCTGCCGGGCGAGGTGATCGGCCTCAACGCAATCGCCGGCGACGTGTATCCGTGCAACGCGGTGGCGCTGGACACGGCGATGCTGTGCCGGTTCTCGTTCCCCAAGATCTCCGTGCTCGCCACCAGGGTGCCGCGCCTGCAGCAGACGCTGTTCAAGCTGCTCAGCAGCGACATCGGCCGCGCTTCGCTGCTGGCCGGCGACTGGACCGCCGACGAGCGCATGGCCGCGTTCCTGATTGGCCTGTCGCGGCGCCTGTCGGCGCGCGGTTTCTCTCCCGACCGCTTCCAGCTCACGATGGCCCGCACCGACATCGCCAACTACCTGCGCCTGGCACCTGAAACCGTGAGCCGCGTGCTCAAGCGCTTCCAGGACGAGGACATCATTGCCGTGGACAGGCGCGAACTCGAACTACTGGACCGTTCACGCCTCGAAGCCATCGCGGGCGCGATCCTGCACACGTAGGCGGCCTTGACCTGGGTCATGGAGCCCGGTGCGCGCGGCCGCCACCATGCGCGCAACTCCGGGAGAACCCCATGGAAAACACCCGCAAGCTCTGGATCGCTCTTGCCACCCTGCTGATCGTCTCGTTCTCGGTGCTGCTCTGGGCCGGCACCGAAATCTTCCGTGCTGCGCCGCCCGTTCCCGAACAGGTAGTCGCCGACAACGGCGCCGTCGTCTTCACCCGCGCCGACATCGAGAAGGGCCGCCAGGTCTGGCAGTCGATGGGCGGCATGCAGCTGGGCTCGATCTGGGGCCACGGCGGTTACGTCGCGCCCGACTGGAGTGCGGACTGGCTGCATCGCGAGGCGGTGCAACTGCTGGACCTGTGGGCGCGTGCCGACGGCGGCATGGCCACCTGGGACCTGCTCCCGGACGAGGAGAAGGAAGCGCTGCGCGGGCGCCTGAAGCGCGAGATGCGCACCAATACCTACGACGCCGCAACCGGCACCATCACGTTGTCGCGCGACCGCGTCGCCGCGCTGTCGAACGTGGCCGCGCACTACGAGAGCCTGTTCGGCAACGACCCGGCCACCGCCGAACTGCGCGAAGCCTACGCGATGAAGGAAGGCACGGTGCCCGACGCCGACCACCGGCGCGCGCTCACCGCGTTCTTCTGGTGGACCGCCTGGGCCGCCGGCACGGAGCGTCCCGGCGACAGCGGCGACACCCTGTCGCCGGAGCAGTCCGGGGTGCAGTCGAAGGTCGTCACCTACACCAACAACTGGCCCAGCGAACCGCTGATCGACAACGTACCGCCGCCCTCGATGTGGGTGTGGTCGGCCTTCAGCGTGTTGTTCCTGATCCTGGGCATCGCCATCCTGGGCTGGCACCACGCCGTGAGCCATGGTCGTGGCGAGCCCGAGCACACGGTACCGGCCAGGGATCCGTTCGCCGGCCTGCGCATCACGCCGTCGATGGCGGCCACAGCCAAGTACTTCTGGCTGGTGCTGGCGCTGTTCCTGGTGCAGATCCTGCTCGGCGCGATCACCGCGCACTACCAGGTCGAAGGCCAGGTCGCCTACGGCTACGCGCTGAGCGAAGTGCTGCCCTACTCCATCACCCGTACCTGGCATACGCAGTTGGCGGTGCTGTGGATCGCGGTCGCGTGGCTGGGTACCGGCCTGTACATCGCGCCCGCGCTGAGCGGGCACGAACCGAAGTTCCAGCGTTTCGGCGTGAACTTCCTGTTCGTGTCGCTGATCGTGATCGTGGTCGGCTCGTTCGCGGGCCAGTGGCTGGCGGTGATGCAGAAGCTCGGGCTCGACAACAACTTCTGGTTCGGCCACCAGGGCTGGGAGTACGCCGACATGGGCCGCTTCTGGCAGTGGTACCTGTTCATCGGCCTGATCCTGTGGCTGGTGCTGGTCGGCCGTGCGCTGTGGCCGGTGCTGATGGGCCGCGGTGCCGACGGCAAGGCCAGCGAATCGCGCCACATCGTCGGCCTGCTGTTCCTGTCGACCGTGTGCATCGGCCTGTTCTTCGCCTCGGCGCTGATGTGGGGCGAACACACCCACATCTCCGAAGTCGAGTACTGGCGCTGGTGGCTGGTGCACCTGTGGGTGGAAGGCTTCTTCGAAGTGTTCGCCACCGCGGTGATGGCGCTGATCTTCACCCGCCTGGGCCTGATCCGCACCGACACGGCGACGGTCGCGGTGCTGTTCGCCACCATCGTGTTCATGGCCGGTGGCGTGCTCGGCACCCTGCACCACCTGTACTTCGTCGGCACGCCGACCGCGGTGGTGGCACTGGGCGCGAGCTTCAGCGCGCTGGAAGTGGTGCCGCTGGCCTACATCGGCTTCGAGGCGTACCACACCTGGAAACTGGGCAAGGCCACGCCGTGGATGGAGCGCTACCGCTGGCCGATCCTGTTCTTCCTGGCGGTGTCGTTCTGGAACCTGGTCGGCGCGGGCCTGTTCGGCTTCCTCATCAACCCGCCGCTGTCGCTGTACTTCATGCAGGGCCTGAACCTGACGCCGCTGCATGGCCACACCGCGCTGTTCGGCGTGTACGGCATGCTCGGCATCGCCCTGGTGCTGTTCTGCATGCGCGGCCTGCGCGGGCACCTGCGCTGGAACACCGGCGCGCTCAAGGTCGCGTTCTGGGCGCTGAACATCGGCCTGGCGCTGATGGCCCTGCTGACCCTGCTGCCGCTGGGCACCATGCAACTGCTGGCGGCGATCGAGCACGGCTACTGGTACGCACGCTCGGCCGAGTTCATGCAGAAGCCCATCGTCGACCTGCTGGTGTGGATGCGCGTGCCCGGCGACACCATCTTCAGCGTCGGCGCCCTGGCCCTGGCCTGGTTCATCCTTCGCCTGTGGATCAAGCCGCACAAGGAAAAGGACATCGAATGAACATCGCCAACGCCCCCCATCGCCTGCTGTTCGCCATCGGCGCCGGAAACGTGCTGCTGGCGATGGCGTGGTGGGCGTTGTGGCTGGTCGACCTGCGCTGGCAACTGTTCGAGCTGCAGCAGCCAGCGGTGTACGGCGGCTGGATCCACGCGATCGTGATGCAGTACCAGGTCCTGGCACCTTTCATGTTCGGCTTCCTGCTCACCGTGTTCCCGCGGTGGATGGGGTTGGACGAACTCACGCGCTGGCACTACGTTCCGGTCGGTATCGGGTTGTTCGGGGGGCAGCTCCTGACGATCGCCGGGGCGCTGGGGCCAGCGCACCTGTTGCACCTGGGCGCGTTGTTCACCATCGCTGGCTGGGCCACGGGCCTGTTCTACCTGCTGCGCTGGCTGTGGCAGGACGCCGGCCGCACCTGGCATGCGGTGTCGTGCGGCGCGGCGATGCTGGCCGGCCTGGGTGGCTTCATCTGCTACGCGATGTACCTGCACGGCGCCGATCCGCGGCTGATGTTCGCCGCGATCAAGATCGGCAGCTTCGGCCTGTTGCTGCCGGTGTACTTCACCGTGGCCCACCGCATGTTCCCGTTCTTTGCGGCAAACGTCGTGCCCGGCTACCGGCCTTGGCGCGACCTGCGCGTGCTGGCGGCGTTCTGGCCGCTCACGCTCGTCCACCTGATGCTGGAACTGGCCCACGCCTACGCCTGGTTGTGGATCCCGGATACCGGCCTGCTCGCGCTCTCGGCAATGTGGCTGTGGCGCAATTGGCCGCGCGGCCCGGCGCCAGCGCTGGCCCGGGTGTTGTTCCTGGGCTACGCCTGGCTGCCGGTGGCCATGGCGTTGTACATCGTGCAAAGCGTCATCTACGCGCTGGACGGCGGCTTCGTCCTTGGCCGCGCACCGGCGCACGCACTGTTCATCGGCTTCTTCGGCAGCCTTCTGGTGGCGATGGTCACGCGCGTCACCCAGGGGCATTCGGGCAGGCCGCTGGTCTTCGGAAAGGTCGCGGCGTTCGCCTTCGTGGTGATCCAGCTCGTGACGGCAACACGCATCGCCGCGGAGCTGATGCCGGACCAGTGGGCCTGGCAGGCGGTCGCCGCGATCGGCTGGCTGCTGGCGTTCGCGCCATGGGTGCTGGCATCGTTGCGCATCTATGTCACTCCGCGCGCCGACGGCCGCCCCGGTTGAGCGACCTGCCTGCATGATCGAGTTCTACCCACAGATCCGCTCCGTCCACATCCTCGCGGTCTGCCTCAGCGGCGGCCTGTTCGCGCTGCGCGGCCTGGGCATCCTCGCCCGCATGCGCTGGCCGCAGGCGGCGCCAGTGCGCTACCTGAGCTACAGCATCGACACCGTACTGCTCACTGCTGCGCTGATGCTGGTGACCATCCTGCCCGGCGCGCTGTTCGCCAATGGCTGGCTCACCGCCAAGCTGGCGTTGCTGGTGGTGTACGTGGTGCTGGGCCTGTACGCCTTGCGCCGCGGCCGGACGCCTGCTGCCAGGGCCGTTTGCTACGTGGCCGCGCTGCTGGTGTTCGCCACCATCTTCGGGATCGCCCGCTACCACCACCCGCTGGGCTGGCTGCTGCCGTACGTTCCCACTTGACCCACGTCAGGGAACCCGCGCCACGGGTGCGGAAAATAGGCTCCGACGCAATACCCAACCCTTCGGAGCAGCTGCAATGAAAGACTTCATCTTCCGCCATGTCGTGATCGTCTCGGTCGCTGCGGCCGTGCTCGTGGCCCTGGCCGCCACCAGCGCCGCGTTCGCCTTCGACAGCGGCAGCGACGACGCGAAGCCGTTGACCTACATGTCGATTCCCTTCTGATCCGGACGGCCCGGGAGACCCGCATGGGGGGCATGGTCGACGCCTGTTTCCTGGGCCCTTACGGCGAGAACGATGCGCTGCTGGAGAAACTGGTCGTCGAGTTCCTGCGCGACCACGTCTACTGGCGGCGCAACTTCCATCCGGCCGATCCGCCGGCGATCCCGACCAGCGCCGCCGGCCAGCCCGGCTACCGGCAGCTCGAGGCGCGCATGCGCCGCGAGCTGCACCAGCTTTCGGCGGCTCTGAAGCAATCGGTGCCGTTCCACAGCCCGCGCTACCTCGGCCACATGGTGTCGGACCTGCTGCTGCCGGGACTGGCGGCGCAGATCCTCACCCTTCCGTACAACCCCAACAACGTCAGCGAGGACGCCGCGCCCGTCACCGTCGACCTGGAAGTGCAGGTCGGCCTGCAGCTGGCACGCATGCTCGGCTACGTACACGATCCGGCCGCGCCCGATTGCGCCTTCGGGCACCTGACCTCCGGCGGCACATCGGCCAACCTGCAGGCGCTGCGGCTGGCGCTGGCGCTGAAGGCCTTCCCGGTCGCGCTACGTGCCGCGCAGGTGCCCGACATCGCACTGCCGGACGACGACGTGGCCGCGTTCAACCTCGGCAGCACCGACGCCGTGGCCCTGCTGCAGTCGTGGAACGAGTGGCTGGGTGCCCAACTCCCGGCACAGCAGCGCCGCTGGCGCGAACGGGTACAGGCACAGCGGCTGGAACAGCGCGGCCTCGCCGCCTTCTTCGATGTCCACCCTTCCCTGCGCCCGCCCTTGGTGCTGGCGCCGGCCACCGCGCACTACTCCTGGAGCAAGGGCATGAAGCTGCTTGGGCTAGGCCGCGACATGCTGCAGGCGATCCCGCAACGCGGCATGCGCCTTGACGCCGACGCGCTTGCGGACATGGTCGAGGCCTGCCGCAACTCGGGGCAACCGGTGCTGATGACGGTGGGCGTGCTGGGCACCACCGAGTACGGGAGCATCGATCCCGTCGACCGCATCTGCGACGTCCGCGATGCGGCGCAAGCCAGCGACTTCGGCTTCGGTGTGCACGTCGACGCCGCCTGGGGCGGTTACCTGGCCGCGCTGTTCCGCAATCCGGATGGCAGCCTGCGTGCGCGCGGGGAAGTCGCCGCCGGATTCCAGTCGTTTCCATCGCCGGCGGTGCATGCCGCATTCGCCGCACTCGGCCGCTGCGACTCGGTCACGGTGGACCCGCACAAGCTCGGCTACCTGCCCTACGGCGCCGGCGCCTTCGTCTGCCGCGACCACCGCGCCATGGGCCTGCTGGCCGAAAGCGCCGATTACGTCTTCCACAGCCAGTCGCCGGCCGGCTACCTCGCGCACTACCGCAACCTGGGCCTGTACACGCTCGAAGGCTCCAAGCCGGGCGCGGCCGCGGCGGCCGCCTACGTCACCCACAAGGTGCTGCCGCTGGACCACACCGGCTTCGGCGTGCTGCAGCGGCATTCGATCGCCGCCGCCGAGGCCTTCGTCGCGCGTGCCCGGCACCTGGTGGCCGACGTCGGCGACGTCGCCCATGCCTGCATTCCGTTCGAACCCGACAGCAACCTGGTCTGCGTAGCGATCGCCCCGAGGCGCAGCCGCACCGTCGCGGCGGCGAGCACCTTCGTGCGCAAGCTCCACGACGGGCTGCGCAGCGACCCGCGCAGGCCGCTGCAGACCCACGAGTTCTTCGGCTCGGTCACCACGCTGCACCTCGATGGCCTGGATTCCGACGACCGCGAACGCATCCTGGGCGAACTGGGCCTCGACGAGCCCGGTGCCGACGACGAAACCGGACTGGTGGTACTGCGCCACACGCTGATGAATCCCTACCTGATCGACCACGAGAACGGCATCAGCTACATCGACCTGTACTTCGAATACCTCGAGGACCGGATCCGTGCGCTCGCCGGCTGACACCGACAGCTCCGATCGGGCGTGGACCTGCGAAGCGGTCGGCATCCTGCGCCGGGAAGCGGCCCGTTCGGCCGACACCCACCTGCTGCACCAGCGCCTGCCCGCCTTCCCCGGCATCGACTTCTATTTCAAGGACGAAGCGGCGCATCCCAGCGGCAGCCTCAAGCACCGCCTCGCCCGTTCGCTGTTCCTGTACGCCTTGTGCAATGGCCGCCTGCGGCAGGGCCAGCCCGTGGTCGACGCCTCTTCGGGCAGCACCGCGATCTCCGAAGCCTGGTTCGCCCGCCTGCTCGGCCTGCCGTTCACCGCGGTGATGCCCGCATGCACTGCGCCACGCAAGATCGCGGCGGTGCGCGAACTGGGCGGGCAATGCGACCTGGTCGACGATCCGGCGAGCGTGTATGCGCGCGCCGAAGAACATGCGTCGCGCGGTGCCTGTCATCTCGACCAGTTCGGACTGGCCGAGCGCGCCACCGACTGGCGCGGCAACAACAACATCGCCGAGTCGATCCTCGGCCAGCTGGAACAGGAGCCGCATCCCGAACCGGCGTGGGTCGTGTGCGGTGCGGGGACCGGCGGCACTTCCGCAACGATCGGCCGCTACCTGCGCTATCGCGGACTGCGTACCCGGCTGTGCGTGGCCGAGCCGGCCGGCGCTGCCTTTGCCCAGGGTTGGCAGCGCCGCGACCGGCTCGCCCACGCCACCTGTCCGACCATTATCGAAGGCATCGGCCGGCCACGGGTGGAGCCCGGCTTCCTGTTCGAGATCGTCGACGAGGTGGTCGAGGTCGCCGACGCACAATCCATCGCTGCCACCTGGATGCTGGAGGAATTGCTCGGCCGCCGTTACGGCGGTTCGTCGGGAACCAACCTGGCCGCCTGCCTGCTGCTGGCTGGGCGGATGCGCGAGCGCGACGAACGCGGCAGCATCGTCACGCTGCTGTGCGATCACGGCGAGCGCTACAGCGACACCCTGTTCGATCGCGACTGGCTGGCGGCACGCGGCATCGATCCACGCCCGCAACTCGCCGCCATGCGCGCCACCGTGGCGCCGCTGGCCGCATGACGTTCCCGGACCTGCGCAGCTTCCTCGCGCAGCTGGAGCGCGACGGACAGTTGCAGCGCGTGCATGCGCCGGTAGATCCGGAGCTGGAATCGACATCGCTGTGCCTGCGCGCGCAACGCGCGGGTGGTCCGGCGCTGTTGATGGAGCAGGCCACGGGCTCCGGCCATCCAATGCTGGGCAACCTGTTCGGACACCGCTCCCGGATCGAGGCCGCGCTGGGCGGCCGTCCGCTGGCCTCCCTGCGCGAACTCGGTGAGCTGCTCGCCGCGGTGAAGGAACCGCGCTGGCCGTCCAGTTTGCGCGACGCCCTGTCCAGCTGGCCGGAACTGGCGCAACTGGCCAATGTCGCCCCGCGCCGCGTGGCCAATGCGGCCTTCAACGAAGAGGTGCTCGAAGGCGACGACGTCGATCTTGCGCGCCTGCCGATCCAGCGTTGCTGGCCGGGCGATGTGGGGAAGCTGGTCACGCTGGGCCTGGTGATTACCCGCGGTACCCGCAAGCCACGGCAGAACGTGGCGATCTACCGGATGCAGGTGCTCGATCGCAATCGCGTCGTGATGCGCTGGCTGCCGCATCGCGGCGGTGCGCTGGATTACGCCGACTGGTGCAACAGCCATCCGCAGCAACCCTTCCCGGTGCTGGTGGCGATCGGCCCGGATCCGTCCACCCTGCTCGCCGCGGTGGCGCCGATTCCCGACACCCTGTCCGAATACGAGTTCGCCGGCCTGCTGCGCGGGCGGCGGACCCGCACCTGGCACAGTCAGGCCACCGGACTGGACGCACCGGCTGGCGCCGAAATGGTGTTCGAAGGCCACATCCATCCAGGCGACAGCGCCATGGAGGGACCGTTCGGCGACCACACCGGCTACTACAACGCCGTCGATCGCTTCCCGGTGCTGACCATCGAGCGCATGCGCCTGCGGCGCCGCGCGATCTACCACGGCAGCTACATGGGCCGTGCGCCGCACGACGAACCCTCGGTGCTGGCCAGCGCGCTCAACGACGTGTTCGTGCCGATCCTGCGCAAGGTGTTCCCGGAGATCGTCGACTTCCACCTGCCGCCCGAGGCCTGTTCCTACCGCATCGCGGTGGTCTCGATCCGCAAGCAGTACGCCGGCCACGCGCGACGGATGATGATGGGCGTGTGGTCGTACCTGCGGCAGTTCACCTATACCAAGTTCGTGATCGTGGTCGACGACGACATCGATGCGCGCGACTGGGCCCAGGTGCTGTGGGCGATGTCCACGCGCGTGGACCCCGCCCGCGACGCGATGCTGGTCGAGAACACCCCGATCGATTACCTGGACTTCGCCAGTCCGGTCGCAGGCCTGGGATCCAAGCTGGGCATTGACGCGACCAACAAGTGGCCGGGCGAGACCAGCCGTGCCTGGGGCCGGCCGATCACCCTGGACCCAGACGTGGAGCGCCGGGTCGACGCGCTCTGGGCCCAACTGATGGCATAGGTGCCCGCATTTTCCGGCGGCATTGATACAGATCAAGGTAGGCCGCGCCAGCCGGATGATGAAATCCCTCCCCCCATCGATGCCAGGCAATGACCAGGCGCCAGAATGAAGACGAATCGATTGATAGGTCTCGCCAAGGCCATGGCATGGCTGATTGGCGCCTGCGCATTCCTGCTTGCGCTGCGCGCATTCCTGGCGCCGGACTGGCATGAACCACCGGAGGTCGCGCTTCAGGAAAGCGAAGTCGAAGCCGTCCGGCAGTTGTTGGCGCCCGACCTGATGGACAGGCAAACGCTGGCTGGCGAACTGGCGCCCAAGCGTTTCGTGCTGGTCGGTGAAACCCATTTCAGGAAGGAGACCGTCCACTATTTCACCGGACTGCTCGACGACATCGACCGCCGACCGATGGTGCTGCTGCTGGAATTGCCCGCATCGGTCCAACCTGCGATCGACCGCTATCTCGCCTCGGGCGATGAACAGGAGTTCGACGGCATCTGGGGCGAAGTGGAAGCGCTGCCGTTGCACGACATCCTGCGCTGGGCATATCTCAACCGCCACCGCGTGCGGGCCGTTGTGGCGATGGACGAGGACAGGACACGCATCTTCGTCAACCGAGCGCTGCTCGACGACACCCGTAACGAGACGATGGCGAACGCGATGCTGGAGGCGGCAAGGGCCCACCCCGGGACCAGGATCGTCGCCTATGCCGGCGCCATGCACATGATGCTCGCTGGCCGCTATCGCTTCGATGCGAACAATCGCCAGCCTGCCGGCCAGCGCCTGTTGGCGAGCGGCATCGACCGCGATGCGGTCGCCAGCATCTCACTCACGGGCGAGGAGTTGCCGGTCGCCGCGGCATTTGCATCGCCTGCCGCGCTCCATCTGCGAGGCAATGCGGGTCTGCTTCCATACGAGGACTTCTACGACTATCCCGTCTACGGAGTATCCAGGGTCGGTGAGCTCCATACGCACATCGTCCATCTCGGGCCGCTCACGCGGCAGGAGACCTGGGTTCCGGGAAGCGCTCAGTCCGCGGCGGCGTCGAACAGGACCGAATAGTCGGCAACAGCCTCGCGCATCGGCGCGAGCGCGGTCATGTCATTCGGGTCGGCCTTCAGTGCCGCGACGCCCTTGCCGAGCTTGGCCAGGATGCCGTGCAGCGCGTGGTCGGCCTCGGGTTCGAGCTTGCAGTTGGCGACGATGTAGCCGATCGAGCGCTCGACGATGGCGACGGTCGCCAGGGCCTGGTCGGCGTTCATGTGCCCGTGCTCGTGATGGTCCAGTGCCTGCACGGCGGAACGGATATCGCCCATGCCCTTGCGCAGTGGCGCATCGGTGGCGTAGGTCACGCCGGGCGCCACGACGGCGGCGGGCGCCGCATGGTCGGCATGGCCGGCGTGCTGGGCAAGGGCCGTGGCCGGGAGCAGCGCGGCACAGGCCAGCGCGGCGGCGATTGCGAGGGAAAGCGGCTTGTTGATGTCCATGCGCCAAGCATAGCCGCTATCACCGTCCGCCGGCCTGATCCATGTCAATGACGCGCGCGGGCGGGCCCGCCGACCATGGCCGCCGGGTCCACGAGGAAACACGCATGCAACTGGTCTGTCCCGCCGGCAACCTGCCGGCGCTGCAAGCGGCCGTCGATGCGGGCGCCGACGCCGTGTATGCCGGTTTCCGCGACGAAACCAATGCGCGGGCCTTCCCCGGCCTGAATTTCGACCACGCCGCCCTGCGCGAAGGCATCGCCTACGCCCACAAGCGCGGCGCCAGGGTCTACCTGGCCCTCAACACCTATCCCGACAGCGCGCGCCTGCCCCAGTGGCAGGCCGCGGTCGACCGCGCCGCCGAATTCGGCTGCGATGCCATCATCGCCGCCGAGGCTGCGGTCCTGGCCCATGCCCTGCGCCACCATCCGCAACTGCCGCGGCACCTCTCGGTCCAGGGTTCGGCCACCACCGCGCCGGCGCTGCGCTACTACCACGAACGTTTCGGCATCGCCCGCGCGGTCCTGCCCCGGGTACTGTCCATCCAGCAGGTCGAACGCCTGTGCGAATCCGCGCCGGTGCCGCTGGAGACGTTCGCCTTCGGCAGCCTGTGCATCATGGTCGAGGGTCGCTGCCAGCTGTCAAGCTACGTCACGGGCGCGTCCCCCAACCGCCACGGCGTGTGCTCGCCGGCGAAGTTCGTGCGCTGGGACGAGCAGGACGACGGCAGTCGCGAAGTGCGCCTCAACGACGTCCTGATCGACCGCTTCGAGCCCGCCGAACCGGCCGGCTATCCGACCGTGTGCAAGGGTCGCTTTGATGTCGGTGGCGAGATTTTCCACGCGCTGGAGGAACCCACCAGCCTCAACACCCTGTCGCTGTTGCCGCGGCTGGCGCGCGCCGGCGTGGTCGCGCTCAAGATCGAAGGACGCCAGCGCGGCGTGGCCTATGTTGGTTCGGTCACCCGCACCTGGCGCGCGGCGCTTGACCGCTACAGCGCCGACCCGGAACGCTGGCAATCGCAACCCGAATGGGAATCCGCGCTGTCCGCGCACGCCGAAGGGCACCAGACCACGCTGGGGGCGTACCACCGTGCCTGGCACTGACATGCGCCTGAGCCTGGGCCCGATGCAGTACTTCTGGCCGCGCGAACGCACCCTCGCCTTCTATCGCGAGGTCGAGTCCTGGCCCGTTGACGTGGTCTACGTCGGTGAAACCGTGTGCAGCAAGCGCCGCGAACTGCGCACCGCCGACTGGTTCGACGTGGCCGCGCGCCTGGTCGATGCCGGCAAGCAGGTCGTGCTGTCCTCGCTCGCGCTGATCGAGGCCGAATCCGAGGTCTCGGTCGTGCGCCGCCAGGTCGCGCTCGGCAAGTACTGGATCGAGGCCAACGACGTGAGCGCGGTACAGCTGTGCCGCGAGAACGGCGTGCCGTTCGTGGCCGGCCCGTCGCTGAACGTCTACAACCACGAAGCACTCGCCCTGCTGGTCGAGGATGGCCTGCAGCGCTGGGTGCCCTGCGTCGAGCAGGGTCATGCGCTGATCAGCGACATCGTCGAGGCCACCCGCGCCGCGGGTCGTGCCATGCCGGAACTCGAAGTGGTCGCCTGGGGCCGTCCGCCGCTGGCATGGTCGGCGCGCTGCTTCACGGCGCGCGCCCTCGACCTGCCCAAGGACCAGTGCGGCTTCCGCTGCATCGACTACCCCGACGGCCTGGCGCTGGCCACGCGCGACGGCGACCAACTCCTGCGCATCAATGGCGTCCAGGTCCAGGGCGAACACATCGTCGACCTGTCGCCGGAGATCCCGGAGCTGCGCGACCTGGGCGTCGGGCTGCTGCGCATCCAGCCGCAGGCCGAGGGCATGGAGCAGGTGCTCGCGCACTTCCGCCAGGCACTTGCCAGCAAGGTCTCCCAACCTGGCCTGGCCCGGCGCAGCGGCTACTGGCACGGCGTACCGGGAATGTTCACGGGACCGGCGTATATTGGCGACTCATGAGCACCATACCCGAGCGTACGTTGCCGGTCCGGACCTCCCGCGTACCGACCCGCGGCGAGGACCTGGCCAACACCCTCAGCCATGGCATCGGTTTGCTGCTGGCGATCTGTGCGCTGCCGTTCCTGGTGTTCGATGCCTTGCAGGCCGACAGCAGCCTCGCCGTCGTCGGTGCCACGATCTTCGGCGGCACCGCGATCCTGATGTACCTCACTTCGACCCTGTACCACGCAAACCCGCAGGCAGACCGCAATGGCTGGCTGCGGCGCCTGGACCATAGCGCGATCTACCTGCTGATCGCCGGCACCTACACGCCGGTCCTGCTCGGCGTGCTGCGCGGCAGCCTGGGCTGGACGATGCTCGCGGTGATCTGGACGCTGGCGCTTGCCGGCATCGTGTTCAAGCTGCTGGCCGGGGCGCGCTACCGCAAGGTATCCGTGGCGCTGTACGTCGGCATGGGCTGGGCCGCGCTGGCCCTGATCCAGCCGCTTTGGACGCACATGCCGCCAGGCGGCCTGGCCTGGCTGTTCGCCGGCGGTCTCGCGTACACCACCGGCGTCGCCTTCTACCTGCTGCACGACCGCATGCGCTACGCGCACTTCATCTGGCACCTCTTTGTCCTGGCAGGGACGGGGTGCCACATGGTGATGGTGATGGGGTACGCGTAGGTATCGGGAATGAGGGGATTGAAGGGAATGAGGGGAATGGGCAGCGTCTCGGCGACCATTCCCCTCATTCCCTTCATTCCCTATTCCCCTGCTTCACTCTCACACCGCCCGGAACACCAACGTCCCGTTCGTCCCGCCGAAACCGAAACTGTTCGACATCACCGTCGCCAGCTTCGCATCGGTGGCATGGCGCAGCACCGGATAGGCTTCGGCACGCGGATCCAGCTCCAGGATGTTGTAGGAGCCGGCCATGAAACCGTCGCGCATCATCAGCAGGCAGTAGATCGCCTCGTGCACGCTGGCCGCGCCGAGCGAATGCCCCGACAGCGCCTTGGTCGACGACAGCGGCGGGATATTGCCTTCGCCGAAGGCCTTGCCGATCGCCTCGAGCTCGACAATGTCGCCCAGCGGCGTCGAGGTGCCGTGGGTGTTGAGGTAGTCGACCGGCGTGTCCACGCCTTCCAGCGCCATGCGCATGCAACGCACCGCACCCTCGCCCGACGGCGCGACCATGTCGGCGCCGTCGGAGGTCACGCCGTAGCCGACCAGCTCGGCATGGATGCGCGCACCGCGCGCCTTCGCGTGTTCGTAGTCCTCCAGCACCAGCATGCCGCCGCCACCGGCGATGACGAAGCCGTCGCGGTCGACGTCGTAGGGCCGCGATGCGGTACCCGGCGTGTCGTTGTGCTTCGTCGACAGCGCGCCCATGGCGTCGAACTGAGCGGTCATGCCCCAGTGCACTTCCTCGCCGCCGCCGGCGAGAACCACGTCCTGGATGCCGTGGCGGATCATGTCCGCCGCCGCGCCGATGCAGTGCGCGGAGGTCGCGCAGGCCGCGGAGATCGAATAGCTCACGCCGCGGATGCCGAACGAGGTCGCGAGCGCCGCCGACACCGTCGAGCACATCGTGCGCGGCACCATGTACGGGCCGACCTTGCGCACGCCCTTGTTGCGCAGCAGGTCGCCGGTCTCGATCTGCCACTGCGCCGAGCCGCCTCCGGAACCGGCGATCACGCCGGTGCGCGGATCGCGCACCTGCTCGTCGCTCAGGCCCGCATCGGCGATGGCGTCGGCCATCGACACGTAGGCATAGGCCGCCGCATCGCCCATGAAACGCTTGAGCTTGCGGTCGATGCGCGCGTCCAGGTCGATCTCCGGCACGCCGGCGACCTGGCTGCGCAGGCCGAGTTCGGCGTACTCGGGCATGAAACGGATCCCCGGGCGCGTCTGCCGCAGCGAATCGCTGACGGTCGACAGCTCGTTGCCCAGGCACGAGACGACCCCCATGCCGGTAACCACGACGCGGCGCTGCGGTTTGCCGGCAGCCATCAGAATGCCTCCGTGGATCCGAACAGGCCGACGCGCAGGTTCTCGGCCACGTAGATCTCGTTGCCATCGACGTAGGTGCGGCCGTCGGCGATCACCAACGCGAGCTTGCCGCGCATCATCCGGCGGATGTCGATTTCATAGCTCACCACCTTGGCCTCCGGCAGCACCTGCCCGCTGAACTTCACCTGGCCCACGCCCAGGGCGCGGCCGCGGCCGGGCTCGCCCAGCCAGGGCAAGTAGAACCCGGCGAGCTGCCACATCGCGTCAACGCCCAGGCAGCCGGGCATCACCGGGTCGCCCTCGAAGTGGCAGGCGAAGAACCACAGGTCCGGGTTGATATCGAGCTCGGCCCGGATCAGGCCCTTGCCGTAGCGGCCGCCCTCGGTGGAGATCCCGGTGATCCGGTCGAACATCAGCATCGGCGGGGCCGGCAGGCGCGCGTTGCCGGGGCCGAACATCTCGCCGCGGGCACAGGCAAGCAGTTGCTCGCGATCGAAGGAACTGGGTCGGGTCATCGGGAATCGGTTACGCCGGGGGAAAGCGGGGATTTTGCCGGTTTTCCCCGATTCGGGCCACCGCCGGCCCGGGATCCGGCATCAGGCGGCCTCGCGCCGGCCCACGGCCAGCATCCGCTCCAGGGCCGCGCGCGCCCGTCCGATCACCCCGGCGTCGATCACGACTTCATGGCGCAGGTCGCGCAGTGCGGCATGGATGGCCGGCAGCGTGATCCGCTTCATGTGCGGGCACAGATTGCAGGGCTTGATGAACTCGACCTGCGGGAACTGGTCACGCAGGTTGTCGGCCATCGAGCACTCGGTGACCATTGCCACGCGCTGCGGGCGCTCGCGCGCCAGCCAGCGACCCATGGCGGTGGTGGAGCCGACGAAGTCGGCCTCGGCCAGCACCTCCGGCGCGCATTCCGGGTGCGCCACCACCAGCGCGTCGAACTGCTCGCGGGTATGGCGCACCTGCTGCGCGGTGAACGTCTCGTGGACCTCGCAGGTGCCGTGCCACAGCACCAGCTCGACCTCGGTCTGGCTGGCGACCCAGCGTCCCAGGTAGCGGTCAGGCAGGAAAATCACCTTGTCGCTGCCCATGGCCTCCACCACCTGCACCGCATTGGCCGATGTGCAGCAGGCATCGGATTCGGCCTTTACGTCTGCGGAGGTGTTGGCGTAGCTCACCACAGGCACGCCCGGATGCGCGGCGCGCAATGCGCGCACGTCGGCAGCGGTGATCGACGCGGCCAGCGAACACCCCGCTTCCAGGTCGGGCAGCAGCACGGTCTTGTGCGGTGCCAGGATCTTGGCGCTTTCGGCCATGAAGTGGACGCCGCACATGACGATCAGGTCGGCGTCGCAGTCCGCCGCGGCCTGGGCCAACGCCAGCGAGTCGCCGGTGATGTCGGCCACGCCGTGGAAGATTTCCGGCGACTGGTAGCTGTGGGCCATGATCACCGCGCCGCGCTCGCGCTTGAGCGCGTCGATCCTGTCGATCCACATCAAGTGGTACGGCACTTCCACGCAGGGCAGCAGGCGCTCCAGCATCGCCGCCAGCGCGGCGCGGTCGGCGGCAGGGTTCATGCGGCGTCGCCCGCCGGACAGCCGGAGTGCGCCGCTCGCGCGGCCCGTGCCAGGCGCGCGCCTCGATCCAGGGCGATGCGCAGGCCCAGCGGCACCGCGTCCCAGCGCAGGCCTTCGAGCAGGTTGCGTGCGGTCAGGCCGAGCTCGGTGTCCCCGGTCAGGACCAGGCGGCGCTGGAAGAACAGCGTGTCGGCGTCTTCCAGGCGGCTGGCCAGCAGCAACAGGTCGGTGGCGCTGCCGCGCACGCTGGCTTCGGCCTCGCCGCCGACGTGCGCCAGGCGGCCGTCGCGGACGCCCACGACCCAGTGCAGGTCGAGGTCGGTGACGTCGATGCCGAGCCTGCGTTCGCGCAGGAAGTCCAGGTCGCCGGCGTCGAGCGCGGCACCGAGCACCCGCGCCATCGCCGTTTCCAGCACGCGACGCTGCCACTCACCGGGCACGCAGCGTGCGAAGGGCGCAATGCGCGACGGTGGCGGTAGCAGGCGCAACCAGCGATACCCGCTTGCGGCGCCATCCTGGCGCGCACGCCCCTCGCCGATCGCAACGTCGAGCAACGCATGGGCGGCGGCGGCACGCACGCCCAGGCGCTCGGCCAGGCGCTGTGCGCGCGCATGGATGCGCGACTCGCGTT
>NZ_JARUVM010000006.1 GCF_029763755.1 Luteimonas sp. 8-5
TGCGCGCCGACCAGGGCGAGCTCGAGCTCCGCCGCCTCGGCGTTGAAGCGGGCGAGGTCGGCGGCCATGCGTTCGCCCAGCTTGCCGGCGCCGGCCTGGTCGAGGCGGTCCGCGCCCACGGGACTGCCGGGGGTCAGCTCCAGCGCGAGTGCGCCGAGCACCACCCTTTCTCCGGAACTGTGGTTTGCGTCGCTCATTCGTGATTGGCCGTGCACGGGTGCGGGTTTACACTGCCTGCATTATGCCCCGCGATGTCGCGTGGGCCGACGCGAGGTCGCACGATGCAGCAAGGCCGTCCCGTCGCCGTCCTGGGCGGCGTCCGCATTCCCTTCTGCCGGCAGAACACGGCGTATGCCGATGTCGGCAACCTGGGCATGTCGGTCCGCACCCTGGGCGCGCTGGTGGAGAAGTTCGGCCTGCACGGGCAGCAGCTCGGCGAAGTGGCGATGGGCGCGGTAATCAAGCACCCGTCGGACTGGAACCTGGGCCGCGAAGCCACCTTGTCCTCGGGACTGTCCGCCCTGACCCCGGGCATCACCCTGCAGCGGGCCTGCGGCACGTCGCTGGACTCGATCGTCACGGTCGCCAACAAGATCGCCACCGGCCAGATCGAGGCCGGCATCGGCGGCGGCAGCGACACCACCTCCGACGTGCCGATCGTCTACGGCCAGGCGTTCCGCCGGCGCCTGCTGCATGCGGCGCGCGGCAAGACCTTCAAGGAGCGCGCGGCCGCGTTCAAGGGATTCCGCCTGCGCGAACTCAGGCCCGAGTTCCCCGGCGTGGCCGAGCCGCGCACCGGCAAGTCCATGGGCGCGCACTGCGAGGACCTGGCGCGCGACTGGAACATCTCGCGCGATTCGCAGGACGAGTGGGCGCTGTCCTCGCACCACAAGCTGGCCGCAGCCTACGAGCGCGGCTTCTTCGACGACCTGGTGGTGAGCTTCCGCGGCGTCGCGCGCGACAACGTGCTGCGCCCGGACACTTCGCTGGAGAAACTGGCGACGCTGAAGCCCGCCTTCGACCGCACCTCCGGCAAGGGCACGCTGACCGCCGGCAACTCCACGCCGCTCACCGACGGCGCCGCCGCCTGCCTGGTGGCTTCGGACGAATGGGCCGCCGCGCACGGGCATGAGGTGCTGTGCCATATCCGCGACGCGCACGTGGCCGCCGTCGATTTCGTGCATGGCGAAGGCCTGCTGATGGCGCCGACCATCGCCGTGCCGGAAATGCTGGCGCGCAACGGCCTGACCCTGCAGGACTTCGATTTCTACGAGATCCACGAAGCCTTCGCCGCGCAGGTGCTATGCACGCTGCGTGCCTGGGAGAGCGAGGACTACTGCAGGACGCGCCTGGGCCTGGATGCGCCGCTGGGCCGCATCGACCCGGCGAAGATCAATCCCAACGGTTCCTCGCTGGCCACCGGCCACCCGTTCGCCGCCACCGGCGCGCGCATCGTCGCCACCGCCGCCAAGGAACTGAAGGAGCGCGGCGGCGGCCGCTGCCTGGTGTCGATCTGCACCGCCGGTGGCATGGGAGTGGTTGCAATCCTGGAGCGGTAACTACCCGCGCAGGCGGGGCAGGCCGTGTTCGTCGCGTTCTTCGATCGCGGCGCTGTCGGCGATCTGCTGGCGCAGGTCGCGGCCGGGCAGTTCGCGGACCCTTTCGCCACGCGCGGCCAGCAGCGCATTGGCATAGGACTGGCGCGCGAGCGCTTCCTCGCCATGCGCGGCGAAACCGTGGCCCAGTTCCTCCCAGGCCTCGCTGCCGGCGCCCTGCGCGATCGCGCGGTGCAGGTACGCTTCGGCCTGCGGCCACTGTCCCTGCGCGCGGGCCAGCCGCGCCAGGGTCAACAGCAGCGCCGGACTGGCAGGATGCGTCGGCAGCCAGCGCTCGGCGGCGGCCCGGCGCTCGGCCAGGCGGGCGACCGGCAGCGTGCCGTAGCGCGCTGCCAGGCCTTCGTCCCAGCGCGCGTCCAGTGCCTGCTCGATCGCGCGCGTCGCGGCTTCGTCCCAGCGCAGCGCCGCGGGGCGCGCGGCCTAGGCGCCGACCACGCCCGGTTCGTTGCGCAGGGGCTTCGGCAGGCCTTCCCAACGGTCGGCCAGGATGTTGGCGTCGCCGGCTTCGCGCAGCGAGGCTTCCGCCCACTGCTCCTGCAACTCGTCCAGCCGTGCCGGCGGCAGCGCCTGTTGCTGGCGCAGCGTACCCAGCAATCCGTAGGCCTGGGCGGCCTGGCCGCTGGCCGCCATCGCCTGCGCGCGCAACGCCAGGCCGCGCGGCGGC
>NZ_JARUVM010000060.1 GCF_029763755.1 Luteimonas sp. 8-5
CCGGCGCGCCCGGCGCCGTCGTGGGCAAGGCCAGGTCGGCCGCCGAAACGATACGGCCCGGCGCCAGCAGCGCGGCGCGCTGGATGCTGTTGCGCAGTTCGCGCACGTTGCCCGGCCATCGGTGGGCGAGCAGCGCGCGCGCCGCGTCCTCGCCCAGTTGCTTTCCGGGCGGCAGGAAATGCCGCGCAAGCGGCAGGATGTCCTCGCTGCGTTCGGCCAGCGGCGGCACCCTGATCTCGATGGCGTTGAGCCGGTAGTAGAGGTCTTCGCGGAACTGGCCGGCACGGATCAGCGCCGGCAGGTCGGCGTTGGTGGCGCTGACCACGCGCACGCGCACCTGCCGCTCGCGGTTGGCGCCCAGGCGCTGGAAACGCCCGGTTTCGAGCACGCGCAGCAGCTTCACCTGGCCGGCTTGCGGCAACGTGCCGATTTCGTCGAGGAACAAGGTGCCGCCGTCGGCCGCCTCGAACTTGCCTTCGCGTGCCTTGGTCGCGCCGGTGTAGGCGCCGGCTTCGGCACCGAACAACTCGGCTTCGACCAGGTCGGCCGGGATCGCGCCGCAATTGAGTGCCACGAACGGCCCGTCCCTGGCGGCCGAATTCGCATGCACGATCTCGGCGATCTTCTCCTTGCCCGCGCCGTTCGGACCGGTGACCAGCACCGGCAGCTCCGATCGGGCGACCTGCCCGGCCAGCGCGAGCATGCGTTCGCTGGCCGGATCGGCGAACACGTAGCCGCGAAGGTCGAACTCGTCGTGCAGCGACTGGCGCCGGCGCAGGGACGCCTGGCGGTGGCGCGCGAGTTCGCGCCGCGCTTCCGACAGCTCCAGCAGGTTGTTGACCGTGGCCAGCAGCTTGCGGTCGTCCCAGGGCTTGGCCAGGTAGTCGGCGGCACCGGCGCGGACCAGGTCGACGGCTGCTTCCAGGTGGGTCCATGCGGTCAGCAGGATCACCGGCAGGTCGGGATGGGCATCGCGGATGCGCGCGAACAACGCCGCGCCCTCTTCGCCCGAGGTGGTGTCGGCCTGGAAGTTCATGTCCTGCACGACCAGGTCGAAGGCCTCGCGCTGCAGCAGCGCGAGGCCTTCCTCCGGGCTCGTCGCCGAGCGTGTCCGGATGTCGTGCAGCGAGAACAGCATTTCCAGCGCCGTGGCCACGGCGGGGTTGTCGTCTATGACCAGGATCGTCGGCATGCCGCGAAGGTTATACGCTCCGGGTCGCCACGGCAGGAGGCACGGCCGCGGCACGGCGGGCCGGCCCCAGTACCGAGACCTGGCCCAGCAGCCACAGCACCAGCGCGCCCACCGGCAGGTAGATCGCCGGCAACCGCGGCAGTTCCGCCTTCGACATCATCACCTGGTTCAGGCCGAACGCCAGCAGCATGCCGATGACGATGCCGGCCGTGGCCAGGATGAAGTTCTCGGTCTGGAAGTAGCGCAGGATCTGCCCGCGGGTCGCGCCCAGGGCACGACGGACGCCGATCTGCTTGGTGCGTTGCTGCACCCAGAAGCTGGCCAGGCCGACGATGCCGAGCGCCGTCACCACCAGCAGCAGCACGCTGACGAGCACCAGCATCCACGACATCGCGCGGTCCTGGCGATAGTACTCGCCCCTCAGTTCTTCCAGCGTATTCTGCTCCAGCACGATGCGGTTGGGTCCGTTGCGCTGCAGCGCGGCGGTTGCGGCTTCCAGCACCTCGGCGCGGCGTTCCGGCGCGGTCCGCAACAGGTAGTTGCCACCCAGGTTGTACGGCACGTCGATCGGGTAGACAACCGAAAGGTAGTATGCGTTCGACCCGCCTCCTTCGTTGGGCCGGGCCAGCTTGTCGACGATGCCCACGACGCGGGTACCTTCGTCGTCCCAGCTGTAGAAGACCTTGCCCAGCGCGTTCTCTCCAGGCCACAGGCGCTCGGCCACCTCGGTGGAAACGATCGCCACCGGCATGTTCGCTTCGCTGTTCGGCGCATCGATCACCTCCCAGGCGATCATCTCGTCGGGCCGGAACGCGCGTCCCTGCACCAGGTCCAGGCCGAGTGTCTCCAACAGCTTGATGTCGCCCAGATAGGTGGTTGCGTTGAGGGTGCTGTGGGTTTGGTCCGGCGACAGGTTGATGCCGCTGTTCCAGGAGCTGTTGCCGAAGGGCACCTGGTTGACGACGCTGGCCGACTCCACGCCCGGCAGCGCACGCAGCACCGCCAGGTCGCTGGTGGTCATTGCGGCGGCATTGTCGTCGGTACCGACACCGATGATCTGGATCCGGACCAGGCTGTCCTCGTCGGTGCCGCTGGGGCGATCCATGCGCTCCAGGCGTCCGTTGATCAGGAACAGGGCGTTGCAGATGATCGCGCAGCTGAAGGCGATCTCGAGCACGATCAATGCGGCGGCCGTCTTGTGCCGGCGCAGGGTGGAAAGGATGGGGCGCAGTTCCATGGTGTCGTCCTCTGCTTACTGCGACTTGAGCTGGATGGCGGGCGTGACCTGGCAGGCTTGCCATGCCGGGACCAGGCCGGCGATCACGCTGGCCACGATGGCGAGCACGAAGGTGGTCGCCAGCATCGGCACGTCGAGATGGATCAGGTCGGAAAAGCCGGTCGGTTGCTGGCGGATCGCCCACAGCCCGAGTTGCGCGAACCCGAGCCCGAGCATGCCCCCGGCCAGGCCGACGGTGCCGGCTTCGACCAAGCACTGGGCGAAGATCGCGCGGCGCGAAGCGCCCAACGCGCGGCGGACGCCGATCTCGCTGGAACGGCGCAGGAACTTTGCCAGCAGCAGGCCGACGGTGTTGAGCAGGCAAACGACAAGGAAGCCGAATGCCAGCCATACCTGCATGCGCACGTCCGAAGGCACCACGCGGCGGAAATCCAGCCACTCCATCACGCTGCGCAGGCGCACGTTGGTCGGACGCTCGAAGCGGCCGGCCGTGCGCTGCTGTTCCGAGTAGTTGGCCAGGTACTGCCGGTACGCCCCGGCCTTGCCCGCGTCGCCGAGCTCGACCCAGTACTGGATCCAGGCGCATGGCGCGTTGACGCCGGTCTGGCCTTCCGGATCGTCCTCGCGGTCGCCGGCATCCCAGCAGTTCATGTTGCCGCTGCGGTTCATGCGCAGGTCGCGCGACGTCGAGAACGGCACGAGCACCTGTTCGGCCTCGCCGTAGCGATCGGAGGTGACGTCGTAGAACTTCGGCACTGGCCGCCATTCCTCCAGCACGCCGACCACGCGGAACTCATGACCATCGAGGCGGATGCTGCGGCCGACGCTGTCGACGTCGCCGAACAAGCGCTCGTTCAGTGCCTTCGACAGCACCGCCACGCGCGCGCGGCTTTCGTCATCGCCCGCGCTCCAGCCACCGCCATGGGCGAAGGGCACGTCGAACATGGGGAAGAAGTCAGCGCTGGTGAAGCGCGCCTCGAGCATGAACGGCGACATGCCGGCCTTCTCCGGTTCCACCGACGCGGTCCCGCCGCTCATCATCGCCTGGCGATCGCCGCGCTTCTGGCGCAGCAGCTCCTCGGCGTCGTAGCGGGTGAGCTGGATGCCCGGCTCCTCGCCGGCGGTGTAGCCTTCCATCGAGGAGGCATCCAACTGCACGTAGAACAGCCTGTCGCTCTTCTGCGGGATCGGGTCGCCGGAGAGCACGTGGAAGATCGTCAGCGTGGTCATGCTGGCGCCGATGCCCAGCGCGATCGCCAGCACCATCAGCACGGTCAGCGCCTTGTTGCGGCGGAAGCTGCGCAGTGCGAGGTCGAAATAGTAGGCGAACATTCGCTGCTCCTCAGCCCTGCGATTCGGCCAGCGAGGCGCTGGCCAGCCGCGACAGGCTCGGTTCGACGCTAAGGTCGGTGGCCATGCCGTCGACGATGTGCACGTTGCGCTGCGCGCGCGCGGCCAGCTCCGGATCGTGGGTGACCATGACGATGGTGGTGCCCTTGGCATTGATGTCCTCGAGCAGCTCCATCACCCCGCGTGCCATCTGCGAGTCGAGGTTGCCGGTGGGCTCGTCGGCCAGCAGCAGGCGCGGGCTGCCGGCGAGCGCCCGGGCGATGGCGGCGCGCTGCTGCTGGCCGCCCGAGAGTTCCGCGGGAAAGTGCTTCATGCGCGAGGCCAGGCCGACGCTCGCGAGCGCGTCCTCGATCCGCTGCCTGCGCTCGGCCGCGGCGATGCCGCGGTAGCGCAACGGCACGTCGCAGTTGTCGAACAGGTTCAGGTCCGGGATCAGGTTGAAGCTCTGGAAGATGAAGCCGATCTTGCGGTTGCGCAGCTTGCTGCGCGCGTCGTCGGACATGCCGCTGACGTCCTGGCCGTCGAGGATGTAGGTGCCGCCGGTGAAGGTCTCCAGCAGGCCGGCGATGTTGAGGAAGGTGGTCTTGCCCGAGCCCGAGGGGCCGGTGACCGCGACGAACTCGCCTTCGCGCACGTGCAGGTCGAGTGCGCGCAGCGCATGGGTTTCGACGAGTTCGGTGCGGTAGACCTTGCTGACCTGGCGCATCTCGAGCATGGGGAGGTTCCTTTTCGTACGTTCGGTTAGTTGATGTTCACGCGTTCGGCGTCGCCGAACAGGTCGCTGCCGGAGACCACGATGCGGTCGCCTTCCCGTGCGCCTTCCACGATTTCCACCGAGCCCAGGCTGCTGGCGCCGGTCCGGATCGGACGCTTGACCGCCGTGTCGCCGTCCATGACGTAGGCGCTGGCGCCGCCGCCCTGTTCGAGGAACGGGCCACGGTCGACCATCAAGACGTTGCGGCGGGTGTCGAGCAGGATCCGCGCGGACAGGCGCTGGTTCTGGCGCAGGCCCGGCGGCTGGCCGTCCTTGAAGCGGATGCGCGCGGTGACCTCGCCGTTGACGACTTCCGGCGACACCGCCGAGACCTCGCCGGCGAACGACTTGCCGGCGTTGCCGAGCTGGGCCGGCATGCCGATCGCCAGGTCGCGGGCGAAGCTTTCCGGCACGCGGATCTCGACTTCGAACCTGGACAGGTCGACGACGCCGAGCACGGGGGCGTTGATCGCCACGTTGGCGCGCTGGGCCACCTGGACCTGGCCGACCTGACCGTCGAAGGGCGCGCGCAGGGTCAGCGCATCGACCTGGCGCCGAAGTTCGGCGACCACCGCGCGCTGGCGATCGGCCAGCAGCTTCTTGTTGCGGATATCCAGGCCAGCGCCCCTGCCCTGCAGCTCGAAATCCTGGCGCGCGTGCTGCAGGCCGATCTCGGCGCTCTTGAGGGTGTCCTCGGCGCGGGCCACATCGACCTGGGCGACGGCGCCGCCTTCGTACGCGCGCGCATTGCGCTCCAGGTCGCGGGCCGCGGCCTGGCGCTGGATTTCCGCCTGGTCCAGCACGCGGCGCGCCTCGGAGCGAGCCAGTTCGGCGTCGAGCGCGGCGCGGGTGGCCTCGGCCTCGACGCTGGCCAGCGTGGCCTCCTCCTGCGCCAGGCGGCTGCGCAGCTCGGGGCTGTCGATTTCTGCCAGCGCCTGGCCCTTCTTCACCCGGTCGCCCGCGACCACGTGCAGGGTGACGGTGCCGCCGGCGATGGCGTACAGCGTGGGACTGTTGGCAGCAATCAGACGGCCGTCGGCGGTGATGTCGCGGACCAGGTCGCCACGCGTGACTTCGGCAATGCGCACGCGGTCGGCGTCGAACGAGCGGCTGGCGGACGCCCAGCCGGCCACCAGCCACCCGGCCAGCAGCAGGACGCCCGCGCCGATGCCGAAGGCGACCAGGGTCTGGCGGCGCTTGCGGGAACGCTGGCCGGCGGCGGTGGCGGCGGTCACCGGCCGGTCCTGCGCGGAGGTATCGCGGATGCTCATGGGTACTTGCCTGGTCCTTCCTGTGTTCCTGCCCCCTCCAAAGCAGGATGCATGCCAAGGCCAAAAGGTTGCCGCGGCGCCACTTCCCCCCGCGTCCGGGCTGTCCGCGCGGACGGCGGACGCGTCCGCGGACACCGCGCCACGCCGCCTCCACCGCGCCAGCGTTTACACTGGCCGCCCCCAAGGCGAGAACATTTCCCCATGTGCGGAATCGTCGGTGCGATCGCGGATCGCGATGTGGTCCCGGTCCTGATCGAAGGCCTCAAGCGACTCGAGTACCGCGGTTACGATTCGGCCGGCATCGCCGTGGTGGAGCCCGCCGGCGTGCGCCGCGTCCGCCGCACCGGGCGCGTGGCGGAAATGGAGAGCGCCGCGGCCGGCGAAGGCTTCAGCGCCTCCCTGGGCATCGGCCACACCCGCTGGGCGACACACGGCGGCGTCACCGAGGGCAATGCCCATCCGCACATCAGCCACGGCGAACTCGCCCTGGTCCACAACGGCATCATCGAAAACCACGAGGCGCAGCGCGAACGCCTGGTCGCACTTGGCTATGCGTTCGAATCGCAGACCGACACCGAAGTCATCGCCCACCTCATCCACCACTACCGCAGCCAGGGCCTGGCGCTGCTGCAGGCGGTGCAGAAGGCGGTGCGCGAGCTGCACGGTGCCTACGCCATCGCCGTGATCGACAAGCGCGATCCGGAACGCATGGTCGCCGCGCGCGTGGGCTGCCCGTTGCTGCTGGGTCTTGGCGACGGAGAGAACTTCATCGCCTCGGACGTGTCGGCGATCGTGTCGTCCACGCGCCGGGTGATCTTCATGGAGGAAGGCGACACCGCCGAGCTGACGCGCGACAGCGTCCGCGTGTTCGACCTGGACGGCAGGCCGGCCGAGCGCGAGGTCCACGTCTCCGACGTGTCGCTGGCGTCACTGGAGCTGGGCCCGTCCCGGCATTTCATGCAGAAGGAAATCCACGAGCAGCCGCGTGCGCTGGCCGACACCATCGAGGCGCTGGTCGACAACAATGCGTTCGGGCCCGAGCTGTTCGGCGCCGGCGCGGCCGAAGTGCTCGCCGACATCGATGCGGTGCAGATCCTGGCCTGCGGCACCAGCTACTACGCCGGGCTCACGGCGCGCTATTGGATCGAGGCGCTGGCCGGCATCCCGTGCGCGGTGGACATCGCCAGCGAGTACCGCTACCGCGACGTGGTCGCCAACCCGCGCCAGCTCGTCGTCACCATCTCCCAGTCCGGCGAAACGCTGGACACGATGGAGGCGCTCAAGTACGCGAAGGCGCAGGGCCAGGACCGCACACTGTCGATCTGCAACGTGCCCGAAAGCGCGATCCCGCGCGCCAGCCGGCTGGTCTACTACACCCGCGCCGGCGCCGAGATCGGTGTCGCCTCGACCAAGGCCTTCACCACCCAGCTGGTCGCGCTGTTCACACTGGCGGCGACGCTGGCCAAGCTGCGCGGCAGGCTGAACGACGAACGGGAAGCAGAACTGCTCGAAGCCATGCGTCATCTCCCGGGCAGCGTGCAGCACGCCCTGAACCTGGAACCGCAGATCGTGACCTGGGCCGAACGCTTCGCGCCGAAGGAACACGCGCTCTTCCTGGGCCGCGGCGTGCACTACCCGATCGCGCTGGAAGGCGCGCTCAAGCTCAAGGAAATCTCCTACATCCACGCCGAGGCCTACCCGGCCGGCGAGCTCAAGCACGGCCCACTGGCGCTGGTGGACGCCGCCATGCCGGTGGTGGTGATCGCGCCCAACGACTCGCTGCTGGAGAAGGTGAAGTCCAACATCCAGGAAGTGCGCGCCCGCGGCGGCGAAATGTACGTCTTCGCCGATGCCGACAGCGCCTTCGGCGCCTCCGAGCAGGTCAACGTGATCCGCACCCCGCGCAACGTCGGCATCCTGTCGCCGATCGTGCATACCATCCCGGTGCAATTGCTGGCCTACCACGTGGCCCTGGCGCGCGGCACCGATGTGGACAAGCCGCGGAACCTGGCCAAGTCGGTAACGGTGGAGTAATCCCCCCGCCACTACCGCCCAGGCGGCAGTGGCGGGTTCGACGGCATTGCCGCGTATTCGTGGAGCAACACCACGATCGGGCATGACGCAATGAGCAAGTACAGGTCCTCCCTGCCGCAACTCGGCGACAGGCTGTTCCTCACCGACAGCGGGCTGGAGACCACGCTGATCTTCCACGACGGCATCGCGCTGCCGTGCTTTGCCGCCTTCCTGCTGCTGGACGAGCCCGCCGGGCACGAGCGGTTGCGTGCCTATTACGCGCGCCACGCGCTGATGGCGCGCGTGCATCGCGCGGGCCTGGTGCTCGAGGCACCGACCTGGCGCGCGAACCCCGACTGGGGCGAGCGCCTGGGCTACGACGCCACAAGGCTCCGCGAGACCAGCCTGGCCGCGATCAGGATGCTGGTCGAGATCCGCGATCTCTACGAGTCGACGGCCACGCCGGTCGTGATCAGCGGCAACATCGGCCCTCGCGGCGACGGCTACGCGCCGTCGACGCGGATGTCGCCATCGCAGGCCCGCGACTACCACCTGCCGCAGGTACGCGCCTTCGCCGGTTCGGCGGCCGACATGGTCTCGGCGTTCACCATCAACTACATCGATGAGGCGATCGGCATCGTCATGGCGGCACGGGACTGCGGCCTGCCCGTGGTCATCTCCTTCACCGTCGAGACCGACGGAACGCTGCCGTCGGGCGACTCGCTGCAGGAGGCGATCGAAGCGACCGACACGGCGACAGCCGGCTATCCGGCCTACTACATGATCAACTGCGCCCATCCGGACCATTTCATGGGTGCACTGTCGGGCGAAGTCTGGTGCCGCCGCATCCGCGGCTTGCGCGCAAACGCCTCGCGGCGCAGCCACGCCGAGCTCGACGACAGCCAGGACCTGGACATCGGCGACCCGCGCGAACTGGCGCAATTGCACGGACGCCTCAAGGGTATGATGCCGTGGCTGACGGTGGTCGGGGGGTGCTGCGGGACCGATCACCGCCATGTCGAGTCCATCTACCGCGCCATGGCTGCCGGTACGGACGAGCGAGGTCCACATGAAGGACGACACCACCGGTTCCATCAGGGCGATCGACGACCTGCTGGATGAGCTGCTGGGCCTGGAGCCCGGCCTGCGCGAACCGCGCCTGGCCCGCCTGCGGGCCACCGACGCCGTGCTGGCGCGGGAAGTCGAGCGCCTGCTGGCACTGTGCCTGGAGGAACCGGTAGGCCTGGCTCCCGGCGGCGCGCTGGAGGGCGCGGTCGCGCGCGAATGCCTGCTCGGCGTGGAAGACGGCGACAGTCTGCCGTCCGGATACACGCTCGGGCCTTACATACTCGAACGTCTGCTCGGCCGTGGCGGCATGTCGGAAGTCCACCTGGCGACGCGCCGGTTCGAAGGGTTCTCGCAACAGGTGGCCTTGAAGGTCGTGCGCTCCGACCGCGTCAGCGAAACGCTCAAGCAGCGTCTGGTCGCCGAGCAGCGCACCCTGGCCAGGCTCGACCATCCCAACATCGCCAGGTTCCTGGATGCGGGTGTCGGACCGCAGGGCAACGTCTACCTGGCGATGGAACTGGTAGACGGCGCGCCGATCCTGGCGCATGCCGCGGCGACCGCCACGGACCTGCGCACGCGGATCGGCTGGGCGGTCCAGCTGTGCGGCGCGCTCGAACATGCGCACGCGCAGCTGGTCGTGCATTGCGACATCAAGCCATCGAACGTGCTTGTCGACAGGCGCGGACAGGCGCGGCTGCTCGACTTCGGCATTTCCCGCGTGCTCGGCGAATCCGACGACCCCTCCGACACCGGCATCAAGCTGTTCACGCCCGACTGCGCGGCCCCCGAACAGGTACTCGGCGCACCGGTCGGCACCGCTACCGATGTGTTCCAGGTGGGCGCCCTTCTCTATCAACTGGTTGCCGGCACGCCGTGGCCCAGGGACGACGGCGTCACCTCGCTGGGACGCGTGGATGCGATCCTGCATGAAGTTCCGGTTCCACCGTCGACGCGGCTCGCCGACGCCGGGCACCCGGCGCTGGCGCGGCAGGTCCGCGGCGACCTCGACGCGGTCGTGCTCAGGTGCCTGGAGAAGGACGCGGCCCGGCGCTATCCGAGTATCGAGCGCGTGCACGCGGACCTGCAGGCGTGGCTGCAATCGCGACCGGTTGCCGCCGCCACGCCTTCGCGCTGGCGGCGCGTGCGCCTGTGGTTGCGCCGCAATCGCAGGACCGCCGGCGTTGCCGCGGCCGGCACGGCTGCGCTGGCACTGGTCGCGACCGTATCGGTACTGCAGATCCGCGAGGAACGCGACCTCAAGGCGCGCGAACTCGAGCGCGCCCAGGCCGTCGAGGGATTCATGGGCCAGGTCTTCCGCGAAGCCAGCCCGTACCTGCGCGGCGACCAGGAGAATGCGCTGGCGACGCTGTCCCGCGTGGGACATTCGATGCTCGCCGGCGACCAGTCGATGGACCCGCGCACGCGGTTCAGCCTGATGTCCGTGCTTGCGACCCTGGAAATGGACATGGGCCGCCCGGAACTCGCCGAATTGCGCGCACGCCAGGCGCTGCAGGATGCGCAGGCAGCCGGTGTCCAGGATGCGGCCACGCGGCTGGCCACGACCCGCCTGCTGGCGGACGCGCTGTCGCGGCAGGACCGCGACGGAGAAGCCTTGGACGTGCTGGCCGCGGAACTCGAACGCAGCCACGGCACCGGCCTGTCGACGACGGTAATTGCGCAATCCCGCGCGCAACTTGGCGAGCTGTACGCGACCGTCGGCCGCATGGACGAGTCCACGCGCGAGTTCGACGCGGTATACGACGCGCTCGTCGCAACCGGCGCCCCGCTGGATGCCGCATCGGTTGATGCGCTGCGACGCCTCGGGCGGCACCTGAACCTCGCCCAGGAAGGCGAGAACCCGGCGAAGGTCCTGGCGATCGCGCATCGCCTCGGCACCGCGATCCAGGGCGAGACGCCGATCCAGCGCGCGGCCCGGCTGAGCACGCTCAGCCTGGTGTCGTCGCTGGCCTCGGAGGACCCTGCGCAGAGCGGACGCTATGGCCGCGAAGCAGCGTTGGTGTTGGCCGAAGCACTGGGGGATGCGCATCCGCGCGTATCCGTGGCCTGGAGCGATGCCTGCATCGCCTTCCTCAGCGGCGGCGAACTGCTCGAGGCCAGGGAAGCGTGCGAGGCCGCCCTTGCGGTGACCCTGCGCGCGGGGCCGGAGGACTCGACCTCGGCCGCGGCCGACCGGATCAACCTGGCGATGATCGAATACCTGCGCGGGAACTTCGCAACGGCGGCCACCATGGCACGCGAGGCGATGGCCGTGGTCGACAGGGAAAGCGCCCTCGGCCTGTACCTCTTCGGTGCGCAGCTGCAGGCACAGGCCGACCATCGCCTTGGCGGCCACGCGTCGGCGCTGGCATTGCTCGACGACATGGCCGCGATACAGCGCGAACAATTTCCCGACAATGCCGACCTGCGCCTGTCGGTGCACTCGCTGCGCGCCGAGGTGCTACTGGCACAGGGCCGGACGATGGAAGCGGCCGGCGCGATCGAGGCGGCGGGCATGCGCCAGGCCACCGGCGGTCCCATCGACCGGATCAATGCCGCACACCAGCTCGTGCTCGCCGCGCACGACGCCGCCACCGGGCGGCGGCAGTCGGCGGTGGATACCGTCGCCGCCGGGATTCGTGCGCTCGAGTCGCATCCGGCCATGTCCCCGGCGGAACTGTCCTGGGGCCTGTTGCGCGGCGGCGAGGTCCTGCTCCGTGCCGGCGACAGCGACGGCGCCGCCAACCTGTTCGCCCGCGCGCTGGACAGCAGCATCGATGCAGGGGAAATCCCGGGCATGTGGGCCTGGGCGGCGCTGCGCCGGGAGCAACTGCGGCCCGGCAGCGTGGGTGCCGATGCGCTGCAGCGCGCCTCGGCGATCGCGATCGAACAGTTCGGTTCCAGCCCGGCACGCGTGCCGTGCCTGGTGCCGCCTACGCGGAATGCTGCTCCGACAGCATGTCCTTGACCCAGGCGCGGGCGCGCATCCAGTCGCGTTGCACCGTGCGCAGCGGGAGGTTCAAGGCCTCCATCGTCTCGGCCTCGGTCAGGCCGGCGAAGAAGCGGCACTCGAACACGCGCACCAGGCGCGGATTGGCCTCCTCCAGCCCGCGCAGCGTCTGGTCGATCAGCAGCAACTCGTCCGCTTCGCCATGCACCGGCACCTCCATGTCGTCGATGTCGTGCATCACCACGTTCGATCCGCGTTTCCCGGCGCTCTTCTGGCGGGCGTAGTTGATGATGAACTGGCGCATCGCCTGGCTGCATATGGCCAGGAAGTGGGCGCGGTCGTTGGCATCCAGCGCGTGCTGCCTGGACAGCTTCAGGTAGGCCTCGTGGACGACGCTGGTGGTGTCCAGGGTGAGGTTGGGCCATTGCCGCACCTGGCGGCGGGCAAGCCGGCGCAGGTCCTCGTAGACAAGCGGAACCAGCCGGTCGAGGACGCCCGGCTCGCCCTTGCGGTAGGCAACCAGCAGCTCGCGCAGTGTCTGTTCCATGGTCCGGACCGGACTATAGGGCATGTGGCGGGCCGTGGCCCGGAACCGGGTATTTCCATGGTTCACGCAACGCCACAAGGTAAAACCCATGTCTTCCCCCCTCCCCACCCCCCTGCAACTGCTGCTCGATCCCGTCTCGCTCGTCGTCTTCGCCATCTATGGTTCGCTGATGTTGTGGGAGCTGCTGCTCCCGGCGCGCCGCCTGCCGCCGGTGCGCGGCTGGTACCTGCGCGGACTGGCGGCCTTCGCCCTGTTCTTCTTCCTGTCCTCGTACTTGCCGCTGCTGTGGGGCGAATACCTGGCCGGCCTGCAACTGTTCGACCTGGCCCACCTGCCCGTGTGGGCCGGCGCGATCGTCGGCGTCCTCGTGTACGAAGCCGGCGTCTACGCCTGGCACCGCACCATGCACGGCTCCACCGTGCTGTGGCGCGGCTTCCACCAGATGCATCATTCGGCCGAGCGCCTCGATACCTATGGCGCATTCTGGTTCAGCCCGCTGGACATGGTCGGTTGGACCGCGTTGTCCAGCCTGTGCCTGACCCTGGTGGTGGGGCTTTCGCCGGAAGCTGCGACCATGGTCCTGTACGCCACCACGTTCATGGCGGTGTTCCAGCACGCCAACGTGCGCACGCCGCGCTGGCTGGGCTACATCATCCAGCGACCGGAGAGCCATTCGGTACACCACGCCCGCGGCGTCCACGCGTGGAACTATTCGGACCTGCCGCTGTTCGACATCGTGTTCGGCACCTTCCGCAACCCGCGCAACCATGCGCTGGAGCAGGGCCTGTACGACGGCGCGTCGGCGCAGGTGGGTTCGATGCTGGTGTTCCGCGACCTGCTCGCCACTTCCGCGGGCCGTCGTCGATGAACCTCGAGCATGTCGTCCACGTGTGCGGCTGTGTCCTGGTGGCCGCGCTGGCCGCCAATCACGGCGGCCAGCCTGCCTGTGATGCGGTCGCCCTCGACCGCATCCCGATCAGCGAAGCCGACGCCAGGCTCGTCGGCGAGACCCGGGTCATCCGGGCGGGAGGGTTGCCAGTTCCGGAAGCTGCAACCAGGCCGCAATGTCGGCCGCTACCGCCTCGGGAATCGCCCACTGCGTGTTGTGCCCCGGTCCCTCGTAGGCCTTGAACTGGTAGCGGGAGCGGCCCGCGGCCGCGGCGGCGTCCAGCGCCCCGCGGACCGCGGCCTGGTCTGCAGCGGGGAACACCTCGTCGCCTTCGGCCCATAGCACGAGCGCGGGAACGCTCAGTTCCCGCAATCGGCCGTTGTTGGAGAACGACGGCAAGTTGCGCAGTACCCCGAGCCAGGTGCCGATAGGCGTCGCACCGGCGATGCGCGCGGTTTCCTGCAGGAGCCCGGGCTCCGCGCCGGCTTCAACCGCCCACTGCCCGCCGATCCATTCGCTTGCCCCGGCGATCGTGTCGCCAGGCGCGCGCAGGTACGCGTCCTGTGGCCAGCGACCCGCCTGCGCGGGGAACTCCGCCTTCCAGCGCACCTCGATCTCCGGCACCAAGAACCCGTCGACCGCCGGGTTCCGGGTGGTGTCGCCGGTGGTGCCGATCAGGACGACGCTGTCGACCCGTCCGGGCCATTGCAGGGCCAGTTCCTGGGCGACCATGCTGCCCAGCGAATGGCCGACGATGTGGGCACGCTCGAGCTTCCTGTCGTCGAGGAAGGCCACCACGTCCTCGGCCATCTGCCTGAGCGTGAAGCAGGATCCGGGGTCGACCGCGCAGGTTGCGCCCGTGGGCATCGACGAGTCGCCGTGGCCGCGCTGGTCGAGCACGTAGATGTCCAGGCCGGGGTGCCGCCGCTGCAGCGCTTCGGCCGTGGCCAGGAACGACAGCGCCGAATCGGTGTAGCCGTGCAGGAAGACCACGGCCTCGCCTTCGCCCATGCCGAGCTCGAGGTAGGCCATGTCGATGCCGGTCGCCAGCCGGGTGGTCTTCTTGCCGCCGGCATTGGCGGCATGGACATCGCCGGTACCGCAGTAGGCGACGATGGCGGCGGTGAGGGCTAGCATCGGCAGGCGCGCCGGCTTGTGTCGGGGGGAATGTTGCACGTTCGTTTTGCCTCTTTCGGGGATGGTCTACTCCCATACCCGGCAAGAACGCGGATCCCGCCAGCCGCCTACTTTTTCCCTGGCCGCTTCCAGCCGTCCACCGTCTGCTGGCGCCCGCGCGCGACGGACAGCTTGCCCGCAGGTGCATTGACCGTGATTACCGAGCCGGCGGCGATGGTCGCCTCGGCACCGATCTCCACCGGTGCCACCAGCGAACTGTTGGAGCCGATGAAGGCGCCGTCGCCGATGGTGGTCTTCGACTTGTTCACGCCATCGTAGTTGCAGGTGATGGTGCCGGCGCCGATGTTGACCTTGCTGCCGATCGCGGCATCGCCCAGGTAGGTGAGGTGGTTGGCCTTGCTGCCCGGCCCCATCACCGTGTTCTTGGCCTCGACGAAGTTGCCGACGTGCACGCCGTCGGCGAGCACGGTGCCCGGGCGCAGGCGCGCGAACGGGCCGATGGTCGCCGCGCCTTCGCTGCGCGCCCCCTCGAGGTCGCAATGCGCGCGCACGACGGTGCCGGCGGCCAGCGAGACCTCGCGCAGGCGGCAGAACGGGCCGATGCGGACGTTGTCGCCGAGCACGACATCGCCTTCGAGCACCACGTCGACGTCGATCTCGACGTCGCTGCCGGCGCGCACGCTGCCGCGGATGTCCACCCGCGCCGGGTCGGCGAAACGCACGCCGGCGGCACACAGTGCGCGCACGGCGCGCAACTGGAAGGCGCGCTCGAGCTGGGACAGCTGCCAGGGATCGTTCGCGCCTTCGGCCTCGATCGGTTCGGCGACCATCACGATCTCGGCGGGGCTGTATTCGGCCGCGGCCTGGGCGAACACGTCGGTCAGGTAGTACTCGCCCTGCGCATTGTCGTTGCGCAGCGCGCCCAGCCAGCGACGCAGGGCAGCGGCGTCGGCAGCGATGACACCGGTGTTGACGATGCGGATGCGGCGCTGTTCGTCGTCGGCATCCTTCTGTTCGACGATACGGGCGACGTTACCTTCGGCGTCGCGGACGATGCGGCCGTAGCCGGTCGGGTCGGCGGGCTCGGCGGCCAGCACCGCCAGTGCGCCCGGCGCGTCGAGCAGCCGGCCCAGGGTATCGGCGGTGATCAGCGGCACGTCGCCGTAGAGCACCAGCACGCGCGCATCGTCGGGCACGCCCGGCAGGGCCTGCTGCACGGCATGGCCGGTGCCGAGCTGGCTGGCCTGTTCCGCCCAGCGCAGGCCCGCCTGGGCGGCGAACGCCGAACGTACCTGGTCGCCACCGTGCCCGAAGACCACGTGGATCGCTGCCGGCTGCAGCGCGCGCGCGGTGTCGACCACGTGCGCAAGCATCGGTCGTGCCGCGATCGGCTGCAGCACCTTGGGCAGGCTGGACTTCATCCGCTTGCCTTCGCCGGCGGCGAGGATGACGACATGCAGGGGGGAATTGGCCATTCCGCGATTCTAGCGGCACTGCGCCGGCGCGTTGCGGCCTGATAGGATTTCGCGGTGCCGCAAGCCCCTCGCGCGTTCTTCCCCCGTTCCGTCCTGCTCGAAGCCCTGGTCTGGGCAGGCGTGGCCGCGTCCGCCCTGGGCGCGATCGCCACGCATCTGCACTGGCAGGTGTCGTTCCCGCGCCTTGGCGACAACCTGCTCCTCGCCCTGGCAGCGGTGTTGCTGGCCTGGCCGATTCGGCGCCTCCCGGGCTGGTCGTGGGCGACCGCGCTCGGCGCGACCTGGCTGGCGGCGCTGGTGGCCCTGACCGGCGTGGTTCCTGCGGCGGCGGTTGCACTGCTGGTCGCCGCTGCGGCCGCCGTGGGCGGTCGCGTGGTGGGAGATGCCCGGCCGCTGCCCGCCCTGCTGTGCGGGATGGCGCTGATCGCCGCGGCGATCGGCTGGACGGTATCGTTGCCGATCCACTACTGGTGGGTACATGCCCCGTTGCTGGGGCTTGTCGTCGCATTGCGTCGCAAAGCTCTGCGCAGCCAGTTCACCATCTGTGCCAGGGGCTGGCGTGACGCCGTGGCCGCCAGTCCCCGTGCTGCGGCAGCCAGCGTGCTGATGCTCGGTGTCTCCTCCAGCGCAGCGTGGCTGCCCACCTTGCAGTACGACGATCTTGCCTACCACCTCGGCATGCCCTGGCAGTTGATGCTGCATGGCCGTTACGCGCTGGACCCCTCGCAGCAGGTCTGGGTGCTGGCGCCATGGTCCGGCGATGCATTGCAGGCGGTAGCCCAGGTCGTCGCCCGAACCGAAGCCAGGTCCGCGCTCAACATCGCCTGGTTCGCGATGACCGCGGCGGGCCTGTGGCAACTGTGCAAGCTGCTCGGCGTTCGCCCCGCCCTGCGCTGGGCCGCTCCGGCGCTGTTCGCGAGCCTGCCGATGACCAGTTCGCTGCTCGGCGGGATGCAGACCGAGACCTTCGCCTCCGCGGTGACGATCGGCCTGGCCGTCCTCGTCGTCGACATTTCCGGCGCCGGCACCCGCCGCCTGCTGGCCGGCGCGCTGCTGTTCGGCCTGCTGTGCGGGCTCAAGCCATTGCACGTCATCGCCGGCCTGCTCCTGGCGGCCTGGGCCGGCAGGCGGCAGCGGCATTCGCTGCCCTCGCCGCTGGCGCTCGCCTGGTCGCTACTGCTGGTGGTGGCGATCGGCGGCTCGAGCTATGTGCAAGCCTGGATCGTCACCGGCAACCCGGTGCTGCCCTTGTTCAACAGCGTATTCCTTTCGCCATGGTTCGACCCGGTGGATTTCGCCGATCCGAACTGGCACCGGGGGCTGGACGCCACCACCCTGTGGCGAATGACCTTCGACACCGACGCCTACGTCGAAGGCTGGGACGGCGCCATGGGCCTGACCCTGGTGGCGCTGGCCGGCGCATGGCTGCTGGCCTTCCGGCATGCGCCTGCGCGCGGCCTTGCGCTCTGCGCAACCGCCGCGCTGCTGCTGGCGTTGCTGCCGATGCAGTACGCCCGCTACCTGCATCCGTCCCTGGTGCTGCTGCTGCCGGCGCTGGTCGCCGGCATCGGCGTATTGCCGCCCATGCGCAGCGCCGTACTGGTGGCGGGCCTGTGCATCGCCAACCTCGCATTGCAGCCCAACGCGCACTGGATCCTGCGCGGCGGTGGCGTAATGCATGCCGTCCGTTCCCTGGGCGACGAGACGAAACTGTTCGAGGCGTACGCGCCCGAGCGCGCGCTTGCCGCCGCGATCCGCGAACGCGCGCCCGACACCGGTCCGGTGCTGGTCCTGTCCAACCCGTTTCACGCGGAGTTCGCAGGGCGCGGCCGCACCGTGGACTGGTACTCCCCGCGCCTGTTCACGGCACGGGGCATCGCCGGACTGACGGCCGATGGCAGCGGCTGGGAAGCGCTGCTGCGCGACGAGGGCATTGCCGAGGTGATCCTGGATCCGACGAGATTGACGCCCGCGCAGCGTGCCGGCCTGGAGCGCGTGCACGCGCACCGCGAAATGGCGGTTGGCGGCGCCGAGTGGTGGCGCATCGATGTCCAGGGTGTTGAACCATGAGCTGCGCGCCATGAGCCTCGGCCGCCATGCGCGACACTACCTGCTGATCGGCATCGTCCAGTGGCTGGTCGACTGGGGGGTGATGGTCCTGCTCACCCACTACGGCATGCAGGTCGAGGCGGGCAACGTGATGGGCCGCGTCAGCGGCGCGCTGCTCGGCTACTGGCTCAACGGCAAGCTGACGTTCGCCGGCGACGACACCGCGCTCGGCCGCACCCAGCTCGCGCGTTTCGTGCTGATGTGGCTGGGCACCACCATCGCCAGCACCTGGGCGCTGGGGGCGATCGACGACGCGGTGGGCCTGAAGTGGGCCTGGCTGGCCAAGCCGGGCGTCGAACTGGTGCTTGGCGCGATCGGGTTCTTCCTTTCGCGGCACTGGGTGTACAAGCGCTAGCGGATCGCGTGGCGGCGCTCGATGGCGTTGGACACCTGGGTGGCGACGTAGTGCAGCAACAGTACGTCGCGCGCGTTGTAGCGGGTCTCCTCGGTGTAACTCTTCACCGCCAGCGCGCCGATCGAACCGGCACGGCCCTTGAGCGGCACGCCCAGCCAGTAGCGCGCGCCGCGCACCTCCTCGTCGCCGGCCAGTTCGCCCTGCAGGCGGGCCGGCCCCAGCAACAGGCTGCGGCCGCTGCGCACCACTTCGCCGGACAATGCGCTGTCGTCGACCAGGCGCGCGGCCGGCGGCGGGCCGCGCTCGTCGACGAAATAGGGAAAGGTCAGCGTGCCGCCCGCTTCGTCGTACAGCGAGATCGCGCAGTTGCGCGCCGGCAGCAGGCCGCCGAGCACCTTGTGGATGGTGCGGTAGACCGCGCCGAGGCTGTCCGCCTCCTGCGCGGCCTCGGAGATCTCGTAGACCGCGGCCTGGGTGGCTTCGGCCCGGCGCTGCGCGCTGATGTCGCGGGCGACTGCGATCCGCGCCTGGTGCTCGGGCGACCAGCGCGCGGACCACATGATGTGCACGATCTCGCCGTCCTTGCGGATGTAGCGATTCTCCAGCCGGGTCTTGTCCTGGCCGGACATGATCTCGGCCACCGCGCGTACCGTGCGCGCGCGGTCGTCGGGATGCACCAGGTGCAGCATCTGCCGCCCGATCACCTCTTCGGGCGCATACCCGAAGATGCGTTCGAACGCAGAGTTCACGTACAGGTAATGGCCCTTCGCATCGACGATGCAGACCGCGTCCAGCAACAGGTCCATGACCTTGTCGAGCGGAATGTCGGTACGGGTTGCCATCCGTGGATTGCGGCGGACGGCCGCGTCAGTCGACGGTGAACCCGATCTTCACCGTCACCTGCCAGTGGGCGATCTTGCCGTCCTTGACGTGGCCGCGGGTGTCGAGCACCTGGAACCAGCGGATGTCGCGGACGCTCTCGGCGGCCTTGGCCAGGGCCACGCGCACGGCGTCGTCGCTGCCCTTGGGCGAGGAACCGGTCAGCTCGATCGACTTGTAGACATGCTCGGACATGGCGCACTCCGCGGTCAGGGGCTTCCAGCGTCGCGCCGGGCCGGGGCGGCGTCAATCCCGCCGTTCAACCGCCCCGCCCGCTCATCCGCACTTGGAATAGCCGCAATTCAGGCAGGTCGCGCACCCGTCCATGATCACCACGGCCTTGTTGCTGCACTTGTGGCACATGGTCGCCGACGGCGGGAAGCTGGCGCCGTCGCCGGTGATCGCGATGTCCTCGGACCTGCCCTCACCCCGGCCCTCTCCCGCTGGCGCGGGAGAGGGAGCGTTCACGTCAGTGTTTTTTTTTGAGCGGGATTCGAACGCGGCGCGCTTTTCGGCGATCAGGGCGCGGCGCTCGGGGCTCATTTCCGGGTCGTGGATCATGCCGATGGACTTCAGGTGGTCCTCGACGATGCTGCCCAGCTCGGCCACCAGCGACGGCATGTACACGCCGCCGGCCTTGAAGTAGCCGCCCTTGGGATCGAACACGGCCTTCATCTCCTCCACCAGGAAGGTGACGTCGCCGCCCTTGCGGAACACCGCGGACATGATCCGGGTGAGCGCGACGATCCACTGGAAGTGCTCCATGGACTTGGAGTTGATGAAGATCTCGAACGGACGGCGCTGCTCATGCTCGCTGCCGGCGTTGAGGACGATGTCGTTGATGGTCACGTACATGGCGTGTTCCACCAGCGGCGACTTGATCTTGTAGGTGCTGCCGATCAGCACCTCGGGGCGCTCGATGCGCTCGTGCATCTGGATCACGTCCGCCGTGGGCAGCTGCGCCTCCGCGGCGGCACGCGACACCGGTTCGGCCTGTGCCTTCGCCTTGTCCTCGGGGGTGACGACGGCGTAGCCCTTGATTTTCTTGTCGATCTTGACGGCCATGACGGGGGATCCTGTTTCCTTTCCAAGTGCCCCTCCCGATCGGGAGGGGCGAATCGAGTCGCGGCGTCCGCCGCTCCTACGTTTTGGCGGCCTTCTTCGCGGCCTTCTTCGCGGCCTTCTTTGCAGTCTTCTTCGGGGCAGCCTTCTTCGGGGCAGCCTTCTTCGCGGCCTTCTTCGGAGCGGCCTTCCTTGCAGCGGCCTTCTTCGGAGCAGCCTTCTTCGCTGCGGCCTTCTTCACCGCAGCCTTCTTCGGCGCGGCCTTCTTCGCAGCCTTCTTCGCGGTCTTCTTGCCGGCGCCCTTGCGCTTGAGCGCCGCGGCTTCCTTCTTCGCGCCCGCGCTCGCGGCGGCGAGCTTCTTCTTCGCCGTGCCCACCGCCTTCTTCGCCGCGGTGGTCGCCTTCTTCGCGGTCTTCTTCGCCGACTTCACCGCCTTGCCGGCGCGCTTGGTCACCTTGCCGCCGACCTTCTTCGCCGTTTCGGCGACGGCCTCTGCCGCGCTGGTCAGGGTCGTGGCGACCCCATTGCCGTTGCTCATGGTGCTTCCTCGTCAGGTCTGTTGCGGGCGGGGCGCCCGCACGCGGAATGTAGCGCGAAGCGGGCGGCGTGTATGCATCCCCCGGACCCGGGCCAGGACCGGTCAGAACTTGCCGTAGTAGCCTTCCTTGAGGGCGTCGAACAGGTTGGCGGCGGTGTGCATTTCCCCGTCGTACTCGATCTGCTCGTTGCCCTTGACCTCGACCAGGTTGCCGTCCTCCAGCTCGAACCGGTACAGGGTGTTCTCCAGGTCCGCCTCCTTGACCAGCACGCCCTGGAAGGCGGCCGGGTTGAAGCGGAAGGTGGTGCAACCCTTCAGGCCCTGCTGGTGGGCGTAGCGGTAGATGTCCTTGAAGTCCTCGTACGGGTAGTCCGTGGGCACGTTGGCGGTCTTGGAGATCGAGGAGTCCACCCACTTCTGGGCGGCGGCCTGGACGTCGACGTGCTCCTTCGGGGTGATGTCGTCGGCCGAGACGAAGTAGTCCGGCAGCCGGGCGGCGGCGTCCTCGGCGAAGGGCATCGCCTTCGGATTGACCAGCTCGCGGTAGGCCAGCAGCTCGTAGGACCAGACGTCGACCTTTTCCTTGCTCTTCTTGCCCTCGCGGATCACGTTGCGGCTGTAGTGGTGGGCGAACGACGGTTCGATGCCGTTGGAGGCGTTGTTGGCCAGCGACAGCGAGATCGTGCCGGTGGGCGCGATCGAGCTGTGGTGGGTGAAGCGCGAGCCGTGCTCGGCCAGGGCCTCGACCAGTTCCGGCGCGACCGTGGCCACCTGCTGCATGTAGCGGCTGTAGCGCGCGTGCAGGACCTTGCCGGCGATCTTCTGGCCGACCTTCCAGCCGTCCTTCTTCATCTCCGGGCGCTTGCGCAGCATCGCGGCGGTGACCTCGAACTCCTCGTCCATGATCGGCGCGGGGCCCTTTTCCTGCGCCAGCGCCAGGCCGGTTTCCCAGCCAGCCACGGCCATCTCGCGGGCGATCTGCTCGGTGAACTCGCACGACTCCTTCGAGCCGTACTTCATCTTCAGCATGGTCACCGTCGAGCCCAGGCCGAGGAAGCCCATGCCGTGGCGGCGCTTGCGCAGGATCTCGGCGCGCTGTTCGGCCAGCGGCAGGCCGTTGACCTCGACCACGTTGTCGAGCATGCGGGTGAACACGCGCACGACCTCGCGGTATTCCTCCCAGTCGAACGCCGCTTCGTCGGTGAACGGCTTGCGCACGAACTTGGTCAGGTTGACCGAGCCCAGCAGGCAGGCGCCGTACGGCGGCAGCGGCTGCTCGCCGCAGGGGTTGGTGGCGCGGATGTTCTCGCACCACCAGTTGTTGTTCATTTCGTTGACGCGGTCGATCAGGATGAAGCCCGGCTCGGCGTAGTCGTACGTCGAGACCATGATCATGTCCCACAGGTGGCGGGCGCGGATGTGGCCGTAGATGCGGCACGCGACCAGGCCGTCGTCGCGGGTGATGTAGTTGCGGCTGGTCGGCCACTCGCGCCACACGACCTTGTCCGCGTCGGCCAGGTCCAGGTCGCCGGCTTCCTTCTGGTTGATCGGGAATACCAGCGGCCAGTCGCCGTCGTTCTCCACCGCCTCCATGAAGCCGTCGGTGATCAGCAGCGACAGGTTGAACTGGCGCAGGCGCCCGTCCTCGCGCTTGGCGCGGATGAAGTCCTTCACGTCCGGGTGGCTGACGTCGAAGGTGCCCATCTGCGCACCGCGGCGGCCGCCGGCCGACGACACGGTGAAGCACATCTTGTCGTAGATATCCATGAAGGACATCGGGCCGGAGGTGTACGCGCCGGCGCCGGCGACGAAGGCGCCGCGCGGGCGCAGGGTGCTGAACTCGTAGCCGATGCCGCAGCCGGCCTTCAGGGTCAGGCCGGCCTCGTGGACCTTGTCCAGGATGCCGTCCATCGAATCCTCGATGGTGCCCGACACGGTGCAGTTGATGGTGCTGGTGGCCGGCTTGTGCTCCAGGGCGCCGGCGTTGCTGGTGATGCGGCCGGCGGGAATGGCCCCGCGGCGCAGCGCCCAGACGAAGCGGTCGTTCCAGTACTTGCGCAGCTCGGCGGTCGGCTCGGCGTCGGCCAGGGCACGGGCGACGCGCTGGTAGGTGCCGTCGATGTCGGCGTCCACGGGCTCGCCGGCCTTGGTCTTCAGGCGGTACTTCTTGTCCCAGATGTCCTGGGACGCCGGCTGCATCGGGATCGCCTTGTCTTCGCCTTGCATGCCTTCCGCCGTAGGGGCCACCGCCTCCAGCCGCACTGTACTCATCCCGTCGTTACTCCCTCGTCGTGCGCGGATCGGCCGCGTCTTGTTTTGTGGCTTTTCGTGTTTGTCAGGCGCTTGCCTGGCCGCTTTCGAGCGCGTTTGCCGTTGATGGCGCCCGATTCGCGTAACCCCATGACTTGGGACCCCGCCGCGGAACCGACCCCAACATGTTGTGGCGAGCCGGGGTCCCAAGCTATCCGCGACCCTGCATTCTGTCAACCGTTGCAAAACCCTTTCCGGGAAACTTCAGGACCGGTTCGGCGGTCGCAGCCGAAACTGAATAAGCTGGTCGAGCGAAGGCTTCGAAACCGGCCCTTCACCCCTTGCAAAGGATCATGTTCAGGATGCGTCCCGTCCCGCTTTTCCTCGCCCTGGTCGCCGCCGCCGCGTTCGGCGGCTTCGCCGCTACCGCACTGCAGCACCCCTGGCGCGAAGCGCGCGCCGAGGCGCTCGCGCCGGCCGCGGCGACCGTGCCGGCCGCCGCCGCCCTGCCCAGTGCGGTGGCCGGGACGCCGCTGCCGTCGCTGGCGCCGATGCTGCAGAAAGTCCTGCCGGCGGTGGTCAGCGTGCACAGCAAGCAGCGGGTGCGGATCAACAATCCGTTCGCCAACGATCCGTTCTTCCGCCGCATGTTCCCCAACATCCCGCAGGAGCGGATCAACCAGTCGCTGGGCTCGGGCGTGATCATCGACGCCGCCCAAGGCCTGGTGATCACCAACCACCACGTGATCGAGGGCGCCGACGAGGTGTCGGTGACCCTGGCCGACGGCCGCACCATGCAGGCCGAGTTCGTCGGTTCCGATCCGGACACCGACGTCGCCCTGATGCGCATCCCGGTGCCCGAAGGCGCGCCGCTCACCGCGCTGCCGATGGCCGACAGCTCGGGCCTGCAGGTCGGCGACTTCGTGGTCGCGGTGGGCAATCCGTTCGGCATCGGCCAGACGGTGACCTCGGGCATCGTCTCGGCCGTCGGGCGCACCGGGCTGCAGGGCCTGGGCTACCAGAACTTCATCCAGACCGACGCCTCGATCAACCCGGGCAATTCCGGCGGCGCGCTGGTCAACCTCGACGGCCAGCTGGTCGGCATCAACACCGCCAGCTTCAACCCGCGCGGCTCGATGGCCGGCAACATCGGCCTGGGCTTCGCCAGTCCCTCGAACCTGGCCAGCGACATCGTGCGCCAGCTCAAGACCACCGGCGAAGTGCATCGCGGCAGCCTGGGCATCGACACCCAGGACGTCGACGCGCGCATCGCCGACGGCCTGGGCCTGGACGACGCGCGCGGCGCAGTCGTGACCCGCGTCTACCCGGATTCGGCGGCCGCGGCCGCCGGCATCCAGGTCGGCGACGTGATCGTGGCCGCCAACGGCCAGCGCATCGACGACCGCGACACCCTGCGCAACTTCGAAGGCCTGCAGGCCGTCGGCGCGAAGGTCACCCTGGACCTGCGCCGCGACGGCGAGCCCATGCAGGTGGCCACGACCCTGCGCGAGCAGCCGCGCACCCTGCCCGGCGCCAGCATCGATCCACGCCTGGCCGGCGCGACGTTCTCCGAGCTGCCCGCCGCCCAGCGCCAGGCCGGACTGGATGGCGTGCTGGTCGAGGACGTGGCCGGCGGCAGCCGCGCCGCCGCCAACGGCCTGCGGCGCGGTGACGTGGTCATCGCGTCCAATAGTGGACGCTTCGACGACCTGGCCGGCTTCCGCCTGACCTTCGCCGACCAGCCGCAGCAGCTGGTCCTGCGGATCATGCGCGGCGGCAACCGCGGCGACCTGCTGATGCGCTAGACGAACCGAAGACGAACGACTACCACAAGGAGATCGACATGCCACCCAGCGCCACCGACAACATGAAGTCCAACCTCGGCCAGACCGGCAGCCACCTCAAGGACGCCGCCGGCCATGCGGGCGAGGCGATCAAGGGCGCCGCCTCCGCGGCGGGCGAGGAAATGCGCCTGGGCAAGGCCCAGGTCAAGGGCGACCTGGCCGACAGCGCGCTGTCGGGCATCGCCGCGCTCGAGCAGGCCGGTGCGGCCAGCCGCGAACAGATGGACGCGCTGATGGACAAGAGCCGCGACCTGATCGACAGCGCCTCGGAGCTGATCCGCGAGCGTCCGCTGGCGTCGTTCGGCGTCGCCTTCGCCGCCGGCTGGATCATCGCCAAGCTCGCGCGCAGCGGCGACAAGTAAGCGCCGTGTCCGAATCGGGGGAGCGCGAGCCGGGGCCCGACAAGGCGCCAGGCATCGACGAGGCCGTGCGCGAGCTCGGCGCCACCTCGCGCGCCACGCTGCGCGCGGGGCGCGACGCCGGCAAGGCGTTCCGCATCCTGGTATCGGCCGACATCGCCCTGGCGCGCAGCGCGTTCGGCCGTACCCTCGCGCTCACCGGCGTGGCGATCGCCTTCGGCGCCTCGGCCTGGCTGCTGCTGATGGCGACGCTGATCGTCGGGCTCACCCGGGGCCTGGGCATGCCGTGGACGCTGGCGCTGCTGCTGACCGCGCTGTTGAGTGTCGGCGCGACGGTAGCGGCGGCCTGGGGCGCGATGCGTTATTTCGAACACACCCGCTTCAAGGCCACGCGACGCCAGCTCGCGCGCCTGGGCATCGGCGAACTGGCCGGCCTGATGCCCGACGCCGGCACGCCCGTTTCCGGCGAAGACGCGGCCGAAGCGGTCGCCGAAGCCACGGAGGACAAGCCGGTGAAGAAGGGCCTGGGTATCGACGTGACGCCGCCATGAGTTTCGACGCGCTCATCCGCAAGGTGCAGCAGGCCGAGGCCGCGCTCGAGGCGCAGGAACGCGCGGCCGCGGCGGACTGGCGCCAGCTGCGCCTGTCCTGGCGCGAGCTGTGGACGCCGGGACGGATCGTGCTGGCCGGGCTGGCATCGGGTTTCCTCAGCGGACAGGCGCGCGCCTTCCGCTTCACCGGTGGCGGCGGCGCGCTGCAGTTGCTGACCGCGCTGTCCGGACTGTTCGCCGCCGAAGGCGCGCAGGCGGCCGCGAACGAGGCCAGCGACGCGGCCGACGACGTGGCGCAGGACGATGCCGCCCCGGCTGCATCGGCGCCCCGTGCTTCGCAGGATCCATCGCACGAAGACACGCAGCGGCGTTACCGCGAAGCCGGCCTGCCATGAACGCCACGCCCGGCGACGCCGAAGACAGCCCCAGCCCCCCGCTGGCGCCGGTGCGCCCGCGCGCCTCGACCGCGCTGGTGGTACTGGCCACCATCGCGGTCGGCTTCACCCTCTGGGCGGCGCAGGGTCTGTTGCTGCCGGTGCTGCTGGCGATGTTCTTCGCCCTGGTCGGCAATCCGGTGATCCGCCTGCTACGGCGACTGTACGTGCCACGTTTCCTGGCCGCGCTGCTGGTGCTGCTCGCCGGCCTGGCCGGCACCGGGCTGCTGGCGCAGCAGCTGATCGCGCCGGCCGGCGAATGGGTACGCCAGGTGCCGCGCGAGATGCGTTCGCTCGCGCCCAAGTTGCGCGACCTGACCAAGCCGGTCCAGGAAGCCAACAAGGCCGCGGTGAACATCGCCCGCGCCGCCGGCGGCGAGAGCACTTCGCGACCCGTGGAGGTGGTCCGCACGGAGGTCAACGATCCGTACAAGGCGCTGACCGCGACACCGCGCATGATCGCCTCGGTGCTGGCGGTGGTGCTGCTGACGTTCTTCTTCATGGTCTACGGCGCCAACCTGCAGCGCAACGGGCTTGCCTTGCTGCCCGACCGCCAGCAGAAGCGGGTCACGGTGGAGATCCTGCAATCGATCGAGCGCGAGATGTCGCGCTACGTGCTCACCATCACCCTGATCAATGCGCTGGTCGGCCTGGCCCTGGCCGGCGCGCTGTATTGGCTGGGCATCCCCGGCGACGAAGCACTGTTGTGGGGCACGATGGCGGCGCTGCTGAACTTCGCGCCCTATGTCGGCCCGCTGATCGGCATCCTGGTGATGCTGCTGATGGGTTTCGTCGCCTTCGACGACCTGTGGCAGTCGCTGGCGCCGGCCGCGATCTACCTGGGTTTGCACACGCTCGAGGGGCAGCTGGTCACGCCGATCGTGCTGGGAGCGCGCATGCGGCTTTCGCCGCTGGTGCTGATCCTGGCGCTGATGGTGTTCGGCTGGCTGTGGGGCATCATCGGCCTGCTGCTCGCGGTCCCGCTGCTGGTCTGCGTCAAGATCGTCCTGACCAAGGTCGAGGGGCTCGAGGGCTGGGCGCGCCTGCTGGAGTAGGCCCGCGCCATGCGCACGACCGATAGAATGACCGCGTGAGCTTCCATGTGCGCGCCATCACCCTCGACCTCGACGACACGATCTGGCCGATCGCGCCGGTGATCGTGCGCGCCGAGAACGCCCTGGGCGCATGGCTGCGCGAACACGCGCCGCGGACCGCCGCCCGTTTCCCGCTGGAGGCGATGCGCACATTGCGCGACGAGGTGGCGGCCGAGCACCCGCACCTGGCGCACGACTTCACCCGCCAGCGGATGATCGCCCTGGAGCGCATGCTCGAGGCCGCCGGCGACGACGTGGCGCTGGTGCAGCCGGCTTTCGACGCGTTCTTCGCCGCGCGCTGCGAAGTCGAGCACTACGAAGACAGCCTGGATGCGCTCGACCGACTGGCCGCGCGCGTGCCGCTGGCGGCGCTGAGCAACGGCAACGCCGACCTGCAGCGCATCGGCCTGATGCACGTGTTCCGCTTCCAGCTGGGCGCGCGCGAGCACGGCGCGGCCAAGCCCGCCGCGAGCATCTTCCACGCCGCATGCGAGCAGCTGGGGTGCGAGCCCGGTGTCGTCCTGCATGTCGGCGACGACGTCGAGATGGACGTGCTCGGCGCGCATCGCGCCGGCCTGCGCACCTGCTGGATCAACCGCCGCAACGGCGACGGCCAGGCGCGCGCCTGGCCGCGCGACGATGTGCGCCCGGACCTGGAAGTCGCCGATCTCGGTGCGCTGGCCGACTGGCTGGATGCATCCCCTGCCCCCACGGAACACCCATGAGCACAACCCAAGGATCGAACCCGGCGCAGGCCGGCACGCCGCGCCCGCTGCACCTGGTGACGCGCGAGGAACTCGCTGCCTGGCGCGGCCGGCAACCGCGGTCGCTTGGCCAGTGGATGGAAGCGCAC
>NZ_JARUVM010000061.1 GCF_029763755.1 Luteimonas sp. 8-5
CTCGGTGCGCTGGCCGACTGGCTGGATGCATCCCCTGCCCCCACGGAACACCCATGAGCACAACCCAAGGATCGAACCCGGCGCAGGCCGGCACGCCGCGCCCGCTGCACCTGGTGACGCGCGAGGAACTCGCTGCCTGGCGCGGCCGGCAACCGCGGTCGCTTGGCCAGTGGATGGAAGCGCACCGCTTCGACGCCGCCGCCGGCACGCTGCTGGTGCTGCCCGGGGACGAGGGCATCGGCGGCGCCGTGCTCGGCG